>JANOZW010000254.1:0-79487 GCA_031429575.1 Ferruginibacter sp.
ATGCGCAATTACAAAATATGTATCGTGTAAGTGAATATCCAAAGCAGAGTTGCCCAAGAAAATACCTGTAAGACCACCACTAATAAATAAGCTTACAAATCCGATAGCAAACAACATCGCAGGAGTAAAACGAATATTACCTCTCCACAAAGTTGTAAGCCAGTTAAATACTTTAATAGCTGATGGTACTGCTATCAATAAAGTAAGCAATACAAAGAATGCTCCTAAGAAAGGATTCAGTCCCGTTACAAACATATGATGCGCCCATACTAAGAATGCTAAAATAGTAATAGCAAACATAGAACCCACCATAGCCATATAGCCAAAGATTGGTTTACGACTATTTACTGAAAGTATTTCCGAACTCATACCCATGGCTGGTAACAAAATAATATATACCTCAGGGTGACCTAAGAACCAAAATAAATGCTGAAATAAAATAGCACTACCACCTTCGTTTGGTAAAATTTTACCTGCAACAACAATATCACTTAAGAAAAAACTTGTTCCTAAGTTTCTATCAAACAACAACAAGATAGCACCTGATAACAATACAGGGAAAGACAATACACCCAATACAGCTGTGAAGAAGAACGCCCAAATAGTGAGTGGCATTCTTGTCATGCTCATACCTTTTGTACGCATGTTTAAAACAGTAGTTATATAATTTAATCCTCCTAATAAAGAAGATACAATAAACAAAGCCATACTCACCAACCACAAATCCATACCAATTTTACTGCCAGATGATGCATCACCCAAAGCACTTAACGGAGGGTAAACTGTCCAACCACCACTTGCTGGGCCTGTTTGTACAAACAATGAAGAAGCCATTACAATAGAAGCCAAAAAGAAAAACCAATAGCTCATACAGTTAAGCAATGGCGATGCCATATCTCTTGCGCCAATTTGCAATGGAATTAAAAAGTTTGAAAACGTTCCACTCAATCCTGCTGTCAATACAAAGAAAACCAAAATGGTTCCGTGCATGGTTACAAGTGCATAATAAAATTCAGGAGCCAGTTTTCCACCCTTTGCCCAATGGCCTAATAAATCTTCTAACCAAGGGAAGGTAGTATTTGGATATCCCAATTGCAAACGGAATAATACAGAAAATAAACCGCCCACAATTGCCCAAATAATTCCTGTTACCAAAAATTGTTTGGAAATTGTTTTATGATCTAAGCTAAATACATACTTAGAAATAAAGGTTTCTTTATGGTGATGATCTCCGTGATGCGCATCATCATGGTGTGCTATATGCCCAATCGATGCCTCATTTAGTGTTACTGCGCTGCTCATATATTTTAATTTTAAATTGTATTAATTATTTTTTTACCGGCATTAAAGCTGCGGTAGCATTTTTTGCAACTACAGCAGTGTCGGGTTTAGATGCTTTATCTTTAAACAAAGTAAAGTACTCAGGTGTTTGTGTTGACAACCATGCTTTGTATTCTTGTGGTGTTTGCACAACTATTACACCTCTCATAGAAAAATGCCCTTTCCCACAAATCTGATCACAACTTATTTCATACACAAAGTTTGCATTACCTGTACGTACTTTCATTTGCTCCGTAGTGTATTGAGGTGTAAACCACAATGTTGTTGGAATACCAGGTACAGCATCCATTTTCATTCTAAAATGGTTCAATCCCACATCATGTATTACGTCCATTGCATTAATAACCAATTTTACAGGAACGCCCACTGGCAAATGCATTTCGGTTGTATGTAGATCATCTAAACTGTTTATATCATCGAAATCTACGCCTAAAGTATTTCCAGATGGTGTATTGTATTTTTTATAATCTTTTTTACCAAGAATACCATCTTTACCAGGGTAACGCATGTCCCATGCAAATTGGTGACCAGTTATTTCTACTACTATCGCATTATCTGGAGGGTTGCCAGTCATTTTAAACCAATTAATTAAACCAAACACAACAAGCACTGTTAAAAATATAGCTGGTACGGTTGTCCAAAGCAACTCTAATTTTGTGTTGTGCGGAAAGAAAAATGCCTTTCTACCTTCTTTTTCTTGATATTTAAAACAAAACCAAAACAATAGTATTTGAGTAATGATGAAAATAACACCTGTTACAGCAATAGTAAGATAAAGCATGAAATCTATCTTCTCACCTTCTACAGATGCAGAACCTTGTGGAAACAACGTTTTCTTAAAATACCACTCATTACAAACATACACACCTATCAAACCAAATATTAAAAAGGCAACTAGTAAAAAACCATTTATTTTATTGGTTTGTTTACGGGTTTTATCCTCTCCTTTTAGTACACTCACATACTCACTTGCTTTCGCAATCTGAAAAATGACAATAAAAATCATCACCACGATTGCTAAAATAAATACTTCTTTCATGTTTGTTTTTTTTTGACGACCGACAACAGTTTGCTTCTTTTATAATATCGACTTCAATAAATAAATATAATCGTAACTTTTTATTTTAAAACCCAATCTTCAATCCAATTAAATTGTCTAATCTTAATGACCTTCCAAGTCCCCCTTCGGGGGATTTAGGGGGCTTATGTATGATGTATCATACTCTCTTTTAAGAAAGGATGATTTTTTTGTACCAATGAATGCTTGGTAAAATATCTACCCACACCCCACATAATAAGTCCAATAAACAAGCAAGGCACACCAAATTCAAAAGGAAGTAATTCTGCCTTTGCAGCCATCGTACCTGGCATTATCATTTGAAAAAAGTCTATCCAGTGTCCAAATATTATTAATACAGCTACGAAAGTTACCACTGTCCAGTTTCTTTTAGACCCCTTTCTCATTAGTATCAATAATGGCGCAAGAAAGTTTACAATTAGGTTAAAAAAGAATATTCCATGATAAGGACCACTCTTTTCTGCGGTACCAATTCTAGCTATAAAATACCTTGTTTCTTCTGGCTGGTTACTGTACCAAATAAGCATATATTGATCAAACCATAAGTATGCCCAAAATACAGAAAACGCAAACATAAATTTACCTACGTCATGCAAATGCTCTTCGGTAACATATTCAAGCTCACCTCTATTTTTTAAGTAAATAACAAAGATGGCAATAAGCGACATACCAGATACAAATGTACTTGCGAAAGTGTACCAACTATACATGGTGCTATACCAATGTGCATCAATACTCATTAGCCAAAACCATGGCAATGTAGAAGCCACTGTCAATCCAAATACCACCACATAAAAAGATGCTACTGTAAAATTTGTATCCATCCAAGTTTTTGCTTCAGGCAAAGACATGGGTGCTTGGTTATCTGTTTTTAAACTCAACTTGCGCATTTTTCCACCCAACCAAATCCATAAGAAAATGGAAATAGCAGACCAAATTAAAAAGAAGGCTGGGTTTAAAAAACCACGTTTACCATTTAATATTTTATCAAAATTTGGGGAGTTATGATCATACAAACTTGTATCTAACCAATGATAAATATCTGTGCGTCCGCCCAATACGATAGCCAATAAAATTAAAAAAGTAACTCCACCAAGGATAGGTGTAACACTTGAAATAGCTTCCGGCACTCTTCGCATAGCTACTTGCCAACCACCCAATGCTAATGTAGTTACACAAATAAAGAACATAGATGCATTTACCACCAATAAGAAATAAACACTGTTTTGAAGCAATACTGCCCAAAATCTTGTACTGTTATCTCCATGGCCATGATGGGTAGCTGTTTGCGAAAATGGATGGAATACAATAAAACCATAGAGTACCGCTAGCAACCCTGCTACGATAAGACCCCATGTCCATTTTTTAAAGCTACTCGGTAATTCAAAATTGTTGCTCATCTAAAAATTATTTTGTGTAAATACTTTTATTATTCTTTTTTATTAGCTCTTCTTCGCTATTGTGTCTGCCCCAGCTTTTGCTGTTTCCGCCTTTGGTTGCAATGTTCTAATGTATTTTATAATCATCCAACGTTGTGCTCTTGTAACCTGCGATGCATAACTACCCATTACGCCTTTACCAAATGTTATAGAGTGAAACATAGTACCGTCGCTCATACTTACATATGCAGGAGAAGTAAGATTAGCCACACCACCTACACCATTGGCCGCTACAGGGCCATTTGCCAATCCTTTTGCTCCATGACAAATACCACAGTTTACATTATACAATCTACCTGCTTCTGCCATTTCTTTTTTTGATATTGAAATGGTATCATAAGGGTTTTTTAAAGCTGAACTTTGTGCATAGCTTCCAGTAGTATCACTTGGTAAACTGTACGCAAATAATTCTCCTCTTTTTATAGTGCCAGCTGGCGGTACATTGTTGTAGAAAATTTTATCGCCGCCTTTTTTGTACATATCCATGGTAAACTTAGCACTATCTCTTTCAGCAAAACTTTCGTATGCACGACTGTATGCCATATCTGGCATGTATATTCTTCCCGGCTCACGACGAACACCATCGCAACTGCTAAAAACAGCTACGCCTAATATAAGTGCCGTAATTATGTAAGTAAGTTTTTTCATTTATCAATTATCAATTAAACAATGTATCAGTTTCTATTTAGTATCCAACTTCTTCTCTATATAATTTTTGCTCTCTATCATATCTACCAAGCCACCACCCTGTTTCAGCTATTTGTGTATTTACATCTTGCCCACCTGCGTTTTGCATAAACGATTGCAATTCACTTTCGTTTGTTTTATCTGTACACTCTATTACCATTACAAAATGATCATCTGTAGAGCGTGCGCTAAAATGATGTTTTTTTACAAATGGAGATAACTGACACAAGTAACAAAATGTAAGCACCATACCTACAGCAGAAAAAAGTACCGTAAGCTCAAATGTAATTGGAATCCATGCCGGCAAAGCAAAGTGTGGCTTACCTCCAATGTTTAATGGCCAATCTTTTGTAAATACCCAACTAATAAAAGTAAGTGCCGTAGTAGTACCCATGGCAGCATAAATAAAACCCGCAGTATGTATGCTTGTTTCTCTTAAGCCCAAAGCATGGTCTAGCCCGTGCACAGGAAAGGGTGTATATACATCATGAATTTTGTAGCCCGCTTTTCTTACGTTTTTTACCGCAGGAAAAAGTACTGCTTCATCATCGAATGATGCTACCACAAATTTTTTAATTCCGCTCATAGATTATTTTTTTATGCTTGGGCTTTGCCCAAGTCCACGGGTTTCACCAGTGGTTACTCAAAGTAAACCCCTCCGGGGTTTGTCAATTTAATTCAATTTTTACAGACTCCATTTGCACATTTGCCAATCTGCGCATTTTATTAATTCACAATTCTACATTGTTTTCAAAGTAAACCCCTTCGGAGTTTGTCAATTTAATTCAATTTGCAAGTACTCAATTTGCACATTGCCAATTTGCATATTTGCCCATTGCTTTTAATGCGCATGCTCCACTTCCTCAATATAAAACTTCTCAGCATCTGTTTTCTCAATATCAGTCATCTTCATTTTATAATTCTCACCTGTAGTTTTCAGTACAGATTTAATCTCTGCCACCGCTATCACAGGGAAATACTTAGCAAATAAGAAGAAACAAGTAAAGAATAAACCAAACGTACCAAGATAGAAACCTATCTCATAAATACTAGGGCTGTAATAAGTGCTCCAACTAGATGGTAAGAAATCTCTATAAACAGATGTTACAATAATTACAAAACGCTCATACCACATACCTACGTTTACGATGATACTCATAAAGAACGTAACCGTAATATTTCTTCTCAATTTTTTACTCCAAAATAACTGTGGCGAAACCACGTTACAGAACATCATCAAATAATAACTCCAACCATACGGGCTAAATATATTACCCCTATTCTCAAAAAACGCTGCAATTTCATATGGATTTTGACCATACCACGCAATGAACAACTCGGTTAAGTATGCTATACCTACAATACTACCTGTAGTTACAATAACCTTGTTCATTTTTTCAATATGCCCAATGGTAATATAATCTTGAAGGTTCAATACTTTTCTTACAATAATCAACAAGGTTTGCACCATGGCAAAGCCTGAGAAAATAGCTCCTGCAACGAAGTATGGCGGAAAGATGGTTGTATGCCAACCAGGTACTACTGATGTAGCAAAGTCAAAAGATACAATCGTATGTACAGACAATACAAGTGGTGTGCTCAAACCCGCTAATACCAATGATAAAGATTCAAAACGCTGCCAATGCTTTGTACTACCTGTCCAACCAAAGGCTGCAACGCCGTACATCATTTTGCGGAATTTTGTTTTTGCTCTATCTCTTACCGTTGCAAAATCGGGCAACAAACCAGAGTACCAAAATAACAATGAAACCGTAAAATAAGTTGATATCGCAAATACGTCCCACAACAATGGTGAGTTAAAATTTACCCATAATGGACCACGAGTATTTGGATAAGGCAATACAAAAAACGCCATCCACACTCGACCCATATGCCATATCGGAAACTGACCTGCACACATTACCGCAAAAATCGTCATCGCCTCTGCAGCACGGTTTACACCCGTTCTCCAACCTTGTCTAAACAATAATAAGATAGCAGAAATAAGCGTACCTGCGTGACCAATACCTACCCACCATACGAAGTTGGTAATATCCCAACCCCAACCAATGGTTTTATTTAAATTCCACTGACCAATACCATAAGTAACCTCACGATAAATGCTGTACACACCAAATAACAACAATGCTACACTGATATAAAAACCAATGTACCAAAGCTTGCTCGGCTTAGCTTCAATGGGACTAATAATATCTTCCGTTACTTGATGATAATCTTTGTTACCATCTACCAACGGTTCCCTTAGTTGCGATTCGTATTTTAATAATGACATATTTCTTTTAGATTTTAGATATTAGACATAGACTTTATAACCTATATCTTTCTAAACTTTTATCTTACTTATTTTTATTTTTTGTCCAAGCAAAAACAACAGCTATGGTCATCATCGTTGTGTCACTCACTTGAACGGAATACCCTTATTCATCTTTTATCGAAACCATCTCTTTAAAATCAATCTGCTTTACAAATTAACCCGTCTTCGACAAGCTCAGACTGACATTCTGAAAATTTGAACTGTTACTTCAACCTATATAAAAAATTCTTTCATTCTCAGAGTCCACAAGTCCCCTCGCCTGTCCCGCTCTTTTTGCGGGAGAGGATTTAGGGGGCCTAATGCGCCGCTTCCACAGCCTTCTCTACTTTTTTCTCCCCTTCTTTATAACCTTCTTCCTTATGTTCTCCACCATGCCCTTCTACTTTATGCTCTCCACCATGTGCTGCATGATGCTCTCTTTCATTGCCATTGTTCACCTCTCTATCTGTATTTCTAATTTTAGCTAGATAACTTACATTTGGTAAAACGTGCAACTGCTCCATTACATAAAAAGTACGATTTGCTTGCTCTACTTTTCTTGTTTTATAAATCTCACTTTCTTTATCATTCATATTGCCAAAAGTGATCGAATTACTTGGACAAGCCTGCGCACAAGCCACTTTTACATTTCGAACTAACGAAGGATCTTGTTGCTTTTTTGCTTCAAGCTTATTTTCTTGCAAACGTTGTACACAGAAAGAACATTTTTCGATAACGCCTCTGCTACGAACGGTTACATCTGGGTTTAACACCATTCTTGTAAGATCATCGTTCATTTGCATTACCACCTCGTTCATATCTGTTCCAATCAATGGCTTTTGATTATCAGCAAAGCTGTCAGAACCATTATAATCTAACCAGTTAAAACGACGAACTTTATATGGACAGTTATTAGCACAATATCTTGTACCAATACATCTATTATATGTCATTTGGTTTAATCCTTCGCTGCTATGGTTTGTAGCTGCTACCGGACAAACGTTTTCGCAAGGCGCATTATCACAATGCTGACACATCATTGGTTGGAAAATAACATCAGGGTTTTCTACATCGCCAGTAAAATAACGATCTATACGCAACCAATGCATTTCGTGTGCACGCTGTACTTGTATTTTGCCAACTACACTCACATTGTTTTCTGCATTACAAGCTACTACACAAGCACTACAGCCAGTACAAGTATTCAAGTCTATACTCATGCCCCACTTAGGTCCAGGGTAAGGATGATCAGGGTAATTGGTAGCATCTTTTCTAAAATCTTCTTTACCATCTGGTGTTATCTCTTCCATTTCGTGCCTTGGCTCTGCCAACACTTCTAATGGATCTTTGCGATAACTTGCTAAATTGGTTTCGTAAATTACTGGGCGACCTTCTGTAAAACCATGCACCTGAGTTTGTGCCAACGGATAATCATCGGCAGCACTCTTAGCAACGGTTGCTACTGCATTGTAAGAAAAAGTAGCTCCATCAAAACCTACCATTGGGTAAGCATTTTGACCAGCTTTATATGCTGCACGACCTATTCTTTCATAGTTTACTGCTTCATCATCACTCGCACTCTTACGACCGTAACCCACAGCTATAGCCACTGTAGAAGGGTGTAAGCCTGGTATAATCAAAGCCGGTAATTCAAGCACTTTTCCATTAACCGTTATTTTCAACATCGGTTTTTCTGGATGCACTTCATATTTATCCGCATCTTTTTTGCTGTCTTTATTAGCGACATCTAATCCAAACATTGTTTTTGCCAATGCTGGAGATACCATTGCATAGTTATCCCATGTAACTTTCGTTATAGGATCTGGTAATTCTTGCAACCATGGGTTGTTTGCTTGCGCTCCCGCACCCATACCTACTTTTTGGTACAACACTACTTCATAATCCGCAGATTTTGCAGTACCAATTTTTGACGCTGCTTCAGCTAGTTTACCGCCGTTATAAGAACCACTGCCAATGGCAGTAGAAGTATTTTCTATTACGCCATCTTGCAATGCCTTACTCCACACATTAGCACCACTAACTTTAGCAGACCAAAATGTTTTATAGTAATTTTCGTAAGGGTCAGTGGTAGCCAATGTTGTACCGGGTACATAACCCATTTCTTTGTAAATAGTATCTGTTACTACGGCAGCAGGTGCTGCAGCAGTAGTGCCAATCCAGTTAAGAAGAGAAGTTTGGAAAGGACGGGTTTTAAATAATGGGTTAATCAAAGGTTGTATAATACTTACATGACCAGTAACCGCTTCTGTATCTCCCCAACTTTCTAACCAATGATGACTAGGTATAATATATTTACATTGCTCTGTTGTTTCATCCATGGTTACATTAAACGAAACACTTAAAGGCAATTTTGCCAATGCTTCTCCGAATTTTTTCCCATCTGCATATGTATATACAGGGTTACAATCATATACCAACACCCCACCAACTGTACCCGCAGCCATATCAGCAGAAAGTTTTACCATATCTGCATCTATACCTTTGCGCACATTAGAAGTAGCCGCCCAATTAATGGTGGTACCATTTGCACCTATTGCTTCATTGATAGCGTTTACTACCAATTGTATATTTACATCGTTACTACCACACACAACCAAAGCACTTCCTTTGCTAGCAGCTAGTTGTTTTGCTGTTTCTTCTATTCCTTTATTTAACCTTGCATCAGTAAATGCTGGTGCACTTACTGCTCCACCTAATTTAGACAACAACGCCAATGCTACTGCGCCAGTTTGAGAAGGTTTGTGCGTATAACGATCATCGGCATTAGAACCTGTAAGGCTCATCATGCTTTCAAATTGTATATGGCGACTAAGCTCAGGCTTATCGCCTACTACTTTTTTATTTTCTGCGTATTGCTTGCTAAATTCTGTTGGAGTTAGCCAAGTGCCTAAAAAATCAGCGCCAAGACTTACAATTGTTTTTGCTTTATCAAAACGATATTGCGGTAATGCTCTTTTACCATAAGCCGCTTCGTTTGCTTGCAACATACCGCTGTAACTTACTGCATCGTATTGTACGTGGCGGCTACCAGGGTATTTTGCTAAAAACTCCGTTATTATTTGTAAGGTAGAAGGAGAATGAATGGTAGAAGTAAGTAGTACCAATCCTTTTCCTGCTAAACCCGTAATAGCATCTCCAATTAGTTTGTCAAAATTTTCAAAGCTAGTAACTTCTTTAAAACCGTTTGCTGCTTTTTGTTGTGGATGGCGAAGACGGATAGGATCGTATAAATCCAACACAGACGCTTGAGACTGTGCACTTGTACCACCTTTTGTTAGCGGCGATAATTCGTTTCCTTCTATTTTAATTGGACGACCATCTCTTTGCTTTACTACAACACTAATTGCGTCACCGGCATTTACATAAGTAGATGCATAATAATTAGCCACTCCCATTACCACATTATCTGGTCTTTGTAAGTATGGTACGGCTTTGCGTACAGGCATTTCGCAACCTGCAGCTATGGCAGCAGCAGCGGTACTAAAACCTAGGTATTTAAGAAAATCTCTTCTTGGCGTTTTTGCATCAAGCAAACCCTTGCTATCAAGCTCTTCAATAGGAAGTAATTCTTCTTGAAACTCTTTTTCAGTAGATTGTTTAAATCTATCTGACTGTGTTAGGTCTCCGAAATTTTGCCAATATTGTTTATTACTCATACTTTTTTGAAATGTGCAAATGTGCAAATATGCAAATGTGCTAATTCTTTAAAATCAAACCTTATTTTTTATTTAAAACTTCGCCATTCTAGGGCTCTTTATTTGCAAATTTGCATATCGGCACATTTGCAAATTCTCTTTAGTAGTGACACTTCTGACACTCCGTACCACCAATACTTTCTACTGTTACGCTATCCATTTTATGATCCTTAATGTCTTTATGGAATTTTTCGTAAATGCTATAAAATTTATTACCTGTACTATCTGCTTTATTGTAAAAATCAACTTTGCTTTCTCTATGGCAATTGATACACCAGCCCATGCTTAAATCAGAAAACTGATACACTTCAGGCATTTCTTGAATATTGCCATGGCAGGTTTGACAATTTTGCTTACCCACTTTTACGTGTTGGCTATGGTTAAAATATACATGGTCAGGTAGGTTGTGTATTTTTACCCAAGGAATAGCGGTTGCACCATCAGGTATGCCATCTTTATTTTTATCAGGATTGTATTCTTTTTTCTCAGGATTCCATCCTGCGTAAGCATATAATTTTTGAATTTCAGCCGTGCCATTTACAGATGAACCATCTGCCTTTGTAATGGCTTCTCCTTTGTATTCTTTAATGGCCATGTGGCAATTCATACATACGTTTACCGATGGTATGCTGCCACTTTTACTATCTTGCGTACCACCATGGCAGTACAAACAACTTATTTGATTTGTACCTGCATGTACCTTATGAGAATAATAAATAGGCTGCTCGGGTTGGTAATCTTTCATACGACCTGCGCTCATAGCACCTTCTACCATTAGATATCCACCTAGGCCAAAAAGCATCAGTACACCTATCATTAAGTATGATTTATTTCTATAGAAAGGAACAGGTTCACCACGAAGTACACCCTCTTTATCATCAGATAATTTACGAAGGTTACTATTTACTTGTAATAAAATAAAAGCTACCACAGCTAAAATAAGAGTAAGTATTCCGAAAAGTAAAGAGTTATCTGAACCAGTTTCCTTACTCTCACCCTTTGGAACTGCCGGTGGGATATATGAATCTACATAATCTAAAATCGCATCAACTTCTGATTTCTTTAAAGTTGGAAAAGCCGTCATAATCGTAGGCTTCCATTTAGCAAATAATGCCTTCGCATAAGGATCAGAGGCAATCATTCCCGCAGGATTTGCCATCCACTTATAAACATATTCTTTGTCGGGCTGTCTATCTCTTACACCTTTTAACATAGGACCTGTGTAGTCTGCATCAACTTTATGACAACTGGCACATTGCGCTTTAAACAGCGCTTCGCCTTGTGCAAAAGCACTATTGTTAGAGATAAAACCAATAAGGATAAGGCTTGCAACGAACCTAGAAATGAATTTTTTGTAACGAATCATACAATTAAGCCGGGTTTTTGGTAGAAAATGGCTATTCCGTTTGCAAAAGTAAGACAGGATGTTGACAAACTATCAACATTTTGAATCTTTTTTTAGGAGATTGTTAACTATTTTATGCAAACGTTGGAAAGTTTAGTAGTGTAGCAATTTTCTTCCATGTAAAAATATATTAACGTAAAAAACGAAGTAGAGATTGTATAAACTTATGCACCTACTTTCAGATAAAAACCATTAACAGCTTTGCAAATATTTCAGATAGGGACGCATAAGATTATTAATGAAATGAAAATCTAAAAAATTATTTTATGAATGGATATGTTTTCCCAATTTTTTGATTGATTTTTGCGCCATGCTAAAAAAGCTGCAAGAAAAATGGAAGGTTGGTATAGGTAGGTTAATATTAATTATTGCCACTTTTGCGATGGGGGGCAGTTTATGTGGATATTTGGGCAGAAAACTACTTGGTTTTACTGGCATGGAAAAAGGAGTGCTTTGGGTAGTAGCGTATGTTTTATTGGTAACCATACTTTGGCCACTGTGTGTAATTGTAATTAGCATTCCGCTTGGGCAGTTTGTTTTTTTTAGAAATTATTTGAAGAAAGTATTTGCACGAATTAGTGGGAGGAAGAAGTAAATTGTTTAATGGTTGCATGGCTAAATTGTTGTGTAGCACATTTAGAAAACGTTGATAACATATTGTTCACTAGCTATACAAAATAAATACCTAAAATGAACATAGCCATATTTGCAAGCGGGGGTGGGAGTAATGCGGAGGTGATTATAAAAACGTTGCCAGCATTATTACTAGAAAAAAAAACTTCTGACAATATTGATTTAATTGTTACCAATAATGCAAAAGCGGCTGTACTGCACATTGCAGCTGAAAATAATATTGCCTCAGAAATTATAGATGTAAAAAATAAAACGGAAGAGGAATTATCTGTTTCCTATTTAGATATTCTTACCAAACATAACATCGGTTTTATAGTGCTGGCGGGTTATCTAAAAAAAATACCTATAGATGTTATAAAAGCATTTCCACAAAAAATAATAAATATACATCCTGCGTTATTACCCGCTTATGGTGGCGCAGGCATGTATGGTATGCGTGTGCACGAGGCTGTGATAAGTGCAGGCGAAAAACAAAGTGGTATTACCATTCATTTTGTAGATGAAGTGTATGACCATGGAGAAATAATTTTTCAAGCAAGTTGTGATTTGAAAGAAGGGGAAACCAGAGAGAGTTTATCCGCAAAAATATTAGCACTGGAACATTTACATTTTAGTAATATAATTTCGGACGCTATTGTTTCACTACTCTAAATCTTGTTTCTAAATATCGCCTTCATTAAATACATAAACCTGCGCTAAGATTATAGAATGCATTTTTCTCTGGGTTCAAATAATTTTTATAAATTTTCTTTATCTAATATCAATAATAATTACCTCTTATTCTTTTATAAATCTAAGTAAAACATTTGTTGATTTATCTTCTTTTTGCAATATGATGAAATAGTTACCAGCAGATAATTCATTATTGATTGGTAATTTAAAGGAGTAAACACTATCAAGGGTAATCTTTTTTTGGAGATAAAACTTTCCACTTACATCCAATAAGCTAACTAGGTAGTCACCTTTAAACAATACATCTTTAGATGCAATGGTAATATTTTTCTCTTTTGTTACAGGATTTGGATAACAATACACATTCTGGTTTTGTTTGCTGCCACAAGTGCCATCAAATAATACGATTGGTGAATATTTAAAAGTGCCATCATTGTCAATGGATTTTAATCTCACAAATAAAGTAGGTGATTTTATCTGGTCAAAAATTGCAATAGAAGTATCATACTTATTTTTATTTTCAGCTTTTAACGAACCTATCTTGGCAAAATTAGTACCGTCTTTGCTTAGTTCTACGTCATATTTTAAAACATTTGTTTCCTCACTTACAGACCAATTAACATCAATGTGGCAATCTTTATTATAAGCCCTAAAATTACTAATGGTAACAGGTAAAACGCTAGCAATAATGGTGTATTGAACAAAAGCATTATTATTTCCAGAATTGTCGTCGGAAAGTACAAAACTAGGATTGTTGTTAGCAACAAAAAAATTGCCCGTTACAGTTGATGTTGCAAGTGTATTAGCTTTTACATCAAAAACAAATTGCCCATTAAAATCAATTGGTAATGCTGTGTTAATTATACATCTTATTTTGGGTTGGCTACCAGTGGTGATGTACGAAAAAGTAAAATAGTTACTTAATGCTGCGTTACTTAAATAATTATTTAAAGCCGTGGCATTAGCAGTAACAGCAGGGTTAAGAACAAATTTTGTTCCAAGGCCAATATCTATGAAAGCTGTATTAGCAGGGATGGCACTAGATAAACTTAAATTAAAAACATCTAACTTAATTTTATATATACTATTAAGAGATATAGAATTTGCATCTACAGAAACATCCGCTACATTGGTAACATCAAACGACCCTAATGCTGGGTCTGCAAAAACGGGTGTTGTCTGCGCATAGCTCGATAAAGAAGCAATAATAGGAATCAAGAGTATTAAGGTATAACGAAAAGATAGTGATACGTAATTTTTTTTCATGCCAATTTTTTTATTTTCAATTTTAGTTATTTCAACGGAATTGTATTTCTTATTTTCAGATTTTTATGTAAAATAAAATTGCCTAAACCTACATAACAAATCATTTTGTATTCTTATTAATGTACATGTTATAAAAACAAATTCAGAACCACCTTTAAGTGAATCTGAATTTGCATATTATGTTTAAGTTAGCTTAATTATTGTTTCAAAAACTTAAGTACAATTGGTTTTTCGTCATCTTTTATTAAAGTAACAAAATACATTCCTGCCGGTAAAAACCCAGTTTTTACTTTAAACTGT
The DNA here is from genome assembly GCA_031429575.1 of Ferruginibacter sp. Taxonomy (GTDB): domain Bacteria; phylum Bacteroidota; class Bacteroidia; order Chitinophagales; family Chitinophagaceae; genus Ferruginibacter. Next base: position 14,852 of record JANOZW010000254.1, read on the forward strand.
ACTTGGTTTTTCAACGTTTCTTCTGTACGCTTCAATTCATTACCTGCTGCATTGGTTAATCTTATACTATACTTACCATTAAATATACCAGCTTTTGCCTGCAGTGCTACTTCAGTTACCTCTGCTTTAACAGGATTTGGATATATAGAAACATCAAAACCAGTGTTACATATGTTATTGTTGTAAATTTTTTCTGAATAAAGATATTGTCCATTTTCATTTTCTGCTTTTACTCTTACAGTAACGGCAGCGTTTACCATTTTGTCCAACAAATAGCCATATGATACTCCGCCAGATGCAAGTATTGTTTTTACAGGTACAAAAGTTAAACCATCCTCAGAAGTTTCAATTACAAATTGCTTTACCTCTTTAGCATTGTCGAGTACAGTCCAATTTACATCCAACATACAAGAGCGAGCTTTTGCAGAAAATTGAGTAAATTTTATCTCAAGAGGCTTTACATTATTGTAAGTTAAAGAAGTGGAATTGTTGTTTGGGTTGTTATCTGACAAAGTGTTATTAGGATTTTTTTCGTTGCTTACAAGCAGTTGACAAACCACCGTAGAGCTACCTGCTTTATTTGGAATTAGTATAAATGATGCTTTGCCAGAAAACTTAGCAGGCAAATCTTTATATAATATCCCAAATAAAATATATTGCTTTGAATCTGGAGCTTGTTTTAGCATCCATTTAAAGTAACTGCTCAATGGAAGATTCTGCAAACTATTTAAATCCGTTCCTAATTTAAATTTACTTCCTAATGTAAGCATTATCCTACAACTACCAGAAGGCACTATTGCATCGTTATCATTATTCAATACGGTAAATTGAATTTTTACTGGGGATCCACTCACCAACATATCTGTATTTACAAATCCATCTGTAGGATTACTAATCGTTAGGTTTTCTATAGCAGGATCACTAGCGCTAGATTTTACATGCCTGTTATAAGATTGGCCATAAGAAGAAACTGCCATAACAAATGTTATAAGCAAAACGAAAGCTATTTTTTTCATAATCTTAATTTTATATTTTTTAACCTGCATTTTTTAAAAGTAGTCTGTTATGCATTTTTTAATGCATAACAGACTTGTTGTATTTTATTCACCTGTGAAAATAATAGAGTTGCTATTATTGTTTAATCTTATTTCACCAGTTGCTGGTCTAAACTGTACGTTAAGGTTGAACTTAGAGATATTAAGCGTATTTCTCTTCAAAGTAAATACAACCCTTAATTGCTCATTACAACCAATTGTGTTATTACCGTCTGTTCCTGTTCTAGAGAATTCCACATAAGATGAATTACTAAATGTTTGTACCCATTTACTATTATCTACTGTGTAAGTAATTTGAGAAGGGAAGCCATTTACATCTGTCCAAGTGAGCAAACTTTGATTAAATATAACTTGATAACCTGCCGGCTTAAAGATACGTATCACAGAAGCAGTTGCTGCTTTGCCATTTATTTCCGTTAAGTTATACGCTATGGTTTTTTCATCACCATTTGCTGCATATAAATTATCAGCAGTCTGGGAACCGATGGCTACATCCGTATTTTGCGCTTCAGTAATTATCAATGCTGAATTTAAAATTCTGCTACAAGAAATACTGTTAGCATCACGAATTTGTACATTGTAAGTGCCTGCATTCACACTATAGCTACCACTGTTTTGCCAGCTTGTTCCACCGTTAATACTGTATTGGTATGAACCAGAACCGCCTGTTGGATTACTAATTGTAATAGTTGCACTATTGAAATTGCCCGCACAAGCTGCATTAGTAGGAGTTACAGTAGCATTCAATATTGCTGCTTGAGTAATCGTCACTGATACACTTGATGTACAGCCATTAGCATCGGTTACGGTGTAACTGTATGCGCCTGCACTTACCGTAAACGCTCCTGTTCCTGTATATGGTGCTGTTCCGCCTGTTGCTGATACGGTTACGGTGGTGGTTCCTCCAAAACAATTTATTGTTCCTGCTACTGCAGTGGCTACTAATTGGGTTGGTTGGCTTACCGTTCCTGTTACGGTTGACGTACATCCGTTTGCATCGGTTACGGTGTAACTATATGCTCCTGCACTTACTGTAAACGCTCCTGTTCCTGTATATGGTGATGTGCCGCCTGTTGCTGATACCGTTACTGTTGTTGTTCCACCAAAACATCCGATAGTTCCTGCTACTGCTGTTGCTACTAATTGGGTTGGTTGTGTTACTGTGTAATTCAATATTACAAATTGCCCAACGAAATCTTCTACTCTAATGCTGTATGCACCAGCAATTAAACTGCTGAAAGTTGAACTTGTCTGCCAAGTAACGCCATTATCTTTACTATATCTGTATGGTGTAGTACCACCAGAAGCCAATACGGTGATACTTCCATTATTGCCTCCATAACAACTTACATTAGTTGTAGTTTGCAAAATAGCCGTGAAATTGCTTAATATGGTATATTGAAGTTCTGAATGATTATTAGTTAAATCTATATCTACTAAAGTTTCAGTAGCATTATTATGATTTGTAACAAGAATATCGCTACTTACTAGAGAAGTACCCGCTATTACTCCTTTAACATCAAAGTTAGCCACAGCATTGTAATCTATTGGTAGAACTGCTATCTGATCTCCAATAAGTATTTGATGGCCTGCTACTGTAGAGAATGTCCAAGAAAATTCTATTGGAAGTACCGTCGCTAAAGCACTAGGATTGTTAAGAATTAGTTTATCACCTAGGTCAATTTTAACCTTAATAGTTCCACTTGGTACTGCATGCTCCAAACTAAAGTTTAAGATTGGAACATTAAGGGTATTAACTGCTAGGTAAGGTATTAAGTTTGCATTAATCAATGTGTTTGTTGCATCTGTAATATTTATAGCTACCAATGCTGGATCTGATTCCACCACTGTTATTATTGTAAAACTTGCTGCAATGGTATGCGCCACTGTTACATTAGTAAATGTATAAGTATTAGCTGTACCTACTGATAAACCATCTACCAAAACATTGGTTATTGCATATCCAGTATTAGGAGTAATATTGAAAGTTTGATTTGCTCCGAATGCAACAATTACAGATCCGCTTGGCGAAATTGACCCGCCTGTTCCAGCCGATGCTGTGATAGTTTGACTACTTACAACAAAGCTTGCTGTAATGGTATGATTTGCAATTACAGATGTAAATGTGTAAGTAACAACTGCACCTACCGATACTCCATCTACTAAAACATCAGCTACATTGTATCCTGAATTTGGTGTAATGGTATAGGTTTGATTTCCTGTTCCAAGGCAACTGAGCGTAGTTACACCAGATGGTGAAATACTTCCGTTTAAACCTGCAGAAGCAGTAATGCTATAATTAGCATTGATAACAAAATTTACTGCTGTGCGGCAAATTGATGCATTAGAACATGCTGCATAGAAAGTAGTAGTACCTGCTGTATTTGTATTAGCTAAGCCCGAACCAGCAACACCTACGGGATTAAAAGGAGAGCCAGTTCCAATAGCTGTACCACCAGATGCACTAGTGTACCATTCAATATTTCCCGCAGCTTGAAGCATTAATTGCCCTCCTACAGGAGGGGTTATTGCCCAAGAGTAAGCTGCAGTTGAATTGCCAGTAGTTGTTGAGTATGTTGTTGAATATAATGTATATGTTGTTCCTGCTGTTAAAGTCATCAATAACTGCGGATCGTTTCCTGGACCAGTGTCATCATCTCCTTTAATCCATGTTCCACCGCCACTACAGTTGCCTGGCACAAATGCTCCTGTTGTAATATATGCCATACCATCATCAGTTGATGTCATGTCAAATGCATAACTACCTGTAACACTTACCCTGAATTGTTGTGCTTGATAACCTCTTTGTACAGCGGCATCAAAAGAACATGTGGAAGTATTAATAATAGATGCTGTTGGACGCAATGCTTTTAGATCAGTAGCCGTGAAAGTTCCATTTAAAGTAGTTCCTGCATTTGCAAAACCTGCACAGCTTTTTGCAGCAACCGCAGCTATTGTTCCAATTTCATTTGCACAAATATTAGCGGCTGTACCAGTAATAATAGGATCTGTTTGAATCACTACTGCTACACTTCCTTCAGGGCCCCAGCATCCCAATGCAGATTGTGCTCTAAAATAATAGGTTCCAGAACTTGTAACTGTTTGCGAAGAAGATGCTGTGGTTGTAGAGATACCACCAGAGGTTGTACCCTGAAAATACATCGTACCATCATTTCCATTAGACGCTGTAATTATTGTGCTTGTACAGAAAGTACCAACTCCGCTAGCGATAGTTACCACAGGAAGCGGATTAACAGTGATAGTAACCATTGAAGAATTATCCGTAGATGTATTCGTAGCACAAGTAACCCTTAACCAATAATAAGTAGTGGCACTTACTAAACCTGTGGTAAGTGTTGCTGGGTTAGTTTGTCCTGAAATTATGTTTCCAGCATTTGGGTAGTCTCCTAAAACAGTAGATGAAATCCACTGATATGTACTTCCAGTTCCTGATGAATAACCTGTAGCTGTTATAGTTGGAGTGCCGGATCCACAGAAAGAAGAAGATCCCGAGGCAGTACCAGCTAAAGCTGTAGTACATCCTGGTGAAGTGAATTCATCAGCACCAATATCTGGTGTAGATGCATCACGAGCATCGTTATCAAAGTCATTGATTGTTGAAATTGCTGTTGCTTTTGTATCTATGCCTGCGTTTGACGTTGTAACCAAATGTAAATCCGTATTTGAAGTAAATACAGGGGCAACGTTAATAGAATTACCATTTCCTCCAAAACCTGTAGTTAATGTTGCTAGGGTTGTTCTGTCAGTTGCAGCTATATTTCCAAGTACAGCAGAAGCTGCATTAAAGGTATTGCTTACAAAATAATCGTTATAGTTAATGTTTGCAAATGCCGTATTGGCTGCTGCTGAATAAATAGCATAGTTTTTTTGAGTTGTACTAGTAGCAACCTGATTATTTACCAATAAGTTGTTACGTATATCCAATACACTTGCCCCTGAGCCAATATATAATGCGGTTGTAAGTGCGGTTGTAGAACCAGCGCCCATGCTTCCATACATATTCACACTATTGTAGTATACGTTAATACCACCTGTTGTTGTGCCTAAGCTTGTACTGTTTCCAATTGTACCAATAGCTATACCCATACTGGAAGAATTGGTAAACCCAGAAAAGTTAGACCCACTTACACCACTAATAAAGTTGTTGGCAATCGTTAGGTTACTAGTAGCTGTTCCAGTACCTATAGTAATACCACGACCACCATAACCACCTGTGTTAGTAGTTAATGACTTTGTAATATTATTTCTGGTAACAGATGAAGAAACAAAGCCTGTTTCAAGAGAAATACCTGTAGGTGCCTGAGTTGTTGTGGTTTCTTCACTTACTGTATTTTGACTTATAGAACTATTTAAAGCATTTCCAAGCTGCATTCCAAGGGATGCTAGTGTACCAGTATAGGTAATTGAATTCCCAATAATGGCTAAATTATCATCCCCACCTGTTGAAACAGAAGCTGTACCATTCGCATAAATACCGATAGGTGCAACAGTAACAGCATTGTTCTGTAAAGTTACATTATCATTATCTGCACCAGATGTTCCTGGCGTATTTCCACCAACAGCAATACCATATCCTATTGAAGTAGCCACACCTGTGCTAATATTGCAATTTTTAATTGTATTATTTGTTGCTCCCAAGCCTGCTCCAAGACTAACGAATGAAATCCCAGTTGAGGCTGTTGTAGCAGTATTGGTAATAGTAAGATCACGGGTTGTAGTACCATTGTTACTACCGTCTACAGTCACATAATCTGCACCATTTAATTTTATTAAAGCAGCACTTGCTAGCGCACCACTAATAGTTGATGTTACACCAGCCGCTGGTTTAATGGTTAATGTATTAGTAGCACTTGCGCCTGTAAATGCATTAATTGTAAGTGGGAAAGTTTCTGTTGTTGAGCTATAATCAGACTGTAGAGCAAATGTAACTGCACTACCAACTCCGTAAGCATTTAAATCTAAAATAGCATCTGTTAATTTAGTATAGTTAGGTGCTACTTGAGAAGCGCCAATTTGGTATATCCCATTTAAAGCTGCTTTAATTATTCTTGTTCCCGCTGGCGCAGTTACAGATGGTGTTTGTACAGTTCCAATATTAAATCCGATACATTCTGCATCAAGTACATTACTAACTGTAGCACTTGCCGGCACATCATACACTAACCAGAAATAGTTGGTTCCTTCTGCTAACATTTGCGAACCGGTAACTGTATAGGGAACTGATGGTGTTGGTACATCTGCACCAAATTGCGTGGTAGTTGCAAATGTATTGCTTGTGCCAGTATAATACACTCTAGCATTAGCAATATCAGCTGCAGAGCTTGTAGAACCTGTTGTATTGAAATCCATACTGCTTAAAGTGAGTGGACTTGCATTTCCTAGCGTTACTATCTGTACCCCAATTATTTGTTGGTTAGTAGCTGGTTTTACAATTGCCGTAGTAACAGCTTGAGTAGTTGTACTTGAAACATATGACATTGAAACGGCTTTTATACCCAATGCATAATAATTTGCTAAGGTTGTAATTAGTGGAGGAGCCTGAGTTGTTATTGTTGTAGCTGTAACCGTAGGCGAAGCTCCACCGGCTAAATCATAAGCACCAGCTAAACTTGCACTACTAGCAATTGCATTGGCTGTACCTAATGCTGTAGCTGTTTGTTCAGTAAGTTTAAGTTGTGTGCTTGTAAAATCGCCCGATACTAAAGATGTTGCCCAGTACCTATTGCTGTTTAATGATGTCATATTTACACCTGCTGTTCCTGCTGCATCTGCATCAAAAACCTCCGCCATAATTACTGGGCCAGCAGCACCTGTTGTAATATTAACCAAATCAAGTGGATTAAATCCTGATTTTCCTATTGGGAAACTATATGTAGTTATACCTGTTAAAGATGGAGGTAAAGTAAGTTGTAGCGGTCCGTTTACCCAACCACCAATACCGCTCACTACAGATGCACCACCTGAGAGGGCAGTAATTGGTGCTGCCGATGCCACAAACGTTGTTGTATTAGTTACACTTGCTACAGTAGTTCCTGGAGGAAAAGCGCCCACACCCGCACTAACCGATATGTTCATACCTGCTAAAAGGTTTGTTGTACTTGTAACTGTTATGGTCGTACCTGTAGAGGTTGCACCTGCAGCGGATGTATATGCACTTCGAATTGTACTCGTAGTTGTTGCACCTGTAATATTTACAATGTTTGCTGCACTAGTAATTAAATTACCAGACTGAAGTGTTAATGTACCTATGCTTAATGCGCCACCTGCTACTGTTATGTTATTGAGATTACCAATTGTAGCTGCAGATATACTTCTGGTTGTTGGTATTTCAAACCCAGTTGTTCGAGCAGCAGTCTCATATTGATATAGGACACTGTATGTACCAGTTCCTAAGTTAAATGTAGGCGTAGCTGCAAATGAACCACCGGGAGTCGTTAAGCCAGTAGAACCAATTTGTACGGAAGTAGCTAAAGCGGCACCTGTACCAATTGTAATTAAATTTGATCCGCTAATTGTGCCTATAAATAAGTTAACCCTTAAAACAGGCGTATTGTTTGTAGTTGATATCGTTAAACCACCACCATTTTGAAGTGAAATTACGCCAACATTGGTTAGCACAGTTCCAGTTCCAGTATAAGTTTGGGCAGTATTTGTAAAAGATAAAAATTGTAAAGTAGATGTAGTAGCGATACCCGTTAAAACACCATTATTGGTAAATGTAGTTCCACGCTGTGAGTAAGTACCTGCAAGTATATCTATTTTTCCAGCAGCACTAATAGTTGTGTTACCAGAAACGATTAAACTACCTGTTGAACTTGCACTTTGAAGACTACCTCCCGTAGCAAAAACATTTCCCGTAACGTTTAATGTTCCAGTAGTAAGTGCTCTGAAAAGCCCTGTACCTGTGGCAGTGATGGTTAAATCTCCCTTAATTACGCCAGTTGTGCTAGTTGTAAACCAACTCATCGTTCCTGAAGCTGCCGGGCAATTGTAAATAAAATTACCAAAAGATTGTACTGCATTTGTTGCTGTAGTAGTAGAAGTAGTAATTCCACTGATTGTTACAGTAGAAGTAGTGTTCCAAGTTGCCAAAGGAATCCATGGAGCTGCAGTTGTTGCGCCAGAGACATTATATTGAGATCCGTTTGCAAAAACCAGTGTTGCTGCAGATCCTGTTACGTTTCCGTTTGTAGTAATATTTGCTGTTGCAACATTGTTTATAACACCCGTGCTTGCTACAGTAACAACTGTACCAGTACCGCCTGTTGTAAGAAAAGAATTTGATGTAGTTGCCGCAGTAGTAGTACCTGCAACTGTAAGTGTTCCTGCTATAGTACCAGTCATACCAGTACCTGTAGCAAAAACCATAGAAATTGGGTTGACTGTATTTGTAAGCAATATAGAACTACCTGCTCCAATACTTAATTCATCTCCAACTGAACCAGTTAATGTTAATATCCTTTGTGTAGTTGCACTAGATTGTATTGTAGTGGCTGTGCTATTGGTGATTTGTAACGATCCAATTGATGCACTAGCACTAACACTAATTGTACCTGCTAAGCCTGCAGTTGTTCCCATACCATCAACAACCAATATATCAGAAGTTAGCGGAGTGGCCCTTGTGGTACCAGTATTATTAGCCAACGTATTCCAATTGGCTGCTGTATTCCAATCACCACCTGTTGCGCCTACCCAATAATATGTGGCTGCAGCGGTTGTAGCTTGCGTTCCGGCAATTCCATTGCTTACCGCTCCCTCACTAACCGAAACAACTCTCCAAGTATATGAAGTGCCAGGTGTAAGACCAGTAACTGCCAAAGTATTTGTACCTACAAGTGTAGTGTTTAGATAGTTATACGTAGTACCTCCATCTGTAGAACTATAAACTGCATATTTTACAATGCCAGTTATTGGTGACGCCGCTGCCCAGTTAAGTGTCATTCCTCCAGCTGTAATAGCTGAAAATGTAAGTGGCGCTGTAGGAGCCGCTGTTGTAGGAGGAATAAAACGATAGTATTTTCTGCTTCCGTTTGAAGTAGAATTTAAACTTGTAATAGTAGAAGAAGCTGTGTAGCTATTTGAAGTTACAGTAGCTGTTGTATTAGGGGCATTGGTACTCGTATTTAGTGTTACAACATTATTTACCGTTGTATTAGAAGATAACCCTACATAATAAAGTGCGGGTGTAGCAGCATTTGTTGCCATTGCACCATACACATATTCAATAGCTCCAGTAGATTCGTATAAGCGTACCTGCCAAGTTGCAGTACCCGGAGCAACTGGGGTAATGAACCTAACCATGATATTTGTCCATTGAATAACCAAAGTACGATTAGGTGCTGTGCCTACAATTTTTGCGATTACATTTCCATCCGATCCAGTTTGCATATCATTTGCAAAAGCCGCAATAGTGGGAACTGTAGTATTTGGTATAGCATATACAGTACTACCTGGTGCAACTCCCATTGTCATTATTCCGTTTGCAGTAACTCCAAAGTTTGCATACCTACTTCCCATTAAAAAGAATTCAAAAGTACTCCCAACTCCAAGATTGGTATTGGTTAAAGCAGAAACGCCATCATCAATACCAGCTCCAAGCAGTGAAGTAGTTCCAGTAGTCATGTCAATAGCATTGCTATTCATATCCAAAGCCAAAGAGCCATTGGTGCCAGTGGTAACAGTGGTAGGGCTTGGCAAATAATTAACTGTGCTCTGTGCATTTGCACCTATAGCACCTATAATTAATATGCTTCCTAATAGGAATGCATAAACAACTTGTTTTGCAAACACAAAAAAAGCAGGCTCACTAGCTTGCTTGGCACCCTGACTTGCAGAGGTAGATTGATTGTTTGCTGCTAAAACCAATGTATGGTTTGTAACATTGCTATTGCCCGTAAGCGTAGCTGTTGATTTTATCAAGCTTCGGAGAAAAGCAGTAATAAGGGTAAAGAAAATTTTCATATTTGCTGTTTATAGGTGTTTTATATTCTGATTAGGATGTTTTATATTTTAACTAAATTATTTTTTCACTTTAAAAAATTCCCACTAAGTATAGCTATGCATACTTACAAGATAATTTTGTACAACTCTTATTGAGTCCTTATTTAACAATAAAATATTGTACAAATAAATTCAATATTAAAATGGTATTGTAGCTGTAGTGCTAAGCACAGCTTGGTTTACAGCGTTTATTAATTGGTTAAACAATTTTTCGTTTGGCTAAAATGCCAATAGGATAATGGATGGACGTTAGTTTGACAAACCAATAATAGACTTTAATTTGGGATTGACAAATTAGGTAAATGCTATTTTTATTCTTATCAATGTTTAAACACTTATGGGTAAAAAATATAATAAGATTGGCGAAAAAAAATTCACTAATTAATAAAATGTTAAATAAACAAATACCCATAAGATTAAATAAACATGTTTGGATATATAGATTATTTTATGCATGCATTTCATAAAATGAGAATAAGATTGTGAATAAGATGTTAAAATGTTTTGGCGTTTTTTAATGCCCGAAACGTAAAAACACTATAGAAAATAGAGACATGATTTATTAAAAAATGGAGATTTACATAACCATGGGTAAGATTGGGTGATAAATAGAAATTAAACAAACCATCTTAATATACAAGCAAATGCTTTACTAGCTTTACTTTCCGCTGATTTTAGTTAGCTTGTACATTTCATCTTTCTCTTTTCATATTATTTTATTACAGTATCGTATTTTTACGTTGTTCTCAAAATCCTGTTAAATAACTCTTTTAAGTTTTTTCTATATCGTTTTGTGCCGTAATATTACCACACAAACAATCATGCCCTTGCGTATAATTTTTACTTTGTTATTTATTTTCATTTATACGAATCATGCCTTTACACAAATAAGGGTTAGTGGTACTGTATTAGATAAGAGTAAAATAAATTATGTAGAAGGCGTTCAAGTTATCAATACAGGTGGTAAAGTTGCTTTTACAGATTCGCTTGGGCATTATAGCATACCAGCAAAAAATGGTGACTCATTATATTTTGTATATAACAATAAGCCTACACAAAAATTTGCTGTGGGTAGTATTCCCAACCCTGAGCAATTTGATATTTCTATACACTTAAACATAAAAGGAAAATTCAAAGTTTTAAAAGAAGTAATTGTTTACTCTAAAAATTACAAACAAGATTCGTTGGAAAACAGGCAGAATTATGCGGAAGTGTTTTCTTTTCAAAAGGAAGGGATTGGTACGTCTATTACACCAAGTGGTGGTGTAGGGCTAGATGCCAATGCGCTTATAAATATGTTTCGGTTTAAAAGAAATAAAAGGATAAAGGCTTTTCAACAAAGACTAGAAATTGAAGAACAAGAAAAATATGTAAGCTATCGTTTTAGTAAAAATTTTGTGGGTCGTACTACACAGCTGAAGGGAGCTGCGTTAGATACTTTTTTAATTTGGTATCGCCCGTCGTATGAGTTTGTAAGTACCAGTAGTTTAATAGAGTTTAATCAGTTTGTGCTTAATGCATCTTATCACTACAAAAAGATTATGGGTATTGGGGAAGGGAAAAAGGAGGAAGAATAAATTGTTTGGTATTTGTGGTTTGTAGTTGTTTGTTTGGTGTTTTGTGCTACTTGTCTATCTCTCTTAATTTATAAATCTTTTGCGTAAATTTTTTTTGTGCCGCCTTTGCCGTCGGATACAACCATGTATGTATTTGTAGCTTTGGTTTCTACTTTTACTCTTTGTATAGCCCTAGCTAAAGCTTCCATTATTTTTGGTGAAAGGTCTTCACTTACTTTTTTATTAACGAGATTCATTTCCTATGATGTTGTTATATATTGTAAAGTTAAGTATTTCTTTTATTCCATCTATTGATTTACCTATGATTTGGTATTCCTGCCCAGAATTATCAAGCAAATACCAATTTTGAACCACAGATGCGTATTTAGGGAAATTTGCCAATCCCTTTTTATACCTTCTTTCAATTACATCTTGAGGGATATTATGCCCTCCTTTTTTTACCCTTATTGATACTCTCTCAAACGCCATTTCCGCACTTTCAAGGTTTACAAAAAACAGGGTAACGATAAAATCGTTCAACTTGGCTTTTTCTATAATCTTTAAATATGTAAGCCCAGATAGGGTAGTTTCAAAAGCAAAACTTTGTTTGTTTTTAATGAGAGAATCAATTCTTTGAAGCATTGTTCTCGCAGCTGCAATAGCGGCTGATTCTACATCATCTCTATTTATTGCACGAGCAATTTCATCCGCATTTACAAATTCAATAGTTTGAAAAACCTCGGGCAATAGATTATACGCTGCAGTAGTTTTTCCTGCACCATTACAACCAGCTATGATAAAGAGTTCTGGCATTATATATTGTTGAATTGATAAATTGTTTTATTGTTGATGGCTTTATTTAATTACAAGCAACTTTTAAAAATACTCACTAAGTTGTATTAATAATTCACCAATCGCTCCACCATTTCTCCCAACCTTCCATAAGCCATAAAGTTTTTTTCAAGCTCTATACTAAATGGAATAGGGGTATCCAAACTTGCGCAACGCATAACAGGAGCATCTAATTTATCAAAACAATTTTCGCCAATCCATGCGGCTATTTCGCCGCCAATGCCACCAGTGAGGGAATCTTCGTGCAATATTAAAACCTTACCCGTTTTTTCTGTAACCATTTTTATGGCATCAAAATCTAATGGCAATAATGTTCTCAAATCTAATATCTCTATACTAATATCCTTATTTTTTTCTGCATACTCTATTGCCCAATGTACACCTGCACCATACGTAATTATGCTTATGTCATCGCCATGCTGTACATATCTTGCTTTACCAATTTCTATTTCATAATACTCATCTGGCACTTGCCCACTCACACTTCTATACAAAGCTTTATGCTCAAAAAACAATACAGGGTTAGGGTCATTAATAGCTGCTATCATTAATCCTTTTGCATCTTCGGGTGTGCTTGGATAAACCACTTTTAACCCCGGCGTATGCACAAACCAAGCCTCATTGCTCTGGCTATGAAATGGCCCTGCGCCTACACCGCCGCCCGTTGGCATGCGTATAACTACATCGGCCCCTTGCCCCCAGCGGTAATGTATTTTAGCCAAATTATTTATTATTTGATTAAAGCCTACGGTTGCAAAATCTGCAAATTGCATTTCCATTACTGCTTTAAAACCTTCCAAACTTAACCCTAACGCACTGCCTACAATGGCGCTCTCACACAAGGGTGTATTGCGTACTCTATCTTTGCCAAACAATTCTACAAAACCTTCTGTTACTTTAAATGCGCCACCATACTCTGCAATATCTTGTCCCATTAAAATTAAATTCTCATGTTTTTGCATGGATTGTTTTAGGGCGTCGGAAATGCCGTTGATGAATTTTTTTTCTGTTTCGTTTCTCGTTTCTCGTATCTCGTTTGGTTCGTTTCTTGTTTCTCGTTTCTCGTTGAGTGATACTTTGGAGTTATCATAAACCGTTGTTGTCTGTTGTCTGAGGTCTGTCGTCTTTTTTGCATAAACATCTCCAATTTCCTCTGTCGTATTCGCTACAATTTTATTTGCCTTATACGCTTCGGCTAGTTCTGTTTCTATATACGTTTTGGTATCAGCTTTTATTTTTTCTATTGCTTCCGCAGTTAAATGTTCTTCATCAAGCAACCAAGCTTCATAATTTTTCACAGGATCTTTCTTTTCCCATTCGCTAAATAATTCTGGAGGTACATATTTTACACCGCTGGCTTCTTCGTGCCCACGCATGCGAAACGTCATACACTCTATTAAATATGGTTTTTGATTTTTTATACAATATTCTCGAATGCCTTTTATGGTGTCATACACTTCCAGTAAATTATTACCATCAATGCGAACACCTTCCATGCCGTAACCTTTTGCTTTGTCCACCAAACTTTCGCAGCGGTATTGTTCATTTACTGGTGTACTCAATCCATATCCGTTATTTTCTATTACAAATATTACTGGCAAATCCCACACGGCTGCTGTGTTTAATGCTTCATGAAAATCACCTTCGCTTGTACCACCATCTCCAGTAAAAGCAAGTGATACTTTTTGTTGTTTTTTTAATTTATATGCAAGCGCTACACCATCAGCAATGGCTAATTGTGGGCCAAGATGAGAAATCATTCCGCAAATGTGATGTTCTTTACTACCAAAATGAAAACTACGCTCACGCCCTTTGCTATAACCTTCTTTATTGCCTTGCCATTGCATAAATAATTTACTTAGTGGCATATTACGACCTGTAAACACACCTAGGTTTCTATGTAACGGCATTATCCATTCATTTTGTTGCATGGCGGCTGTAACACCTACCGATATTGCCTCCTGCCCAATACCGCTAAACCATTTAGATATTTTTCCTTGGCGTAACAACACGAGCATTTTTTCCTCTATCATGCGGGGCAGCAAAATAGATTTATACAATGCTATAAGTTTTTCTGGCGATAATCCTTTTTGTAAAAAATTCATAATGCGAAGATAGGAAAGTTCAAGGTTCAAGGTTGAAGGTTCAAGGTTCAGGTAACAAAATTCGTACCCATCCTTTAAGAAATTATTTATTACTTTTAAATAAATCATTGGTTATAAAAAACATTCTATTTTCCAATTAAACTAATTGTTTAATTTGTTTGAACTATAAAATAATCTACATGCAAACAGACAACAATAATGCATTTGTAATTTCATATTTAAACCTACGCTTAGGTTTAGGGTTTGTAGGTTTTTTTCTTCCGATAATTTTAATGGCGGGCACATGGGGGTTGGCAGATTGTACCCAGTTACAACCTTCGTTAAGCCATTATTATTATACCATTATGGGAGATTATTTTGTAGGCTCTTTGTGTGCCGTAGCCATGTTTTTATTTTTTTATAAAGGGGTAGATAAGCAAGACGGCATCATTGCAAACTTTGCTGCAGTATTTGCTTTATTGGTTGCATTTTTCCCTACCAACCCCAGTGTAGATTCTATTTGCCAATACATTTCTACCAATAAAGTTGCGTCTGTAAATGCTGTACATTATTCAGCCGCAGCCTTACTATTTGCAAGCTTTGCTTATTTTTCTATTTTTTTATTTACCAAAACTGATCCTACAAAAGAAATGACAGCGCATAAAAAAATGAGGAATCGTATTTATGTAACTTGTGGTATTATCATTATTATTTGTGTGACTCTTATTGCCATATATAATTTTGTTGGCAAACTAGAAACAACTTTTGCTAAATATAAACCAACCTTGGTATTAGAAAGTATTGCACTCTTTGCATTTGGCACATCGTGGATTACAAAGGGAGAAATGATTTTGAAGGATGTATAAAAAATTTATTAATAGCTTATGCCTACACCACAAGTTAAAAATCCAAGCAAGAGCAAGAGTCCACCACTCATTAAAAAACCTTGTGCATAGCGTTTATCTTCTGCCATTAATAAAAATAAACCTACTACTAGCGCAATGAGCCCACCCACAAGAAATACCAAACCTACAACTATTGATAATTCGCTTATAATATTTTGTGTGATTGTATAGATTACTGAAAATAAAATTGCACCTGCAAGATTTATTAAAATGATTTTTACTGGTAGTTTCATATATCTAAATTTTTACTTGGTACATAGAACAAATACTAAGACCAATAACCAAAGAAATACCTGCACTCATTAATAACCCCTTGCCTATATTTCGAGTGCTTAAAAAAATACACAAAATTATACCAACAAATAAATATAAAACAGAGAGCAATAAACCAGATAAGCCAACCATGGCTAACTGCTCTGTGCTATTATAAAAAAATACTCCTGCCCCAATGATAGCATAAGTTATTAAACAAAATATTAGGGTGTTTTTAAAATCTTTCATTTAACAATTGTTTTAATGCCCACCACCAAAACTCATATTACTGCACATTGAAAACCCAATTACTACAAACACACCAAATAGCAATATCCCTCCCAGCAAAAATCTCAATCCTACTTTTCGTTTCTGTTCATCGCTGCTGCACATTTTTACAATACCCATTATTACAAATATTAATGGCAACACAACTACAATAAATAATAATGCTATTAACGCTTCCATAATTATTTTTTACACAGGTAAACTTTCTCTTTCGGCCTGCAATATTTTTAAATACGCTTCCTTATCATCTCTATAAAAAAGATTCATGGTTTCAAAAGGTATGATGCGCCCATCCTTATGTACAATGTGTACGCAACTTTTTTTAATGGCTCGTACATCAAAATCATATGCATCTATAAAACGCATAATTATTATACGAAATAAATTTTCGTAGCCTAAACCTGGAGCTTCTATTTGTGGCAAACAACAAAGCAATTGTTTCATATTTTCTTCTACCCTATCTACAGAAATACCTGTGCTAAAAATATCAATCATTTTTTCTTTTAGCGCATCGTCTTGCTCATAAATAATGGTGTTGCGGCTATTGTCTAATAAATGGGTTGGATCAATATAGCGTGTAAGGGGAAAAGTTTGTCCTGATAATTTTAATGCATAACCCATCACCAAAGCATCTGGGTTACAAGGTACAGGCAACAAATCATTTGGTTTAAAAATATTGGTTTGTTCTAGTATTTTTCTGCGCACATCTGTTAGCGTAATCCTATCTGTAGCAGGGTTAAAGTTTTCTGTACGACCTGCTACTTGTGTAGGCTGAAACGTAACACCTCTTACACACTTTTGTTTGAGTGCAAATTCAATTATCTTTCCTATTTCATCATCATTTACTCCTTGCTGCAATGTTACTACCAATGTTGTTGAAAGATTTAATGCATTCAAATGTTCCAATGCTTTCATTCTTGTTTCAGTTAAATCTTTACCACGCAATTGCTCTAATGCAGATGATTTAAAGGAATCAAATTGCAAATAAATTTCAAAGTCGGGCGCATAAGTAGCTAGTTGCTTTGTAAACTCAAAATCTTTTGCGATTCTTATTCCATTTGTATTAAGCATTAAATGCTTTATCGGTTTCTTTTTTGCAATATCCATTATGGCAAAAAAATCTGGATGCACCGTAGGTTCTCCTCCACTTATTTGTACTACATCTGGCGAACCTTCTGCAGCTACAATTATATCGAGCATTTTTTCTACTTCTTCCACCGTTCTGTGTCTTCCATAATGTGGGCTACTCATGGCATAGCAAGTAGGGCAAGCAAGGTTGCACCTATCTGTAATTTCAATAACCGTAAGGCAACTGTGCTGCTCATGATCTTGGCAAAGCCCACAATCGTACGGGCAACCATAATGTGTTTTTGTGGTAAAATGCAATGGCGTTTCCGAAGGCTTATTATAATTACGAATGTTTTTATAATACTCAATATCGGTTGCAATCAACACTTTTTCAAAGCCATGTTCACGACATGTTTTAAGCATATACACATTGTCGTTTTCAAAAACAATTTTAGCATCTACACGTCGTAGGCATGTGCTACAAATACTTAGTGTAAAATCGTAATAGGTGTAGGGGCGGTTAGGCATTTGCTTGCAATAGTTTTTTGGGTTGAAGTATATATTTATAATAATAAATAAAACCAATAATTGAAGTTAGTTGAATTGTAGATAACCCAACTAAAACAGTGTAAGAAGGTTTGATAAATTCTTGTGAAAATCTATATACACAATACGCAATCATAAATATTTTAAACCTTGCACCTTCGGCTAATGTATATTTTTTTCCTATTTGCCTAAGACCAATCCAAAGTATTAAAAGGAATATAATTTCATATAAACTTACAGGATGACGCAGTAAACCATCACCCAAATTCATTCCTGTAAAAAATGTTGTAACCTTGCCATACGTTTCTTCATACACGCCCATACTAAAACATCCGATGCGCCCGATGATAAGCGCTAATATAATTGGATACGTAAACAAATCGCCACTGTTTCGTTTTTCTCCAATGATTTTTTTAATGAGTTCTACGCCAAATAATCCTCCTAAAAAACCACCCAATACTGTTTTATTACTATAGATGTATAGCAAAATATTTTTGGTGAGAAATAACTCATAGGGTCTTTCTAGTGAGCCTACCAGCCTACTTCCTATTAGTGAACCAAAAATAGCACCTATCAAAATCCATAGTCTATTTTCAGTTTTTATACTGTCGCCCTGCTTCTTTTTGAGAAAAATAAAATATCGAAAACCAATAAAAAATGCCAGCACTTCTGTAATAGCATGAAGTGGTAAGGTATTATTGCCAAAAGAAATTCCTATGGGGAAATGCATTTTTAAAAATTTAACTATTGCTTTACCCAAATGATACCACCAGGGTTTCTTTCATAAGAAATAATGCCATTATTTTTTGCAAGTATAAATTTATATACACCAGCTTTTTTATTTACAAACGTATCTCTACTAATTATTTGAACAGTTGGGTAAGAGTTTCCAGCTACATTATAATTAGAAAAATTTTGGACTGTTGCATTTATGCCATCACCATCACTAAAACTAACTTTATCAAAGCCGTTTTCTATTATGCCTACTCCTGAAATATTGTTTTGGTATAAATAAATAGAAACATTTCTACCAACATCTGTGGAATAAACGGCTTGTGATACAGATAACATAACATTAAATATTGAACGCCCTGAAGAATCTGTTTTAGTACTTCTGAGCGCTTTTACAGCTTCACAAGATCCTGTAGTACTTTTTACTTGATACTCTGACGTAGAATCTGTTAACCTAAGATTAAAAGTATCATATGCATTGGTACTATTCTTAAAAATTAATTTTTGATTACTTTTATATGGAAACCAGCTATCTAGTAACGCATCATTATATCCACCACATGGTACTGTTTTAGAGCAAGTGCTTTCACAAGAATATATAGAAAGTATAAAGGGGCATAGTATCATAAATATTATACTTTTTTTATTGATATTTATTTTATACATGATAATACACTTAGAATTGTGTTTTAAAAGTACAACAAATAATCCTTAGAGCAAATATTTTAACTACAAAAAAGCCAAGCCTTTCGGCTTGGCGATACCAAATTCAAAAAAATATTTACCGAAATTTTATTGATCCATAATCATTATTGATACTAATTTTTGCGGTACCATTTCCTATTTTCGCTTCGTGCTTTTTGGTAAAATTGCAGCATCCATCTTCATCATCATCTTTATCTGTTTTTATTTCTAGTGCTTTGTTTTTACTCTTTACATTACCGTAAGAAGAATTAATCATAAAACTTGCATTGGCCCTTTCGTCCACGGTTATTTCCATAGTAGAGTACCCGTTTGTCATTTTCACATTGCCAATATCTTTACCAAAACCTAATGTAATATCGCTACTATAATCAAAGTGCATTTCGCCATTTCCATTTATGGTTGCTATATCACAATTGCCATAGCCAATTTTAAAATCAGGATTGATCAACGATTTTATATCAGCATTGCCATACTCAATAGCTATTTCATTAGATTCGCTGCTTAAAACTCCTGCAGATAAATTACCATACTCGTTTACAATATCGAGCGCTCCAGCAAAATCATCAATATTTGTATTTCCAAATTCGTTACGTAGTTTCATCTTTGTAGAAGATGGCAAATAAACAGTATAATTTATTCTCATCGATTGTGAATTGCCATTATAAGAATAATTATAGTTATCATCACAATCGCACTTTTCATTACTCTTACTACTTTTAGATGTAGTTGTAGAAATTGTTTTAGAAATGGAAGCCCCATTGCCGTTATCATCATAGTGAACACTATTGCCACCGCCATAAGACTGGTCTATTACTGTTTTAAAACTAACCAATCCGTCATTTTTACTATGTTTTATAACAATACCATCTATTATTTTTACGGCTTTTGCTTCTGTTCTAGCACTTACTTCTATTTCAATATCTACTTTTATTTTATTCTCCGCCCAAGTGTTTATTTTAATATCGCCAAACTTATTACTAAGCGATACTTTATCGCTACCACTTAGTTCATATGTTTGTGTAATATTTTTCTTTTTTTCTACGTCGGTTTTATTGCTGGCATTTTGCGCACTTGCATTATTACCTGCTATAAGCAACATCAGTACTAGTTTAAATATTGTTTTCATAATCCTTCTTTTTTTTGATTGTTTCAATCTTGTTTAAAATAATTAATTGTTTATTTAGCAAATCGATTTGTACTTGTAGGTTATAAATCATAGCATTTATTAAGGCCGATTTATTGTTTGTATTGGGCAATTGTTTGTTAAGCTGCTTATACGTTTGGTTTAATTCAGCTATGTCTTCTGAAAAGTTTTTATATACCTCGGGGTCATTTTTAGCAAGCTTTTTAATTTCGTTTCCTTTATAAGTAATCAGTTTAGCAAAGTGTGTTTTACTCTCATTAAAAGCAAGCATTTCTTCATCTTCAACTATGTATTTCGATGGCTTTTGCTTTTCTTCGGTATTTTCTAAAGACTGTTTTGCAATAAATTTTTCTTCTTTATTTACTGGATCGTTAATGTTATTTTTAGGTGTATCTATTGTTATTAAAGCTTTAGTGTCTTTTTGCTCATCAGATTGTTTTACAATATTTGGTTGTGCAGGCTCTGTATTTTTTTGATTAAAGAAAAATATACCGCCTCCAATTAACAAAATCACCGAAGCAGCTGCTACCCACTTATACATATTTATTTTTCGTACCGCAGCTTTTTGGTGCAACTGTACATTATTTACTTTCAAATCAGCCTCTAGTTTATTCCACAGCTTTTCAGATGGTTTATAATCATTAAACGCATCTTTATTTTGCTTCATAAAATTTTCAAGGTTCTTACTCATTGTTTTTTATTTAGCCAAAACATCTCTAAAAATTATTCTTTTTTTACCTCACCTTTAATTCCTCTCTCCCGCAAAAAAGCGGGACAAGCCGGAGCGCAAAAGGTAACTTTTAGAGATGTTTTAAAATTTGTAATAATTTTTGTTTTGCTCGCATATATTGTGTACGTGTGGTGCTGGTGGCTACGTGCATTATCTCTGCTATTTCTTCGTGGTCGTAGCCTTCTAGCAAATACAAACTCAATACCGTTCTATATCCATCTGGCAATTGCTGTATTGCCGCTTTTACCTCTTCTACTTTGTATATAATCTCTTCCTCGTTTATCGTATCTTCCTCCATCAAATTTTCTGTTACTACTTTATCAATATCAATCAAATTGAGTTTTTTCTTTCTTAAATGATTAATACTTTTATTTATTACAATCGTTTTTAACCAGCCTCCAAAAGTACTCTCATAGCTAAATGTTTTTAGGTTATTAAACGCATCCATAAAACTATCTTGCAATACATCTTCTGCCTCGGCAAAATGATTTACAATTCTATAACAAGTGCTAAACATGGCTTTGCAATACCGCTGATACAATTCGCTATAGGCTTTCATTTCGCCTTGCAAACATTGTTTTACCAATTCATCTGTATGTATAGTGGCAGTTAGCTGCAAATGGTTTGTTTATATATAGTGACAAGCGTATGTGAACAATGTTGCACGAAAGGTAAAATATTCTTAAAGAATTTTTTTACCGAATGAAAGAAGCATGAACGGACATTTAAAAGGTAAAATTTTTTTAGCGTATACTAATAGCAAATAAGGAAATAAATAAAAGCTTACCATCTCTACTTATAATTAATTTTATAGATTCTTGTGCCTTTTGTAATAGATTTTCATATACCTGAATTTTACCTGAACAATCTTTTGAAATACAAATAATTTCATCTCCATTTTTTAAGCCTGCTTTTTCTGCGGGCGATTTAGAAACAATATCATCAACCACAATTTTATTTTCGTAATTGTACAATGTCATACCTGTGTAAGCATAATCAAACGGGTCGTCAAAATTGGTATTTGGTTTTAAATAAATTTCTCTAGATGGATAATTAAGCGTAACATTAAATCTACGCAAAATATCATTGCCCAACAAACCAGCTGTGTATGGGTATGATGTTACATTTTCTTCATCATCATACAAATTGGTGGGCACATTTCTAAAAACGTATGGCCCAATTTGTAATCGTTTTACTACTGTTAATCGCATTTTCTTTTTTCCATTCAGCCCTTGCACTTCAGTAATAACGGGCTTTCTACGTGATAATAAGATTTTATTATCTTTTAAAAAGTTTTCTGTTAGTAATAAACATAGCCCTGCCCCAGTATCAAAATATAGATTGGTAGCTATTTTCAATTTATCTTTTACATTAACCGTATGTGCTATCAATCTCGAAAAAGTTGGGTACATCATCGTACCACCACGCTCATATTTAAACTTGCCTGGTTTGTAAATTTTTATAAAAGAAGAGTCAAAGTTTATATCAAAAATATACCTACTTAACAAGGAAAACCCAATAATGCCATCTATCTTTTCTCCATATACACTACTTAATAAACTATAATCATTTATATAAAAATTAAGGTTTTCCGTTTTGAGTTTACCCGTAGTTAATGTCTGATTAAATGCGTAAGATACATTTCTAGTGCCGCCAATGCCGCTTACGAGCGTATCTGTTACTCTAGATGCAATTTTGAACTCTGCACAAGTGGCTGAATCCAACGAAATGCCGCCACTACCAGTATCCAAAATAAAATTAAGCGGTTCAGCAATGTTATTCAGTTTTGCTTCAATGACGATAACACCTCCAGTATAAATTTTTATTGGAATTGTTTCTAGCCACACAGCATCTTCTGCCTTTAGTTTATTTTGCGCTAAACAACTTTGAGCAGCTAAGAACCAAAATATAATATTAAACGTTTTTATATGGCAATACTTTTAATAATACAAGTTAATGAATGTAATTTTGCAAAGCAATTTAAACTGGTTTTTATGAATGTAAATGATTTATTAGCGAAAGCCCTGGCTTTTGAATTTCTTACTGTACAAGAAGGCGTATTTTTGTTTGAAAACGCTGCACTTACAGAATTAATGTATGTAGCAAATGAATGTAGAAAAGTACAAGTGCCTCATGGAAAGGTAACTTGGCAAATAGATAGAAACGTAAATACCACCAATGTATGTACCGCAAATTGTAAGTTTTGTAATTTTTACCGCATACCAGGCCATAAAGATGCCTACATAACAGATATTGAAACTTACAAGAAAAAAATTGAAGAAACCATCATGTATGGTGGTGATCAATTGTTGTTACAAGGTGGCCACCACCCTGAGTTGGGTTTATCTTTTTATGTAAATTTATTTAAAGAATTAAAAAGCCTTTACCCAAATATAAAGCTCCATACACTTGGTCCGCCAGAAGTAGCACACATAACCAAGCTAGAAAAAAGCACACACAAGGAAGTGCTAGTTGCATTAAAAGCGGCTGGTATGGATAGCTTGCCAGGAGCAGGTGCAGAAATATTAACCGATAGGGTACGCCGATTAATAAGCAAAGGAAAATGTGGTGCACAAGAATGGTTAGATGTAATGCATGAAGCACATAAATTAAACATTACCACATCTGCGACTATGATGTTTGGTCATGTAGAAACCTTGGAAGAACGTTTTGACCATCTCGTAAAAATAAGAGAAGTACAAAGCAGAAAGCCGGAAGATGCCAAAGGATTTTTAGCATTTATTCCATGGACTTTTCAAGACGCAGATACCTTGCTCGCACGCATACGTGGTGTACACAATCTTACCACACCAGAAGAATATATTCGCATGATAGCCATGAGCCGTATTATGCTACCCAATGTAAAAAACATACAAGCTAGTTGGCTTACGGTTGGTAAAGAAGTAGCACAAATTTGTTTGAATGCTGGCGCAAACGATTTTGGAAGTATCATGATAGAAGAAAATGTAGTGAGTGCCGCAGGTGCACCGCATCGTTTTACATCCAATACCATTCAAGATTCTATACGTATGGCTGGCTTTGAGCCGCAGCTTCGCAATCAACAATACGAATGGAGAAAAATGCCAGAAATGAAAGAACAAGTAATAGATTATTAAACACTTTATTAAAATACGAAAGCCATCAATATTTTTTTCAAAAATATTGATGGCTTTTTTAGTGGGCTAAGAAGCAATGATTGATCAGTGGTGGCAAATATGATTTTATTATTAATTGGCTTTTGATAAAAGCCAATTAATAATCTCCGTTTAACACTATATCATTTCTCATCTTTCATTTTGAAATAGATGTAAAAACACTAAAGATTATTTTGCTTTTCTAAATTAAATATTTCAGATTTTCCTTTTACCATTTCCCAAATCATTAATCCAAACATGATGGTGAAAGGCAATGCTTTTAAGCCATGGCTGTAAATATAATCCAAGATAATATGCGGTGTAGGGTCAATAGAAAGTACCGTACCAAAAAATAAAAACAACCACATAAAAATATTGAGTCCTTTACTTGGTTTTTGCAATGCATACCAAATACCAATTCCCCATATAGCAATGGCATAGCCATATATTTCACCAGCATGATTAAAAATGGCGCCCCATATTAGTAATACGCCTAAAAAATATAATCTGTAATTATAATTTGAAAAAAGTTTATACCGTATGTACATAAAACAAAAAGTAACAACACCGCCTATTTGCAAAAATAATTTTCCAGCATCTGATATATTAAAGTAAGCCTGAATAAGACCTGTAAGGGAAATCCTTCCCATATTGTCCCTTTGATCAATGACCAATTCTGCATACCAATTATAATAGAGTGTACCTAGTTCTTTAGGAGAAATAACCAACAATGGCAATGCGCCTAACACCAACATAGCCACTATAAATTTTGCAATAAAATTTATTTTATTTGGGTACAATAAAAAAAGAGATGCCGCTACAATTGGATATGCTTTAATGTATGCACCAGCCGCAATTACAAAAGCTGCCAACCAATAATGTTTATTTTCGAAACTTAAAAATGCTGCTACCATTAGTATCGCTATCATTACATTGGACTGAGTACCTTGTAAGCAAGTAAGCATTTCTAAAATAGAAAAATAAGAAATGATTGCTTTTTTAGAATCATCAATACCTTTTATTTTATAAAAAAGATAAGGCATCAACATCATGTTCAAATTATTCCATAAAAAATAACCAATGTAGTATGGCAATGCTGCAAATGGCGAAAACAACATGGGAAAGCTAGGGCTGTATTGATATTGGTCAAAATAATCTTGTGGCCAAAATGCATAAATATCCTTATGCTGTAATAAATGATAATAAGAAAATCTAAATATTTTCCACACATTTAATTTGTGGGTAATTATAGATTGAATATTAATAGCATTGATGCTAATAAAATAAATGATAAAAACAGTTTGCTTTTTAAGCCAGATAGAAGTTTTGGTATTTTCTAATCCTTGCATACGTTGAGTTTAATATTTGCAATATACATTTTTGAATTATACGTAAATCAAAAAATAAAAAATCTTTTTAAAACTCAATCACAACTGTTCTTACCTCACCCTTTGGAAAATACCAACTAGGGCCACTTTCTAATAAACGTTTGGCTTGCGCATCACATTTTTCATTTAATGATTTTTCTACTTTAATATTTCTTGGGTCTCCGTGTTTGTTTACCGTAAATGATAATATTACTTGCCCTTCATATTCTATTCCAAAATCATCAACTTCAGGTTTTATATGTTGTTTTACATAATTATAAAACGACTTTGCTTCTAAATTAAACCTACTACTATCCTTTTCTACGGTCTTTTGTTTTTTTAATGCCGCATATTTATCAGCTTCTTCAGATTCTACTTGTACGCCAGCAACTTTACCTGCAAGTGTTTTATCAGATACCTTAGCACTACTGCTTCCTATAGATGCCCTTTTTCTATTTGTACCAACAGTAGTTACTACTACTTCATCTAAATTACTATTCTTATTATCTAATTTAAATGTTTGCGAAGCATTTGAATTTAACAGCGCTTCTTTTTTATCGTAACCAACGGCATCTATTGAAACATTAGTTACGCTATCAGCTGCTGTAAAATTATATCTGCCTTTATTATCCGTTTGTGTTACAATATTTGAATTTTTCAATTTAATGGTAGCGTTTTGCATAGGCCCACCTGTAGCTGTTTGCACAACGCCGTTGTAGTTATAAAAATTCATAGCGTTGTTTTGTGAACTTTTATTTTGTACCAAGTCAAGCCCTTTTTCTTTATATCTAGTATTATCATCTAAAGCATCTTTTTGCAAAGGCTTTGCAGCCTCTGATTCCATGTTCAATTCTGCCCTAGAAATAGCAGGTGATGTGGGTGCCGGTGGTATAGCTGTACTTGGTTTACTACTAAAATTATTATCTGCTAATTGTAAGGTAGTAGTATCAAGTTTTACATTGCCATTTGCAGGAGCAATATTCGTTTGTGATTCTGTAGCTAACCCTTGCGTTGTTGCTTCATTGGTTTCCGCATCTATTTTATTTGCACCAATAATTGTATCAATTTTTTGCTCTTGCTGTGTTTCATTTTTTGCAAGCGGTGTTACATCATCTTTTTTATTTATGTTATAAAATAAATACCCTACACCAAATACAATAGCGATAGAAGCCGCAGCTCTCATCCAAGTTTTATTAGAAGGTATAGCAATTACTTTTGTTTCATCCTTCTCTTTTAAAAATAATTTTTCTTTTATAGATTCAACATCTGCCGTAGCAGTATTTGTATGCACATAACCATCTAGCGCATCAGATAAAAATGGATCTTCCAATGCTGCTTTTTCAAGTGCATGCATATCTTTTGCGGGCATATTGCCTGCATGATAACTTGCAAAATCTGCTGCGGTATATATTTTTTCGTTGTTCATTTATTCTGCTTTTTGCAAAGCGGTTTTATCCATACATATTTTTAAATTTCTCCTACCGTTTTGTATAAAACTTCTTACTTTATTTATATCCAACGCTGTTGTATCTGCTATTTCTTTATAACATTTTTCTTGCAAGTAAAAGAGTTGTATGGCTGCTTTTTGCTCCGTTGGCAGCTGTTCTATACAATGTTCCATTACTATTAAGTTGGTTTCTTTTTGCATCACATCATCTAGATGCATATTTTCTTGCAAATGCATAAGGTCTGCATCAACATTAACAGGTTGGCTTTTTCTGCTGCGCAATTTCATTAAACAATGGTTTTTAGCTAGTTGATATAACCATCCTTTAAAATTGTCTATTTCATATTTTTTTACTTTCGTTACCAATTCCTCAAAAATATGTATTACTGCATCTTGCGCTTCATCGGGTTCTTTAAAATATTTAAGACATACGCCGTATAACAAATCCATATAGCGGCCATACAAATCTCCAAGGGTGTCCATATTGCTCGTATCCTTGTACTGCTGCACAAGTTCGCTATCGGTAAAGCTGGATGATATTTTTTTAATGAATGCCAATAATATAAAGTTATAAAATTATTTTTTAAGCACTCTTCTTATACTAATCTTTATACAATAAATATGTTTGGTTACTTATCATTATAAATACTAATAAAGGATATACTAGGTGGCATACTAAAAAAGATAAAGATTGAAAACTGCTTTTTTGTTCTACATCTTTATTTGTAATTACCATTGGTTAAATGTTTTACTCATGTCTATCTATCCCCACCAAAACGCCGCAGCAATAATTATATACAATCCAATTAGCGCTACACCTTCTAGCCAAATAGATTCACCATCGAAAACAATAAATGCACCAACAATAATAGACAATGCCAAAGAGGCTAATAAAAGTGGGCTGAGCACAAAAGATAAAATAGCACCCCCCATAAAAAAAGATAGTAAAACTAATAAAGGGAATAAACATATTGCAATTTGTAGAGAGCTATTTAAGATTACACTTACTGCATAGTCTGCTTTATTTTTTATGGCTAATTGAATACCCACTAAATTTTCAATAGCATTACCAGCAATGGCCACAATAACCAGTCCTGCAAACACATCATTTATACCTAATATTTTCATAGCAGGTTGTAGCGCTTCCACAAACCAATCTGACACAAATGCAGCACCCACTCCCGAGCCTGCCAGTACCAATAATGTAATGGGCAATGACCATGAATTGTGATGCGCTTCACTTGATTCTGCAGGTACAATTGTTTTATCTCCCTTAATAGAAAATGTAAGACTAGCTACAAAAACCAATAATAATACAATGGCTACCATTACATTGAGCATGTTTATATGCGCATCTGCTGCGGTGTGTAGGTGGTGCGTAAGAGTAGGCACAGCTAATGCTGCAAAGGCTAACAACATTAAAGTAGCTATCATTTTGGGTGGTTCTGAATGAAACTTTTGTGTACCATTTTTTAGCCCCCCAAACAATAACGCCAAGCCAAATACCAATAATGAATTGGCTAAAATAGAACCCACTAAAGCAGCTTGTACTACTTTATCTAACCCTGCACGCAAGGCAAATATGCATACAAACAACTCGGGCAAATTACCCAATGCAGATTGTAAAACCCCTGTAGCGCCCGGCCCCATTCTACTACCGAGTTGGTCTGTAGCATGACCAACGTTCATTGCTAGTAATACCAATGCAATGGCGCTAAATATAAAAAGCAAAACAGAATTTAATTCAAAATGTGTGGCTATGGCTGTAACAGCAGCCATTACAATAGCTGCGATGATGATGATGATTTCTTTTTTGCTCATGATAATTTTTAAAGTGAAACTTGTGAAAAATTTTATAAATACATTATAAATAAATTAAATGTTTTACTTGTTTGTAAGCGCTACCTTGCAAGCAAAGATATTTTTACAAAGTATATTTTAAAAATAAGGATTTTATTTATTCAGAACAATTAAAAAAATGAAGATGAGCAACGAAAAACAGTTTGGCGTGTGGATGGATTCTCAACATGCTACGATAGCAGGAAAAAATGAAGCAGGCGAGTTTGTACTAATTGGCCATGTAAAAGGGGAAGAAACACCTCACAATTCCAGTGAAAAAAACGCACATAATCATGAAAGAATGGTGCTAGCAAAATTTTTTAAAGAAATATCATCGCATATGCAAAATGCAACAGAAATACATTTAACAGGAACGGGAACCGCACAAGAACAATTTATTCGCTACCTAGCAGATACGCCTCAGTTTAAAAATACAAAAACGGCTGAGTCCACATCTAATAAAATGAGTGATGAAAGGTTGATTGAATTTATTTCTGAAATAATGAATTAAAGTAAATGTAAAAGCCAGTATAGTAATATATCGGCTTTTACTTTAACTAACTCTCCAAGCTTTTGTCAAATACTTTTATAGCCATCGAATTTTTAAGTTGCTTAAAAGGAAGCATTCTTTTTTCTTTTGGCAATCTTATTTCTGCTAAAATTTCTTTATCAACAAAACCACGTTCTAATGAATCTTCTACTGTATTGCTATAATACACCGCTTCTAATTTGCTCCAATATATAGCAGCAGTACACATAGGGCAAGGCTCCGCACTTGTATATATTTCACAGTTAGAAAGATCTATAGAATCTAGATTTTCACATGCATCCCTTATGGCCATTACTTCTGCATGTGCTGTGGGGTCGCAGTTTTTCATAACCTGATTTCCACTACTACCAATTATTTTACCATTTTTTACAATGATGGCTCCAAATGGCCCACCTGTTTTACTATCCAATGCATATAAGCTAAGGTCAACTGCCATCTGCATAAAACGAGCTTTATCTTCTTTTGTAACTTTTTCTTTTTTCATGTGTTTCTTTAATTGAACTTGACCATCCTAAAAAATTAAAACAAGCTAAGAAATTTACCGACATGCAGATTTTTGCTGTTGTAACTTTTTCTATGACTCATTTTATAAAATTATCTTTATTGGTATCTACGAAATGTAAGCCATAAAGTTTTGATGTTATAAATAATTGTTTTGGATCAAGGGCATTTCATCGTAAGTTCTTCCACCAAGCTCACGCCCTGTTTTCTTTTTATTTACACCGCCCCATTGTTTAAAGAAAAACGCTGCGCCTTGTTCGTCGCATTGCTGTTTTATGTCCCACACCCAAGACTCATAAATGGGTCTTGCTTTTCTTCCGCTTTCTCCGCCTACAATTACCCAATCTATACCTTCCAAATTCATATTGTGTAGCGGACCAATTAATGGCTCACAAGACAAAAATTTTGTTTGTGCATTTGTTTCTCTTAAAAAATCTATTCTCTCCGTTACCCTTCCATCTTCTACAGAAACACCCATCCATATATTTTTTGTCCAAGTAAGTTGGTCATGTATTTCGTATAATCTTTCTGCACGTTTGGTAAGCACTTGGTAAGTGTGTTGCGGCGTTTCGTTCATTACAAAAAATACTTTTTGTATAAATTCAATCGGCACTTCGGGATGAAATAAATCGCTCATTGAATTTACAAAAACCACTTTTGGTTTTTTCCATGTAAAAGGTGTTTGCAAAGAATCTTCATGCGTTCTTACTTCAAAACTATCTTTGTATTTGTCTATGCCCATTGCGGTAAGCCTTCTTGTCATTACTTCTGCATAACAATACTTACAACCTGCTGATATTTTATTGCAACCCGTTGTTGGATTCCAAGTCATTTCTGTCCATTCTATTGAGGATTGTGACATGGTTAGAAGATACTTTTTAGGTGCTTAATTATAAAGGAAATAATATTAGAAGGTGATTCACAAAATACCAAAACGAAAAAAAGGAAAAAATACAAAAGTTTATTAGTTACGAGGTCAAACCATATTTGCCAATTAACATGGTTGCTATCTCCATTTATTTCAACTTTATTTTTTTCTCTTTTATATTTCACTTGCTTTTTTTGTTCCAATTTCATAAAACATTATTTTATTGAAACAAAGGTTAACCGATTTGTAAAAACAATTTAAAACAAAAAAGATGAATTTTGAACCCGTTTTGTTCTAATTGATATTCAATACTTTATAAATTATACCAATATTCTACTTTTTTAAATACAAATTCTTCATCCCATCTGTTATGTTTTAAAATTAATGAGTGAATAAGTAGAAGCCCAATTATACTAAAATATTTTTTTGAGGGATTCCATTCTTTTTCTGTTGGAGGAAATTCGCTTTTTAAAAACTGATAACATTGTTTACAAAATAAAGCTAAAAACCTATTTTGGGGTTCATGTAATTTACCTGTTGTAATAAGTTTGAAAGAACCATTAGTTTTATTAAAATCTACATGTGATTCATAAAAATCTATTTCAAATTCAAAAGAGTGCTTTTCGTAATATTCTAAAAGAGCCTGCTCTACTAATTCAAAAGAAAGTCTTTCTTGTAAACTGTGTGAATTATCATCATGTTCTATTTTAAAATTTATTTCAGAAATTTTTTTCTTTGATTTCAAAAGTTCAATAATTTTTTTCCAAGATTGGTAATCGGTATTATTTTCAATTTCTTTGTTAAATAACAATTCGAATTGGTGACCAATTTGAACCCGTTTCTTCTGCAAACAAGAAAATATATAAAGAAGATATAGCACAGCATTATTAATCTCATAACGGTCTGTGATATTACAAACATCTTTTAAGTCATGATTATTATAATCAATATTGCCAATATCGATAAATTCTTTATCAAAATACTTGTTTAATTTATCTAAATCTATTTCAAAGTCTTTAGGACTAAGATTTGAATCTTCAATTATTAGTTTTTTTCTTTTTATTGCATTTCGAATGTGCGACCTTATGCTACTTAAATCAATATCAATATCAAATTCTTCATCATTTTTATTATGAAATTTTACATTAGCAAAATCCAATATCCTTGCTATAACTTCTATTTCTAGGTCAGTAGTTTTTTTATTGTCAAATTTAAAAGCGTTTACTCCCTTAAAAAAACTATGTAAGACGTTGCATAACCTGTGTCGAAATTGATTTGGCAATTGATTTTCATCATATACATTGGGAAACGAAAGAAGTTGCTTTTCCCAATTTTTTCTTGCCCCATTATTATAGTATTCAATTGTAGAGTCGTTAATATTTGACAATAATGAATCGTCATTTATTTTAATAGATTCTGTATTATAATGAAAAACAATTTGCTCGAGTATTGGCTTTTCAGTTTTACTATAAGAATAATCACACTCTGAAATCTTTAGTATTCGATGCAATTTTTTTACTTCGTTAGGGAATTCCTTAATTATTTTTCTTTGCTCAGGCCTATCATAAAATTCTACATCTCTCACATAAATTTGCTCAATTTTTGCGATAAGAAAAAGTATAAAATCCTTATAGTTTTCTAAACCACAAATCTGAATAAAATCGCATATCTTCTTGAGCCTCTCCTTTGGAATTACTAACTTAAAAATATCTATTTCCAAATCATCAAGTTCTCGCATTCCAACTTTAAAAATCGGAGTGAAAAATTCATTTAAAAAAACATTATATAAATTTCTTCGAGACAATTGTTCATCACTTGCGGGTATATCTGTTTTAAAAAGTTTAAATTCTTCAAGCTCAAACTTTGGTAAATCTGTTCTCATATCTTCCACAGGAAACTTTTCATAAACAACTTCTGAAAAAAAGCCATCAGGCTTTTTAAAATGAAACACGTATGTCCATCTAGATTTATTTAACTCGATAAAAAAATCTTCTTTTATTTTAGGGAAAATGATATCTCCTTTTTCATCCCTTTTATATTTCTTCGATTCCATTTTAATTTATTTTTCGCCAAGTACAATTTAAGTATTTCTTGTAATCCTGATACTTTAAATTTTTCAAAACAACTTCCCCTGCCCACCAGGCACTCTAAAAATACTCGTATCCAAACTCCACTCTTCGGCATTCATATTATAGAGCAAACCATATTTTTTATATTGCTGTGCCACCATTTGTGCAATATTGCCTTCGCCACGCATGCGCACGCCCCAGCGGGTATCGTTTACTATTCCATCGTGGCTTTGCTCTATAAGGTGCCACACTTTATCTGCATGGTTCGGAAAATTTTTGTACAACCAATCATGAAACAAAAATTTTATAGCACCATTCAATCGTACAAAAGTATAAGCCGTAAACGTTGCACCATGGTCTGCCGCAGCTTTCATAATGCGTTGCATTTCGTGTTCGTTAAGGCCCGGTATCATTGGCCCCATCATAATGCCCATACGCACGCCAGCTTTGCTTAGTTCTTCTATTACTTTTAGTTTTTGTTTTGCAGTGGTAGTGCGTGGCTCCATAATGCGGCGCAGGTCTTCGTTAAAAGATGTAATAGACACCATCGCCGATACAATTTTTTTCTTCGCCATTTCTTGCAACACATCTTTGTCTTTTAGTATCCACGAGTTTTTGGTAAGTATGCCCACGGGTTGGTTAAATTCGTTGCACACTTCTAGCAATCCACGTGTGAGACGGTACTGCTGCTCCGCAGGTTGATAACAATCTGTATTACCGCTTAGCATTATGGGTGCACATTCCCATTTAGGGTGCATCAAAAATTTGCGAAGCAATTGCGGTGCATTTTTCTTTATCAAAATCTTTTGTTCAAAATCTATACCTGCGCTGTAACCCCAGTATTCATGCACATTGCGTGCGTAGCAATATATGCACCCATGCTCGCAACCTGCATACGGGTTCATGCTATAGCCCATGCCCACATCTTTACTTTCTACTTTATTCACAATCGTTTTCGATTGCATTTCTATGTATTGTGTTTTTATATTCGATGCTTCCCAATCGTCAATGGCTTCTACATTTTCCTGCGTTATCTCATCTTTTAAGAATCGATTTTTTGTATTTATTTGTGCGCCACGTCCGTGATGGTATTGCACTTTTTGTGCTTGCTCGGTGGCTTTTACTTTATGGTGGTCTTGTTGTAGCATGTTTATATTCCATGGATTGCATCCATGGTTACTAAAGGGGAACCCCGTTGGGGTTTGTTGTGAAAAAATTTTGTTTTTATTTTATCATTTTTTTGTTTGGGGCTGTGAGCAGAAAACCTTTCTTGAACATTTGTCCGGGCTATCCGCTGTACCTTCGCTACGCTTCGGTGCCGCTTCTATCCCGCAGCTCTTCATCGGTATATCTTTTTTCAACTTTTATTATGCAATAGATTACGTTTTGCACAATGTTCAACCCCGTTGGGGTTGTGTGTTACGATTGTGTTTCCTATCCATAGGTTGCACCCATGGTTACTCAAATTGAACCCCGTTGGGGTTCGTCACAATCACAACTAATTCTTCGCAGTAATCTTCTAGTCGGTCTCCTAATCGGTCTTCGAGTTTCTCCCTCTCTACGAAGTGGAGAGGGTAAGGGTGAGGTGTTCAAAACAACGCCCCCTGCGCCACACCCACATCCAAGTTCTCAAATGCAAACCTTGCTGCTATTTCATATTTCATTTCGCCTACAGGTCGCTTTAGCAACAACATTGCATCAGCAATAAATCTTCCTGTAAAATGTCGGTGACTATATTCCAACCAGCCTTTTTCATATTGCCATGGTTGTAGTTTTCTTGCAATGGTAATGTAGGGCTCTAGCATAAAATGTGGCTTATGGTCATCATCAAACTTCATTAGCTTTTGCGCTTCGGTTCGTATTTGTTTTACCAAACTTTGTATGGGTACTTTACTCACTACATTTATATATATGGTATGCGCAGGGAAACTTCCATAATCCCGCATTTCTATTTTTACAGGTTTAAAGCCCATAGCAATCATACGCAGTCGATGTATGATTCTCTTTTCTGCTATTTCGTATTGCCTAAAACTGACTAGCGTTACGTGCGGCTTGCTAAACAATGCCACAGATGATTTGTAAGTATCATAAAATTCTTTTTTAATACCCATTATTTTATTACGTAAATCTTCGTGCGGATTAAGCACCAACAAATACTCGTAGGCTTTGTAGCCAGGCATCAGAGCCTCACCCTCGTTCCCTCTCCGCAAGAGAGGGAGGCCCAACATTTGTTTGTTTTTCATCTTTAGTAATTAAGCATTTCAACAGTTGTTTCTTTATTCAACAGTAAAAACAAGCGCAAAATGTTTGAGATAAAATTTGTTTAGTAATTATTTTAGCATAAATTTACTAAATATTTTAGTACAACAAAACTTTTTTTTATGGAAGTGGAAAACTTTTTTGGTAGCAGCTACACCGGTAGCAAGCGTTATACGCAGCATAATGTAGTAACAGCAAACGCCACAGGCTTTGGCGCAGCGGCCGATGATTATGCCGAACGAGGCATAGATCTCAATGAACAATTGATAAAAAACAAACCAGCCACTTTTTTTATGAAAGTGAGCGGCAGTAGCATGATAAACGCAGGCATTTTTAATGGCGATGTGGTTATTGTAGATAAAAGCATAAAAGCCACTAACGGCAAAACAGTAATAGCCGTGGTAGATGGCGAAATGCTGATACGCCGCTACGAGCAATCGTTTAATAAACTTTTTTTAGCCGCCGAATCGCCTAGGGTTGCAAAAATAGAAATAAACGAAATGACCGATTTTAAAGTGTGGGGCGTGGTTACTTGTATTTTGAGGATGTTGTAGAAGTACTCTATTTATAAAAAAAGTAGCCAAACCCTGACGACGGGTTTATCCCCCGTCAGCGGTTTAAACAGAGATTTCCTTCTTAACCGCCAACGGGGCGTAAAGCCACCGATGGGGTTGTGCAAATGTTTCATTAATTTTAAAACCCTTTTAATTTGTATTTTAAACAAACCAAAATGGAAATAAAACCACTAATAGAAGGTAAATATTTTCATATTTACAACCGTGGAGTAAACGGAGAAAATATTTTTAAAGAAGAAGCCAATTACTATTATTTTTTACAACAATATAAAAAATATTGTGCTGATGTTTTTGAAACATATTCTTATGCGCTACTAAAAAATCATTTTCATTTATTTGTTTATGTAAAAGAGGGCGCAATTGTAAAAAGAGACGACGGTAAAGGAGAGATAAAATTAAACGCATCAAAACAACTATCTCATTTGTTTAATTCTTACGCACAAGCTATAAATAAATTTTTTAATAGAACAGGTTCTTTATTTTAATCTCCATTTGAAAGAAAAATGGTAGATAATGATAATTATTTTACTTCGATGATTTATTACTGTCATTACAACGCACAACTGCACCAAATGTTAGAAAGAAGTTTTAAAGATTGCCCTTTCTCATCTTATTATTCAATAATAGAAAATGATAATAATATTGTTGCTGCAGATAAAGTATTAGATTGGTTTGGTGGTAAAGATGCTTTTGTAAAACAACACGAGGAAAGATATGAAAATAAAAAAATTGTAAGTTTTGGAATAGAGTAAACATTCCTCGTTTTTAAAAAAGAGTAGCCAAAACCCTGACGGCGGGTTTATCCCCCGTCAGCGGTTTAAATGCAGACTTCCTATTTAATCGCCAACCGGGTTAAATAGCCGCTGTTGGGGTTCACCATCTCTTTAATAATTTGGAAAGTATTTACAAAAGGTATTATGAGGATAATTAACCCCTCAACAATCTTAATAGAAATTTCTAATGTAGCGAAAACTTATCCAATAAGAAATGTACATTCATTAAAAAAGCAATCATTAACGATTGCTTTTTTAATGAATACGTTATGGCATTATTTATTTCCTTTAAAACGCTTATCCGGCGTACCATCTTTTTTTAATGGAACATTGGTTGCAGTAGCTTTATAACGCTTATCAGGCGTACCATCCGCTTTTAATTTTACTCCACCAGTAGTTGCAGCAGGAGCAGTTGTAACAGGTTTTGCAGCTGCAGGTGTTTTTGTTGTACTAGCAGCTGCTGCTGTGGTTTTTGTATTAGC
This sequence comes from Ferruginibacter sp., assembly GCA_031429575.1. Taxonomy (GTDB): domain Bacteria; phylum Bacteroidota; class Bacteroidia; order Chitinophagales; family Chitinophagaceae; genus Ferruginibacter. Next base: position 51,654 of record JANOZW010000254.1, read on the forward strand.
TGCCGGTTTAGCTGCTACTTCTTTACCTGGCTTAGCTGGAGCTACGGCTGTTTTTGTTTGTGCAGATGCAATACCTGCAAAGCCTAATACAAACGCAAAGGCTACGAATAATTTTTTCATAATGTAGTTTTAAATAAATAATTTAATAATGTAAAGAAACATAATATGTTGTTAAGTAGATGCAAAAAAAATTGCATCGTCATAGAAAAGTAAAAATATAAATTTTTAGTATAGCAAAAAATACTTGGGTAAAATTAAAAGCAATTTAAAAAAATGTTTTACGTTTACAACACAACCCCTTTATTAAACTAATCTTATTGGTCATTTTAATCATCTCCCCCATGTTAACAAATCTTAAAAATTTCTTACTTGTATTATTTTTTCTTTCTTCCATAAAAATGGCAAATGGCCAAGTGAGGCAAGTGCTAGAAGCCATCAAGCCAGCTAAAGCTTTTGAAGGCACGCCAATATTAAAAAAGAAATCACAAGTGCTGCAAGTAGGTATTGGTGCTCCAAATAATATCGCATCATTTATTAATGCGCCAGCTGCTACTATCAATGCCATTGGTGGCATTTTAGGCGGGCTTGGTTTAGGTACAGGCACACAATCATCTTCTACAACTACAAATAAAGTAGGTCCATTTTATTTAGACTATGAATATTTAATACAAGAAAACCTTGGGCTTGGTATCGGCTTTTCTTATGCAAGTGCTACACAAGTTGGTACAATACCTTTACTTGTTCCTACAACTACTACAGCAAAAGTTTCCGCAGCATCGGTTTTATTTTCTACCGTGTACCATTTTTACATAACCGACAAATTAGACCCATACAGCAAAGTGTCTATTGGTGCTACATTGTGGAAGGGTAGTTATAAAAATGAAAATGGTTCAGACGCTGGTACTTTACCATTGCCAACTCCTATTGCTTATAGAGCACTTGTTGGTCTTCGTTATTTTGTCAGTCCAAATATTGCACCTTATGGCGAAGCAAGTTATAGCAATTTAAAATTTTCTGCCAACATAGGTGTAGCTTTTAAACTTCAATAATAATTTGAAAAAAGGTTTTACTAAAATTTATAAACCACGCCTGGTATTATTCTTCCATTTGCATAATCAAATGAATAAGATAAGGTGCCTTTGTGTTTAGAAACTTTATTATCGATAACTTTTCTATTATGTTTTACAACTTGCTTGGCACATAAATATCCCAATGCAATGGCTAAAGGATAATCACCTGCCCAATGCACTTTATTATTCATCATAGAAAAACCAACAAGCCCTGTAATAGAATAACCTACTGGCTTTATCCATTTTTTTCAGGATAATTTTCTGTAAAAATTGTAACCGTACTCATTAAAGTAGCTAAGTGACCAGATGGGAAAGCATCGTAGTTAGGCGTATTGGTTTGATAATTTTTAAATGATGGGAAGAAATGCCAAGCTCCACCACGCTGCGTTGCAGCAACCGGGGTTTGCCTGCCTGTAATTCTTTTTATAAATTGTGTACCCACTCCCATTACAATAAATGATTCTGCCAATTGATTGGCCGTACTTAGTGCCCTATAATCTTTGTGTATTTTGCCATAAGTAAAAAGACCTGCTCCAATTAATAAACTAGGAAACCCCTGCCCCAATTGATATAATGCTGTGTTTATGTTTTTAGGAGCTTTGAATAAACTTATATCTGTTTTACCCATTTTTATATTTAGAATGTCTTTATAATTTTCATCAGCATTTAAATGAATATTGTTTGAAAATTTTTCAACTCCGTCAATCATTGGCTGGTCTAGCAAAACTAAAAGCGCCGTAGATGCTGCCACCAACAAAACAGGTTTTACAGCATTTTTTTTAAAAGGAGCTTTAGCAATGCCCACAAAATCTTTTGGCAAATTGGTTAGAAAACTAAATGACTTTGGTTTTGTGTAAATAAATATTTTACCATTACCTATATGATAGCTTTGTTCATTCGGTAAAACTATTTTCTTTTGTAGAATAGTTGAATCGCTAGATGTAGTTTGGCAAAAACTCATTAATGGATAACCAACGCAAATAAAAATACAAAGGAGATTCTTACATTTCATGTGCTACATTATTTTCTGAAATTATACACAAATGCTACTCCACCATTACCAGCTTGGTAGTAAGGCATAATCAATGCATTCATTGGTTTATTTTTAAAAAACTTCTTTTTTATAGATGGATAAATCCAGTAAGCCAATTTGGTAGAAAGAATACCAAAGCCCGCACCGGCTACAACATCACTTACCCAATGCTTATTATTGTACACCCTTAACGAACCTACTGTAGCAGCTACGGCATATCCCACTATGCCATACCACGGTGATACATCTTTATATTCTTGTCTTAAAAACTCTGCACTCGCAAATGCAGTAGTTGTATGGCCCGAAGGAAAAGAGTTATCACAAGATCCATCAGGTCTTGCAGATTTGGTAGTATATTTTAGTGGTTTTACAAACCCTGTAGAAATAATGGTAGTCAATGTATATAGCGTTGTTCTATCTTTTAAGTTATTTTTTCCTTTTACCCCGCACAAATTAAGCGCATACACAGAGATAGCTGGGGCAAATTGTAAGTAGTTATCTATTGTTGTTTTAAAGCCTACATGGTTTGTAATAATAGTAGCCTTAGTACTTTTATCCAATTGTTTTAACTCATTGCTACCTTGTGCTATAAACCCATATGTAATTAAACCTACAGGAATGATTAACGCTTTTAACGTAGTTTTTGTATCGTAGTTTTTGGAAATAGCTTTATTTACAGGTGCTTGTACGTAGATAGACGTATCTACTACCATTTGCTGGGCATTGCAAAATAGTATGCCAAATGTAGCAATACAAACGAAAAGTGTCTTCATTAATTAAAATTCTGGTGTCGCAAATATAGCAAAATCATCTTCTATAATGATTTTAATAACATTTTGTTTTCGTAACCAAATGCTTATCAGCATTGCTGTTTAAACGTTAAGTAAGTTTAACATTTTTTGGCAATTCTTTTGCAAATGGTATGGTTACATTACATATTCTCATTTTGACTAATTCTACGTTGCAGCATTAATAAAACATTATTTTATGAAGTCGCATTTATACTTGTCGATTTTATTATAAAATGTAAGTTTCTATTATTAATGTTGTATAATAATCTACATAAACATTAAAATGTAACGTATGAAAAAAGTAAAAAAAAGATATACTTATTTTGGGATGATTCTTATTGGTTTGGCAATTTTTATTGCTGCTTGCCAAAAACAAGTTGATGAATCAATTCGCAACTCAGATACCAAAAAGGTATCTATTTATCTTACAGATGACCCGTGCAACTTCGATTCTTTATTTGTGGATATTCGTTACGTAGAAATAAAAATTGACACATCTAAAAAACACAGAGATGATGACGATCATGGAGATGATGATGATGATGGAGATGATGACCATCACAACCACGACTCCTACGGTTATTGGGATACACTTAGTATAAATGCAGGTGTTTACAATATTTTAAAATTGAGAAATGGGCTTGACACATTGCTTGCGAGTGGTAATATTGCAGCAGGAAAAATTAGAAAAATAAGAATAACACTTGGTACAAATAATTCAATAGTAGTTGGCGGTGTTACTAAGCCACTTACATTATTGGCTGGCACTAATCGTTATGTATATGTAAAAATACATAAGGATGATGAAGATGATCACATTTCAACACAAAGTACTATTTGGTTAGACTTTGATGTGTGCAAATCTATAAAACAAATTGGTGGGCAATATTATCTCAAACCATATTTAAAAACATTTAGCAATAAAAAATCTGGAAGGGTTGAAGGGAAAATTTTGCCTCGTGCAGCATTGCCATTTATACAAATATTTAATGCAACAGATTCAGGTTTTGCCATACCAGAAAACGACGGTAGATATAAAATAAGGGGATTGAAACCTGGTGTGTATAAAATTATATTTTATGGTCACAATGGTTATTTTGATACCACTATTTCAAATATAAATGTTAACAGAGATAGAGAAACGCAAATTCAAACCATCACCTTACATAATTAATTTACCCCCTATGATTAACTAAGGTCGGAATTTTTCAGGCCTTTTTTATTATGTGTATTTAAGAAAACTTCTTTGTGTAGTTATTATTTATCCAAATATTATTTACAACTTTGTAAAAATATTTAATGAATGAATTTTAAACCAACAGATAATAAAGAAACTATTTTTAATACTGTTTCAAATTATTTATCAGAAAAAGAGTTACGCATCGCCTCAAAAGATGAAACAAGACCATGGGGTGGTTTTTTTGTACTTGATGAAAGTGATGCCGATAAATTTATTACTGCTTTTTTCCCTCACCTAACAAATGCTGCATTAAATATTTCAGGAAAACTAAGTCCTAAAATATTGGTAGTAGCTCCTGATAAAAGATTGAGCTGGCAATACCACCATCGCCGTGCAGAAATATGGAAACTTATAGCTGGCGAAGCCGCAGTAATGGTAAGTGATACAGATGAAGAAACAGACATAATACATTTAGCCAAGGGCGATATCATCGAATTAAAACAAGGCGAAAGGCACCGTTTAATAGGTACAGATAGTTGGGGTATTATTGCAGAAATTTGGAGGCATACCGATGCCGAAAACCCAAGCGATGAAGAAGATATTGTGCGGGTGCAGGATGATTTTGGAAGATAGGCTTTCACTTCACATAATAAAGAAAATATCTTATAAAAAATTACAATCACATTTACCTTAAATTAATGTATGCTTACAGAACTAGAACCAAAAGGCATTTGGAATAACTTTTCGTTATTAAATGCAGTACCACGTGCTTCCAAAAAAGAAAGACAAGTTATTGATTTTATAAAATCTTATGGTAGTGCTTTACATCTTTCTGTATATGAAGATGAAGTGGGAAATGTAATTATAAAAAAGCCTGCTACCATTGGTATGGAAAGCAAACCGCCAGTTTGTTTGCAAAGCCATTTGGATATGGTACATCAAAAAAATAATGACACCAATTTTGATTTTGCCACCCAAGGTATAGATATGTACATAGACGGAGATTGGGTAAAAGCAAAAGGCACAACATTAGGCGCAGACAATGGAATGGGTGTTGCAGCCATCATGACTATTTTAGAAAGCACAGACATTCCACACCCTCCTATTGAAGCGTTGTTTACGATAGATGAAGAAACAGGAATGACTGGAGCACTTGCACTTAAAGGTGGATTATTAGATGCCAAATACATGCTTAACTTAGATACAGAAGAAGACAACGAACTTACCATTGGTTGCGCTGGAGGTATTGATGTTACAGGCACTGGCGTATATGAAGAAGTAAAACCTACCAGCAACTCAATTGCTTTTAAAATTAATGTAAAAGGTTTAAAAGGTGGTCACTCTGGTGTTGAAATTCACAAAGGTTTGGCAAATGCAAATAAATTAATGAATCGTTTTTTGTGGAATACATCCAAGCATATAAATTTTGAAATAGCTAGTATTGATGGAGGCAGTTTAAGAAATGCCATACCGAGAGAATCTTTTGCAGAAATTTTTGTTTCAGAAAAAGATGTTGCAGCATTTGAAAAATTAATAACTGAATACGCTGCTATTTATAAAAGCGAATATCAATTCAGTGACCCTAATCTAGCATTTGAATTTGAAAAAATAGCATCAACACAAAATGTGTTGGATGCAAAAACACACACCAATTTATTAAACAGTATTTATGCTATTCCCAATGGTATTTTTAGAATGGATAGCAATATTGCAGGGCTTGTGCAAACGAGTAATAATTTGGCTAAAGTAACTGTAAAAAATGGTAGCTACTCCATACAATGCTTAACCCGCAGTAGTGTAAACTCCGAAAAAATGGATTTGGCAAATATGATTGAAGCCTCATTTAATTTAATGGGTGCAACTACAAATTTTGGTGGGGATTACCCAGGTTGGACTCCAAAACCAAATAATGAAATTGTGAAACTGATGGTAACAAAATATAAGGAGCTACATAATGACGAACCTTTGGTAAACGCTTGCCATGCAGGTTTGGAGTGTGGCATATTGGGCACCAATTACCCTTCCATGCAAATGATATCTTTTGGACCTACCATTCACGGTGCGCATAGTCCAGATGAAAGAGTGAGTATTAGTAGCGTACAAAAATTTTGGAAATATTTATTGGCGGTTTTGAAAGATATAAATTGATTGCCTAGTAAATTATTAATGCCAATATCAAAAAAAGATATTGGCATTTTTATAATATAAAAAATACATTCTAATATCCTCTCACATCTCTCCCTTCCATAAAATTTATAAATGCTTTGTTGCATACACGGTTTCCACCAGGTGTAGGATAGTTGCCTGTAAAATACCAATCACCTTTATTATTGGGGCAAGCTTCGTGTAAAGTTTCTATGGTTTGATAAATTACTTGCACAGGTATGATTACATCATCTGGTGTTATCAGTTGAGCAATTTTGTTTGATATTTCGCCAAGGGTAAATGGCTTATAAACCAACCGTACAAGATTTTCAGTATGCAGTTTGTTTTCTTGCTGAAGCACTTTACATTTTTCTAAAATCTCTGTCAATAAACTTTCTTGTCCTTTTTCTTTTAGTAATGCTACAGCGGCTTTAAAGGCAATAAAATCACCCATCTTACTCATATCTATGCCATAGCAATCAGGGTAACGAATTTGAGGAGCAGATGATACAACAATTATTTTTTTAGGCTTTAATCTGTTTAACATTCTAATGATACTTTCTTTTAGTGTTGTACCCCTCACGATGCTATCGTCAATTACCACTAATGTATCTTCATCTTTTTTTACAGTACCATACGTAATATCATATACGTGTTGCACCATTTCATTTCGGCTACTATCTTCTGTAATAAACGTACGAAGTTTCACATCTTTTATGGCAATTTTTTCAATGCGAATTTTTCGGTTTATCATTTCCGATAATTTGGCATCATCAAAGTCTTTATTCCAACTCAGTATTCTTTCTTTTTTTATTTCGTTTAAATAATCTTCAGCGCCTTTTATTAAACCGTAAAAAGCCGTTTCTGCAGTGTTGGGTATAAAAGAAAAAATGGTGTTCTTTAAATCGTAGTCTATCGTTTTTAAAATAATAGGACTAAGGTTATAGCCAAGTGCTATTCTTTCTCTGTAAATTTTTTCATCACTACCTCTACTAAAATAAATGCGCTCAAAACTGCAAGCTTTTCTTTCTTGCGCAGGTACAATTTCTTCAATGCTATAACTGCCATCTGCTTTTGCAATCAATGCCATACCGGGCATTAGCTCCTTTACTTCGTTTTCTTCTAAATTAAAAGCGGTACGTATAGCAGCACGCTCACTTGCCGCAACAATTATTTCATCATTTACATAATAATACGATGGGCGAATGCCATGCGCATCCCTTACTGCAAATGCATCTCCATTGCCTGTAATACCTGCCACATGAAAACCCCCATCAAACAGCGGCACTGCTTTTCTAAGCATATCTACAATATCTGGATTGCCAGGGTTTGCCTCATCTGCTTTTACGAGAAAATGATACAACACTTCCATCATAGCAGCAAGGTCACTTTGCTTTTCAAAATCACCTGGTACTCTGTTTATTAGCGCAAAAAGTTCTTCTGTATTCACCAAATTAAAATTACCTGCCAGGGTAAGGTTACGACTTGGTATGGTATGTTTTTTTATAAAAGGGTGGCAAAATTGCACATCATTTTTCCCCTGAGTACCATAGCGTAAATGGCCAAGCAGCACCTCTCCTAAAACAGGGATGTGCCCTTTCATTAAACCCGGATGGTTTTTTATATCGGGCTGGTATTTTTCTATTTCATTTATTTCGTTGCCTATTTGTTGAAACAAATCTGCAATAGGCTGCTGCGCACAACTGCGTATGCGATACAAAAAAGGATAACCTGGCTCAGTATTCAGTTTTACAGCAGCTATACCTGCGCCATCTTGCCCACGATTGTGCTGCTTTTCCATAAGCAAGTACAACTTATTAAGGCCATACAATACTGATTTGTGTTGCTGTTGGTAATAACTAAATGGTTTTCTTAGTCGAATGAAAGCTAGGCCGCATTCGTGTTTTATTGCATCGCTCATTACAGAAATCTGTTGTGCTTGTGAGGTAGAAATTGCAAAATTAGTTTATTAGCATACAGCAAACAAAAAACCCTCTTGAAACAGAGGGTTTTTTACAAACAATATATTAATAGCCTATAAACCACTAATGGTAAGACCAATTTGTATCAACTTAGTATCTGGTGCTACGCCATCTTTAAATAGGCTTGTAAGTCCGTAAGAGCCATATAAACTGAAAATACCATACCCCACACGTGCAGTAGCAGCTATTCTTGTTCCGTTAAAAAAGTTTTTAGAGTTTTCTTTAACCGTAAGTGCATTTATTTTTGTACCTGCAGAATTTTGCAATGTTTTTCCTTTGGTATGTGCATTAAGCAATGTGCCTAATTTTACCCCGATAGCTCCTTTAATAGATTTGTTAGGGTTAGAAGGATCCGCAGTAAACCTAAGCTCTAACGGAATTTCTAAATATGCGGTAGCCAATTTATATTTCTTATAGTTGTTACCTGTATCAGTTCTTACAAAAGGTAAAACAGATTTTGCAGCTGCTATATTAACCTGCATTTTTTTAAAATAAATATTACTTGTACCAAATCCAATACCTGCTGCTATGCTAAATTTTGGGCTATTTTTAAATTGCTTGTTATACATTACATATATATTGGCACTACGGTTAAATCCTTTAATATAATTGCTAACACTATCTGCTGTACCACTCCATATGTTTGTACCTACTTGAAACATAAAATGATCTGCTGCACGATCTGTTATTGTTTTTTCTTTTTTAGTAGTAGTTTGTGCAAAAGCACTAGCCGTAACCAACACTGCAAAAAGTATAATTGATATTTTTCTCATAAAAAGTTCTTAGCCCGCAAAAATACTTGTGCAGGGGTTAACGAAAGGTTAAACATTATAAAAAACAGTCCCTACACTGGGTGTAGGGACTGTTTTGTGTGGGCCCACCTGGGCTCGAACCAGGGACCACCTGATTATGAGTCAGGTGCTCTAACCAACTGAGCTATAGGCCCTTTCTTATAATAAAAAGTTTTTACAAACAATCTATTTTTGAAGAAGGATTGTAAAAGTAAGCAAATTCGGATATTTGCAAAAATATAAATAGAAAATAATGGCAGAATTAAAGAATATCATCTTCGATTTGGGAGCAGTGCTTATAAATATTGACTATAAAAAAACAGAAAGAGCCTTTATTGCATTAGGGGTTGAAAATTTTGAAACCATGTATTCCCAATTTACAGCGGATGCTATTTTTGAAAAATTAGAAACAGGGAAAATAAGCAATGCAGATTTTTATGATAAACTCATTTCTTTAGGTGATAATAAGATTACAGCCGCACAAATAAAAAATGCTTGGAATGGACTGGTTCTGGACTGGCGTGCGGAAAGTTTGAATTTTTTAGAAGCGCTTTCTCCAAAATACAAGCTTTTTTTGTTAAGTAATACCAATGCTATTCATCATGAGTGTTTTATCAATAGCCTAAAAATTGAAACCAATAGAACAGAAATAGATAGTTTATTTACCAAAGCATATTACTCTCACGAAATACATTTTAGAAAGCCAAATGCAAATATTTTTGAATTTGTAGCGAAGGATGCTAAAATAAACATGGAAGAAACACTGTTTATAGATGATTCTAGTAATAATATTGACATGGCAAAATTATTAGGTTTTAAATCACATTTGCTGCTCGAGGGGGAAAGAATTGAAAACCTCAATTACAATGATTATTAAAATTATCTTGGCTTCTGTGCCAAAAACTTTTCCCTAATAATATTTTCTACTGGCACATCCTTAAGTTTACTTTCTATCCATGATATTACATCTAAATAAACAAAGGCTCTGGTTTCAAAACGATTTTGCTCATGTGCTTTTAGTTTTACCAATAATTGTTGCAACGCTGGTTTTATATCTTTTGGCTCTACATGAAATGATTTTCGAAGAAAATTAAAGATATCTTCTTCTACCGTACTCATGTTTTCCATTTTGGCCATAAAACGATAGACCGATTTTATGAGGTACTCAATTAAAGTATAATTACCCAATTCGTAATGTGCTATTAACTGCAACAAACGACTGTAACACTGTAAGTCTGTTCTTAGATCAACTTTCCAGTTAATAATTTTATTTAAGTAATCTATAGCTGTGCTACTATCACCGCTGCCAAAATACAAAGAAGCAATTTTATAATAAAAAATAAGTACCCGATGTTTATCCAAATACATGTCAAATTCATCCAACTGCTTTATCAATGCGGGTATCATGGCCAAGCCTTCAGTAAAAGTACCTTCGGTAAAATGTAAATTTATTTTTGTGGTATATAAATAGGTAAAGGTTTGTATTTTATTATTTTCATTATTTAGCACAATATCTTCTTGCGTAAATGTTTCAAACTTTTCAATGGTTTCCTTTAATTTTTTTGCATTGCGGAGATTGAAATGTGCGCCCATTAAATTGTGCATACCTTTTATGTAGTGCATGGTTTCTATCTCAATCATATGCGGTTCTTCCAAAAATAAATCCACCCATTTTTGTGCATACCGATAGTACATTAAAAAATCTTGGCAAATAAACGCTCGCCAACAATGGCATTGGTACAAGTACAATTTTTCGTAAAATGTATTTACCAAGGCAGTGTTTTCTGCTAAGCCATTTTTAAATATTTTTTTAATACTGTCTTCTTCTTTCTTTGTTCTGGCATGCCCATTTTTTATGTACCAGCCGTATAATTTTAATGCTAAGCTCGAAAGTATATTTATGCTTGTAATTTTTTCTGCTGCATTTTTAGATTCTTCTGCTATCTCTTCTGCCCTATTTTCGATACTTCTAGTTAAATAAAGTCCTTCTATTTTCTTTTCAAAAAAAAGCACTTGTATTAAATACGTTATTTGATTATTGGCTGCAGCTATGCGTTTAGTTTTATCTAAAATATTTAAACTTTGCAAATACAATCCTTTGTTGTACAATATTCTTGCATGATCCATCTGCTCGTGTAGCTGCAAATCTATATTGTCCACATCTTTTATTAAACGTAGGCTATCTAAAATTTGCTTGTACAAATTGGCGCTGATGTTAGACAATTGTTGCTTGCTAATAGCAGGGTTTTTTTTGAGCAACAGCACTTCATTGTAATCCTCCATTTTATCTAATGCATCAAAAAGCTTTACCGTTTTTAAATTATCGGTTTCGGTATTTCTATTGGCAAATAGTTTAAAATTTCGCTTTTCTGATTTTTTAAGCGATTTTATTAAGAGAAATAAGGCATTGTTAGAGCGATTAGGCATTGTAATAATTTATAGCTAAAAACCTTTGCTAGCTTATGTTTTAACATAAAATAGACTTTTTGTATGTTGTAAAAATAACGTAAATATGAATGTGTATTGAAAAATAATCATCCTAACTTAGAAATAATGAGAAAGTGTAGAATGAATATTTTCTCTTTTTATAAACAATTCAAAGTGCCATGAACACAAATAAAATTTTAATTTTTGATACAACATTAAGGGATGGTGAGCAAGTACCAGGTTGTAAATTAAATACGAAAGAAAAAGTGGCTTTGGCACTTGAGTTGGAAAATTTAGGTGTTGATATTATTGAAGCGGGTTTTCCCATTTCTTCTGCAGGCGATTTTGAAAGTGTGGAAGCAATATCAAAAATTTTGAAAAATACGATAGTGTGTGGCTTAAGCAGAGCGGTAGAAAAAGATATTGAAACAGCTGCTGCTGCATTAAAGTATGCTAAACGCCCAAGGATACACACAGGTATTGGCACATCTGACTACCACATAAAATCTAAATTTAATGCTACGCAAGATGAGATTTTGGCACGAGCCATACAATGTGTACAATGGGCAAGAAATTTTACAGATGATGTAGAATTTTATGCAGAAGATGCAGGCAGAACAGACAATGAATATTTGGCAAGGGTAATAGAAGCGGTGATAAAAGCAGGAGCAACAACCGTAAATATTCCTGATACAACGGGTTATTGTTTGCCGCATGAGTATGGAAATAAAATTGCATTTCTCGTAAATAATGTACCCAATATTGATAAAGCTATAATAAGTTGTCATTGCCACAACGATCTAGGATTGGCTACAGCAAACAGTATTGCAGGAATTATAAATGGTGCAAGACAAATAGAATGTACTATTAACGGATTGGGAGAAAGAGCAGGCAATACTTCGCTTGAAGAAGTAGTGATGGTGATAAAGCAACACAAAGAATTAAATTTTTATACAGATGTAAATGCAAAGTTGCTAAACCCAATGAGCAGAAATGTGAGCGATACCATGCGTATGCCAGTGCAGCCCAACAAGGCTATCGTAGGTAGCAATGCATTTTCGCATTCATCTGGCATACACCAAGATGGGTTTTTGAAAAATGCCCAGACGTATGAAATTATAAACCCTGATGAAGTGGGAGCGGATAGTTCTAAAATTATTTTAACAGCAAGAAGTGGTAGAAGTGCTTTGGCGTATAGGTTTCAGAACTTAGGATTTGTATTTGATAGAAATGATATTGATGCATTATATGAAGAATTTGAAAAAGTGGCAGATATAAAAAAAGAAATTGTGGATAGTGATTTGAAGGAGTTAGCAACTGCGTATAATAATAGTATAGTGGTTAATAATTAAAAAAGATTGATTTTAGTAAGAATGTCAGGGTGAGCTTGTCGAACCCGACGTAGTATAATAAACCCATCTTCGACAAGCTCAGACTGACAGTTCATTAATTTGAAAATATAAAATGGCAAAAACATTATTCGATAAAATTTGGGACAAGCACACCGTAAAAGAAATAGACGGTGGCATCACCGTATTGTATATTGATAAACATTTAATACATGAAGTAACGAGCCCGCAAGCATTTAAAGGCATTGAAAACAGAGGGGTATCAGTTTTTAGGCCAAACCAAATTGTAGCCACAGCTGATCATAATGTACCAACCATTAACCAACATCTACCCATAAAAGATGAATTGGGAAGATTGCAGGTGGAAAAGTTAATAGAGAATTGTAAAAATCATAATATAGAATTATATGGCCTTGGGCACAAATACCAAGGCATTGTGCATGTGATTGGGCCTGAGCTTGGCATAACACAACCCGGTATGACGATTGTGTGCGGAGACAGCCATACATCTACACATGGCGCATTTGGATGCATTGCATTTGGCATAGGCACGAGCGAAGTAGAAATGGTTTTTGCAACACAATGTGTAATGCAGAGCAGACCCAAAACCATGCGAATAAATGTAGATGGTGTTTTGAGTAAGGGCGTTTTATCGAAAGATATTGTGTTGTATATTTTAGCACAAATAACAGCTAGTGGGGCTACAGGTTATGCCGTAGAATTTGCAGGCTCTACCATTCGCAGTTTAAGCATGGAAGCTCGTATGACCATTTGTAACATGAGCATAGAAATGGGTGGGCGATGTGGATTGATAGCACCAGATGAAACAACTTTTGATTACATAAAAGGCAGACAATTTGCACCAGTCGATACAGCTTGGGATGCGGCTCTGGCAAAATGGAAAACATTATTCAGCGATGATGATGCAATATTTGATAAAGAAATTTTTATAAAAGCAGAAGATATATCCCCAATGATTACATATGGCACCAACCCTGGTATGGGCATTGCGATTAGCGCAATCATACCAGCGGTTGATACTATTAACGAAAGCGATAAAGCGGGTTTTGTAAAATCACTTGCGTACATGGGTTTGCAAGAAGGTAAAAAAATTGCAGGACAAAAAATAGATTATGTATTTATTGGAAGCTGCACCAATAGCCGCATTGAAGACTTGCGTATGGTGGCCAATTTTGTAAAAGGAAAAACAAAATCTGCTGATGTAGAAGTGTGGATTGTGCCAGGCAGCAAGCAAGTAGAACAACAAGCCATTGAAGAAGGCATTGATAAGATATTTATTGAAGCGGGGTTTCAACTGCGCCAACCGGGTTGTAGTGCATGCTTGGGAATGAATGAAGATAAAATACCTGCTGGTAAATATTGTATAAGTACAAGCAATAGAAATTTTGAAGGAAGGCAAGGCGCAGGTGCAAGAACATTATTGGCAAGTCCGCTAAGTGCGGCGGCGGCGGCTATTACAGGCTACATCACTGATGTACGTGAACTATTAAATTAATTTATGCAAGCAATAAAAACGATACAATCAAGGTTTGTTCCGCTTAATATAGAAAACGTGGACACTGATCAAATTATACCTGCACGATTTTTAAAAGGAACAACAAGAGATGGTTTTGGTAAAAATTTATTTAGAGATTGGCGTTACATAAATGATGATGAGCAAACACCAAAAGCAGATTTTGTTTTAAACCAACCTGAATACAAAGGGGAGATATTAGTAGCAGGAAAAAATTTTGGTTGTGGCTCATCGAGAGAGCATGCAGCTTGGGCCATAACAGATGCGGGCTTTAAAGTAGTGGTATCTAGTTTTTTCGCAGATATTTTTAGAAACAATGCATTGAACAATGGGTTGCTGCCTGTAATTGTGAGCGATGATTTTTTACAAAAAATATTTTCGCAGAGCAATGATGCAACACTTACAGTTGATGTAGAAAAACAAACGATAAAAATAAATGCAACAAATGACACGGAGACATTTGAAATAAATTCTTATAAAAAAGCCTGTTTGCTAAATGGGTATGACGATATAGATTATTTATTGGGAATGAAAAATGAGATTGAGGCATTTGAGAAAGAATATGTGTAGGAATTCGCCTGTGGCAAATTCTATTGCGAACACGCCACAGGCGTGTTCCTACGAAAGAAAAACAACATGCATAAAATAATAAAGGTGAAACATATTACAGTAATAGAAGGAGATGGAATTGGACCAGAGGTGGTAGCACAATCCATAAAAGTATTAGATGCTATTGCCAATCGTTTTAATCACAATTTTGATTATACATATGTTTTAATGGGAGCGGTGGCTATAGATAAAACTGGAAATCCTTTGCCGCAAGAAACGGTGGATGCTTGTATGGCTTCGGATGGGATTTTGTTTGGTGCCATTGGCCATCCAAAATATGACAACGACCCAAGCGCAAAAGTAAGGCCTGAACAGGGTTTGCTTGGTTTGAGAAAAGTATTAGAATTGTTTGCAAACATTAGGCCTGTTACAGCCTACAAAGCATTACAACATTTAAGTCCGCTTAAGACAAGCAATATTGAAGGCGTGGATATGGTAATTTATAGAGAGCTAACAGGTGGGATTTATTTTGGTAAGAAAGAAATAAACGAAGCAAAAACAATTGCGGTAGATGAATGCAAATACAGCAAAGAAGAAATAGAACGCATTACACATGTAGCATTTAAGGCAGCGCAGACAAGACGTAAAAAAGTAACACTTATTGATAAAGCAAATGTTTTGGAAACATCAAGATTATGGAGAACAATTGTAAAAGAAATTGCTTTGGAATATGCAGATGTAGAATTGGATTTTTTGTTTGTGGACAATGCCGCCATGCAAATAATATTAAATCCAAAACAATTTGATGTGATACTAACAGAAAATATGTTTGGCGATATTATTAGCGATGAAGCAAGTGTAATAAGTGGCTCATTGGGCATGTTGCCATCTGCATCGCTTGGAAAAAAATATGCACTATTTGAGCCCATTCATGGCTCCTACCCACAAGCGGCAGGAAAAGATATTGCAAACCCCATTGGGTCTATTTTATCTGCTGCTATGTTGCTAGACCATTTTGAAATGTTTGAAGAAGCAGCATTAGTAAGAGAAGCAACCAATTGGGCAATAACAAATGGATACATAACAAAAGATATTGATGATGAGAATTTTTATTTCACCTCTACCATTGGCGATATAATAAGTGAGTATATAAATAATGCAGAACACGGTAGCGTGAATATTGATAATATTTTATTGAGAAAATCTACGGTAATCTAGGTGTAGATAAAAGATGAAAAATGATATACTGTTGAATGGAGCGTCGCCAATGAAGATTAATCAGGGCTCTTCAGCTCGTAAACAAAAAAATTAAACAAATGAAAAATATTATTACAAAAGTAAAGTTGATTATTAAAACAAATCGAGCGCAGGGATAAATTATCTAACAAAAAAGATAAAGACCCTGCCTCCACAAAGTAGCAGGGTCTTACATTATATAACAAAATAATAAAACGAATATGTATTTTAACGAGAACACCATTCTTTATTTTAACAACGAGTATGTTTTAGCAGCAGAAGCTAAAACGGGTTTGTTTGACCAATCGCTTCACTATGGTTATGCAGTATTTGAGGGTATACGATCTTATGCAACAGAAAACGGAACAAAAATTTTTAAGCCTGTAGAACATTTTGAAAGATTAAAATTTTCTTGTGATAGCGTGGGTATTCCACTTGCATATAACACACAACAAATGATAGATATTTCTTACGAAGTATTGGAAAAAAATAATTTGGAAGATGCGTATTTGCGTCCACTGGTTTTTTGCCCACCAAATATGAGTTTGCAAAAAGCATCCTCATCTATGTTGATGATAACGGCTTGGAGTTGGGGCGCATACCTTGGCGATAAATTAATACGAGTAATGACCTCTTCTTTTCAAAGACCAAACCCAAAAGGTTTTAAAATTCATGCAAAAATTAGTGGGCATTATGTAAATTCTATTATGGCTTGTCAAGAAGCAAAAGACAATGGATACGATGAAGCACTTTTGCTAGACATTAATGGCAATGCAGCTGAAGGGCCGGGTGCAAATTTATTTATAGAAAAAGATGGAAAATTATTTACGCCGCCATCTACTTTTATTTTACCCGGCATCACTAGAGCAACGGTGATAGAAATATGTGCAGCGCTTGGTATAGCTGTAGAAGAAAAAATATTTACGGTTGATGAAATAAAAAATGCGGATAGCGCTTTTTATTGTGGTACAGCTGCGGAAGTTATTGGATGGCAATCAATAGATGATTATGTTTTTCCGAAAGCTTGGGATGAGTCGATTGGGAAAATTATACAAGCGGCATATAAGGCAAAGGTGTTGGAGCATGAGTTTAAAATGGAGTTGGTTTGATTTAATAAAATATAAAAATGTTTCGTGCGGTTCTATCAATGAGATGTAAAAATTTTGAATTGCCCTGCGCTTTAGCGCAGGGATAAATAACAAAGTTAAAAGGGCTTTAGCCCGCTATAGCAGACCATTTGGGGCTAAAGCCCCTTTAGGGGAAATGCTTTTATCACCGACCTAAAGGTCAGTGCAATTCATAAAGGTCGATGCAATTTATAAACTGGATTAACAATATGACAGAACTCAATAAATATTCAAAAACAATAACGCAAGATGAAACACAGCCTGCAGCGCAAGCCATGTTGTATGGCATTGGCTTAACAGAAGATGATTTGAAGAAAGCACAAGTGGGCGTAGTAAGCATGGGCTATGATGGCAATACTTGCAATATGCATTTGAATGATTTGGCAAAGCTCGTAAAGCAAGGCGTGTGGGAAAATGATTTGGTAGGATTAATTTTTAATACCATTGGCATAAGCGATGGCATAAGCAATGGCACGGATGGCATGCGTTACAGCTTGGTGAGTAGAGATATTATTGCGGATAGTATTGAAGCGGTTTGTGGTGGATTTTATTATGATGGATTAATTGCATTGCCAGGTTGCGATAAAAATATGCCTGGTTCTATAATGGCAATGGGTAGGCTGAACCGCCCGTCGATAATGGTTTACGGTGGAACGATAGCAGCAGGAAATTATAAAGGAGAAGAATTAAATATCATTTCTTCGTTTGAAGCATTGGGTAAAAAAATTGCTGGTACCATTACGCCCGAAGATTTTAAAGAAGTGATAAAACACAGTTGTCCGGGCGCTGGTGCATGCGGCGGAATGTACACAGCCAACACCATGGCAAGCGCTATTGAGGCATTGGGTATGAGTTTGCCTTACTCATCTAGCAACCCAGCATTGAGCGAAGAAAAGAAAAAAGAATGTTTAGATGCTGGTAAGGCTATAAAATTATTGTTGGAAAAAGACATCAAGCCAAAAGATATCATGACACGTAAAGCATTTGAAAATGCAATTACGATTATCATGATTTTTGGTGGAAGTACCAATGCTGTGTTGCATTTAATTGCCATGGCAAAAGCTGTGGATGTGGAATTGAGTATCGATGATTTTCAAATCATAAGCGATAAAACGCCTGTGCTTGCAGACTTTAAGCCTAGTGGGAAATACTTGATGCAAGAGTTGCATGCGCATGGTGGTGTGCCAAGTGTAATGAAATATTTATTAGAGAAAGGATTATTGCATGGTGATTGCATGACCGTAACTGGAAAAACGGTAGCAGAAAATTTAAAAGATATTAAGTTGTTGGATTTTGATGCACAAAAAATAATTTATCCCTTAGAGCAGCCATTAAAAGCCACTGGGCATTTACAAATACTCTATGGCAATCTTGCAGAAAAAGGAAGTGTAGCAAAAATAAGTGGTAAAGAAGGGGAAAGATTTGAAGGAACGGCAAGGGTGTTTAATGGAGAAAAAGATTTGGTGCAAGGCATAAGTAATGGGCGAGTAAAAAAAGGGGATGTAGTAGTTATAAGATACGAAGGACCACGAGGTGCACCTGGCATGCCTGAAATGCTAAAACCTACAAGTGCCATTACCGGCGCAGGTTTGGGCAAAGATGTAGCACTAATTACTGATGGAAGATTTAGTGGTGGTAGTCATGGTTTTGTGGTTGGGCATATTACACCTGAGGCATTTAATGGTGGGTTAATAGCACTGGTGGAAGAGGATGATATTATTGAAATAGATATTGCTACAAAAAAAATGACATTAAAAGTGAGTGAGGACATTATTGCAGAGCGTAGGAAAATTTGGCAACAACCTGCATTGAAAGTAACAAAAGGTGTATTATATAAATATGCAAATACGGTGAAAGATGCCTCACAAGGTTGTGTAACAGATGAGGCCTAAAATATTTTTTATGGAAACATTAGAATTAATTGAAGAAAAAATTGACAGTAAGAAGCAGGCTATTTTAAGCGGCGGGCAAGCTGTGTTAGAAGCTTTCATTGCAGAAAATGTGGATACCATTTTTGGATACCCTGGCGGAGCAATTATGCCAATATATGATGCACTGTACGATTATGCAGATAAAGTAAAACATATTCTCGTGCGCCATGAGCAAGGTGCCATACATGCTGCACAAGGCTACGCTCGTGTGAGTGGAAGAATAGGTGTGGTATTTGCAACGAGTGGGCCTGGTGCTACAAATTTAGTAACAGGTTTAGCAGATGCTATGATAGATAGTACACCTGTTGTATGTATCACTGGGCAAGTGTTTGCGCATTTGTTGGGTACTGATGCTTTTCAAGAAATTGATGTTATTAATATTACAACGCCTGTTACAAAATGGAACTATCAAGTAACGGATGCTACAGAAATACCTGCTGTATTGGCTAAAGCATTTTATATAGCAGGCAGCGGAAGACCTGGGCCAGTGTTGATTGACATTACAAAAAATGCGCAGCTACAACAATTCGAGTATGAAGGCTACAATAAATGTAATCACATAAGAAGTTATAGACCAAAACCAATTGTACGGAAAGAATATATAGAAGCTGCAGCAGCATTAATAAACAATGCTGAAAAGCCATTTGTAATTTTTGGGCAAGGTATTATTCTTGGAAATGCAGAAAAAGAATTTATTGAGTTTATTGAAAAAGCTGGTATTCCATCTGCATGGACAATAATGGGTATGAGTGCTATTCCTACAGACCATCCACTCGGCGTGGGTATGCTTGGTATGCATGGCAATTATGGACCAAATGTTTTGACGAATGAATGTGATGTATTGATTGCAGTTGGAATGCGTTTCGATGATAGAGTTACTGGCAGGTTGGACAAATATGCCAAGCAAGCAAAAATAATTCACCTTGATATAGACCCTTCCGAAATTGATAAAAATGTAAAAACAACCGTGCCAGTGTGGGGAGATTGTAAAGAAACTTTACCAATGCTTACCGCATTGGTTGAGCAAAAAAAACATGAAGCTTGGTATAATAAGTTTAAAGAATATCAACAAAAAGAAGAGGAGAAATGCATACTGCCTGAAATGAATCCTACTACGGATGAGATGACAATGGGCGAAGTGATAAATGCTTTGAATGAATTAACAAATGGTGAAGCTGTGATTGTAACTGATGTAGGGCAACACCAAATGGTAGCATGCCGATATGCAAAATACAACAATAGTAAAAGTAATATAACTAGTGGTGGTTTAGGTACAATGGGCTTTGCATTACCAACGGCCATTGGTGCAAAATATGGAGCGCCAAATAAAACTATTATTGCTATTGCAGGTGATGGTGGTATTCAAATGACGATACAAGAGTTGGGGACGATAATGCAATTTAATGTTGATGTAAAAATATTAATTCTCAATAATCAATTTCTTGGAATGGTACGCCAATGGCAACAACTGTTTCATGAAAAAAGATATTCGTTTGTAGATATTACAAGTCCTGATTTTGTGCAAGTAGCCAAAGGATATTATATAGATGGGCAACGAGTAAGTGAAAGAACAAAATTGAAAGAGGCCCTGCAAACAATGCTCAATCATAAAGGAAGTTATTTTTTAGAAGTGATGGTGGGTAAAGAAAACAATGTGTTTCCGATGGTACCGCAAGGTAGAGGGGTTTCGGAAATTATTTTGAGTAAGGAAGAGTTGTAAGGCCCCCTAAATCCCCCGCAGGGGGACTTGCCCACGTAGTAGATTAAAATATAGATTATGCAAAAACAAGAATTCACCATAACCGTTTATACCGAAAACCAAATTGGTTTACTCGTTCGTATCGCTATTATTTTTTCTCGTAGAAAAATAAATATTGATAGTTTAAATACCTCGCCAAGTGAAATTGAAAGTGTGCATCGTTTTACCATTGTAATAAACGAAACAGAAGAAGTAGTAAGAAAATTGTGCAGACAAATAGAAAAGCAAGTAGAAGTTTTAAAAACATATTACAACAACAACGATGAAATAGTGTGGCAAGAATTGGCTTTGTACAAAGTGCCTACAGATATAATTGCAGAGCAAGTGCAGGTAGAAAGATTATTGAGTCAGCATGGCGCAAAAGCTGTCGTTATAAGAAAAGATTATACCGTTTTTGAAGTAGCAGGACACAGAGAAGAAACAGATAATTTAATAAAAGTATTAGAGCCTTTTGGCTTAATAGAATTTGTGCGCAGTGCAAGAATAGCTATCATAAAAAATAGTGAAGGCTTTCATAAAAAATTAAAAGAGTTTGAATATAGAGAACCGGGCGAGGCTACAATAGAGAACGAATTTTTGAATCAGAACGAAGAAGTCTTCTCCATGTAGCAGTTGGCAATGGGCAGTTGGCATAGGGTTTATAATGAAACCGAAAATCATAAAAAAAAGCTTTTTGACGACTAAAAATAAAAAACCAATTCAATAATCACAAAGTTCACAAGTCCCCCTTCGGGGGATTTAGGGGGCTACAATTAAATACAATGGCAAATTATTTCAACAGCTTACCACTTAGAGAACAACTAAATCAACTTGCAGTATGCGAGTTTATGAACAGCAGCGAATTTACAAATGGTGTAGATGCACTCAAAGGATTAAAAATGGTAATCGTAGGTTGTGGCGCACAAGGCTTAAACCAAGGTTTAAATTTAAGAGACTCTGGTTTAGATGTTTCGTATACATTACGCAGTGAAGCTATAACAGAAAAAAGAGCATCATGGAAAAATGCCACAGATAATAATTTTGTAGTGGGCACGTACGAAGAACTCATTCCTTCTGCTGATTTGGTGTTGAACCTAACACCAGATAAACAACATACATCTGTAGTAACAGCCATTATGCCATTAATGAAAAAGGGTGCTACGCTTTCTTACTCACATGGTTTTAATATTGTAGAAGAAGGCATGCAAATACGAAAAGATTTAACAGTAATAATGGTAGCGCCAAAATGCCCAGGTACAGAAGTGAGAGAAGAATACAAAAGAGGATTTGGAGTACCTACATTAATAGCTGTGCATCCAGAAAATGACCCCGAAGGAAAAGGCTTAGAGCAAGCAAAAGCATATGCAGCAGGCACTGGCGGACATAGAGCTGGTGTATTAAAATCATCTTTTGTAGCAGAAGTAAAAAGTGATTTAATGGGTGAGCAAACAATATTGTGCGGCTTGTTACAAACAGGCTCCATACTTTGTTTTGATAAAATGGTAGAAAAAGGAATTGAAAAAAGCTACGCATCTAAATTGGTACAATATGGCGTAGAAGTAATTACGGAAGCTTTAAAGCAAGGCGGTGTTACGGCCATGATGGACAGATTGAGCAACCCAGCAAAAATAAAAGCATACGAATTATCGGAAGAATTAAAAACAATTATGCGCCCCCTGTTTCAAAAACACCAAGATGATATTATGAGTGGGCATTTTAGTAAAACAATGATGGAAGATTGGGCAAACGACGATAAAAATTTATTGGCATGGAGAGCCGCTACTGGCGAAACAGCTTTTGAAAAAACGCCCGCTGGCAATATGAAAATTGCAGAGCAAGAATTTTTTGATAATGCCTTGCTGTTTGTGGCCATGATAAGATCAGGTGTGGAACTCGCTTTTGAAACAATGGTAGAGGCAGGTATTAAAGAAGAGTCTGCTTACTACGAATCATTGCACGAAACCCCATTGATTGCAAATACCATTGCCCGTAAAAAATTATTTGAAATGAACCGAGTTATTTCTGATACAGCAGAATATGGTTGTTATTTATTTGATCATGCATGCAAGCCATTGTTGGCCAACTTTATGAAGAAAATAGATACAGATGTTATTGGAAAAAATTTCAACGAAGGAAAAGATGCTGGAGTGGATAATAAAGCATTGATAAAAGTAAATCATGCGTTGCGTAATCATCCAGTAGAAATTGTAGGGGCTACTTTAAGACAAGCTATGACGAATATGAAAACAATAAGTACGAATGTGTAGGAGATTATGAAATAGGTATTTCTTTTTTAGTAGCAAAGTAATAGCCAATGATGGGAACAAACAGCACCATTGCCAATTTTAAAATATTATAATTGTCAACGCTACCCATAACGGCTTTTACGGCATAACGAAGTGCTAAATAAATTTGAATGATAGCTAGGTACCAAAGATTGAAATAGGAATTATCCATAATTACACTTTTAAAACTTGTATTAAAGTTATAATGAATTATTGAAATAAATGTTAGAAACAATAAATACATATCAATTTAGTTTTATCGAAGCAGTAGAACGATTAAAAAACGTTGTAAACAGAACGCCTTTGCAAGTCAATGTAAATCTCTCCAAAAAATACCAATGTAATGTGTATTTAAAAAGAGAAGATTTGCAAGTGGTGCGTTCTTACAAACTGCGTGGTGCATATAATATGATGAGTAGCTTATTGCCTGAGCAATTGCAGCGTGGCGTTGTATGTGCAAGCGCAGGCAACCATGCGCAGGGTTTTGCATACAGTTGTAAAAAATTAGGCGCAAAAGGTGTTGTGTTTATGCCCGTTATTTCTCCCAATCAAAAAATATCGCAAACAAAAATGTTTGGCGATAATTTTATAACCGTAAAATTAGTAGGCGATACGTTTGATGATTGTGCCATTGCTGCAAAAAAATATACAGAAGAAAATGGCATGACATTTATTCCTCCATTTGATGATTATAAAATTATTGAAGGCCAAGCAACAGTTGGTGTAGAAATATTTGAACAGTTTAATAAGCAACAAGATCAATATAACGAAAACAAATCGCACCAATCTACTACGTCAATCTCACAGGTTTCCTCCCCCTTCTGGGGAGATAGCGGGGACTCGGTGGAGGCTTTGGATTTCATTTTTATGGCTGTCGGTGGCGGTGGCTTAAGCGCAGGCGTTGGTTCTTATTTTAAAACCTTTTCTCCGCAAACAAAAATAATCGGTGTAGAACCAAATGGTGCACCAAGCATGTACGAAGCTTTAAAAGCAGGGCAGCCAGTTACAATAGAAAACATTGAACGCTTTGTAGATGGTGCGGCTGTAAAGCGTGTGGGCGATATTACTTTTTCTATTTGTAAAGATGTATTGGATGATATGCTATTGGTGGACGAAGGAAAAGTGTGTACTACCATTTTGCAATTGTATAATGAAGATGCTATTGTAGCTGAACCTGCAGGTGTTTTAAGCATAACTGCTTTGGATGAATATGCCGAACAAATAAAAGGAAAAAATATTGTTTGTGTTATTGGTGGTGGTAATAATGATATTGATCGCATGCAAGAAATTAAAGAACGCAGTTTGCAATACGAAGGATTGAAACATTATTTTCTTATTCGCTTTGCACAAAGACCAGGTGCTTTAAAAGAATTTGTAAACCATGTGTTGGGAGAGAACGATGACATTACCCGATTTGAATATATGCAAAAACACAATAAAGAAACAGGCCCTGCATTGGTGGGTATTGAATTAAAAACGAAAGCTGATTATGAAGTGTTGCTAAAAAATTTAAATAATTATCATATTAATTATACAGAGTTGAAGAGTGGTGATAATGCGTTTGGGTATTTGGTGTAAGGGCGGCCCCTCCTAACCTCCCCGGAGAAGCCCCCTCTATCTCCCCCGAAGGGGGAAGAAACGTAGGAGATTGATTGGGAGATAAAGTAGAGTAAATGGTTTGTGAATTAAAATGTGAAAGAAAAAATTAGACGGTACGAATTATTGATCATAGTAGGTATGCCGTACAAGTGAGTGACACAACGATGATGACCATAGCTGCTTCTTTGTTTGGGCAAAAAATAAATAATACATAATCCATGTTTGGACAAAAAATAACACATAATCTATGTTTGGATAAAAGTTGAAAAAAGATAACATGATGAAATGCTTAATTACAAATGCTGATGATGCACAAAAGCTTGGCCTCCCTCTCCTTCGGAGAGGGAACGAGGGTGAGGCCGGTCTCTACGACCCACGCTTTGAGCATGATGCTTGTGGTATTGGGTTTGTGGCCAACATTAAAGGTGTAAAATCGCACCAACATATTTCTGATGCACTTACGGTATTGGAAAATATGGAACACAGAGGTGCGTGCGGTTGCGAAAACAACTCTGGCGATGGTGCAGGAATTATGTTGCAAATGCCACACGAATTTTTCTTTGATGAATGCAAAAAACTTGGTATTCATTTACCCGCATTTACAAAATATGCTGTTGGCGTTATTTTCTTTCCAAAAGAAATAAGATTGAGAGAAGAATGTCGTTCGTTGTTTAATAAAGCTGCTGAAAAATTACATATAGAAATACTTGGCTATAGAAAAGTACCTGTGAATGCCGAAAATATTGGCCCTACAGCATTAAGTGTGGAACCAGAAATAGAACAAGTTTTTATTGCAAGGCCAGATCATATTAAAGATGTTGACGCATTTGAAAGAAAACTTTTCGTGCTTCGAAATTATGCAACACATACTATTAACAATACTATTAAAAAAGATAGCATTGGTTTTTACGTGGCATCGCTTTCTTACAAAACAATTATTTACAAAGGGCAATTAACAAGTACGCAGGTGCGAAATTATTTTCCTGATTTATCCAACAAAAAATTGGTGAGCGCTTTTGGATTAGTGCATTCTCGTTTTGCAACAAACACTTTTCCAAGTTGGAAATTGGCACAACCATTTAGATACATAGCGCACAATGGCGAAATAAATACTTTGCAAGGAAACCTAAACTGGCTAAAAGCGGTAGAGCAGCGTTTTACAACTCCATATTTTAGTAAAGAAGAAATGGATTTGTTGTTGCCCATTATTAGCGGACAACAATCAGACTCTGCCTGTTTAGATAATATGATTGAGTTATTATTGCTGTGTGGCAGAAGTCTCCCGCATGTAATGATGATGCTCATACCCGAAGCTTGGGATGGCAACGATGATATGGATCCGATTAAAAAAGCATTTTACGAATTTCATGCAAGCATCATGGAACCTTGGGATGGCCCTGCTTCTATATCATTTACCGATGGAAAAATTATTGGTGCTACGTTGGATAGAAACGGGCTGCGACCATCTCGTTATTGGGTAACCACAGATGATAGGGTTATTATGGCAAGTGAAACTGGTGCACTGCCTATCGATCAAAAATTGATAAAAGAAAAAGGAAGGCTACAACCAGGGAAAATGTTTGTGGTAGATTTAGAGCAAGGCAGAATTATTAGCGATGAAGAATTGAAACAAAATATTTGTAGCCAAAAACCATACGACAAATATTTAAACCAATATAAAATTCGTTTAGAAGAAATAGAAGAACCACGTGTGGCATTTACGCATTTAACCGATGCGTCTATTTTAAAATATCAAAAAGCATTTGGATATTCTACTGAAGATATTGATACCATTTTAAAACCTATGGCGCTTGATGGCAAGGAACCCATTGGTTCTATGGGAACGGATACCCCATTGGCTGTACTGAGTGATATTCCACAACACATCAGTTCTTATTTCAAACAATTGTTTGCCCAGGTTACCAACCCGCCTATTGACCCAATAAGAGAAAGATTGGTAATGAGCCTCGCATCTTTTGTAGGAAACAATGGAACGCTGTTAGAAGAAAAACCAGAAGACTGCCATACCGTTGCATTAAAACATCCAATACTTACTAGTAAAGAATTGGAAAAATTGCGCAGCATTGATACAGGAAAATTTCAAAGCAAAACATTGCAAACTTATTTTCGTGCAGATGGAAAAGAGGGTTCTTTAAAATTAGGTTTAGAAAGATTGTGCCGCTATGCAGAAGATGCCGTACACGATGGTTTTGAGGTATTGATATTGAGCGATAGAGCCGTTGATAGTGACCATGCAGCCATTCCAACTTTGCTAGCTACATCGGCAGTGCATCATCATTTGATAGAAAAAGGTTTGCGTGGGCAAGTGGGCATAGTGGTAGAAGCCGGCGATGTATGGGAAGTGCATCACTTTGCCTGTTTAATTGGTTTTGGTGCTACGGCCATCAATCCATATTTAGCCATGGCATCTATCAGAAATATGAAAGCCAATGGTGCGTTGCAAACAAATTTAGAGTGGGAAGATTTACGAAAAAATTATATCAAAGCAGTGTGCGATGGTTTGCTAAAAGTATTTTCCAAAATGGGTATTTCTACTTTGCAATCTTACCAAGGCGCACAAATTTTTGAAATACTTGGGCTCGATAAAAATGTAGTGGATAATTATTTTACTGGCGCAGTTAGTCGCATAGAAGGTGTAACGCTTGATGGGCTTGCAAAAGAAGCATTGGCAAAACATTATGTAGCATTCAGTAAAAAATCAATGCCAAATGATCGTTTGCCAGTGGGTGGTGTGTATCAATGGAAACGCAAAGGCGAATTTCATTTGTTTAATCCAACTACCATTCATTTGTTGCAGTATTCTACAAGAATGAATGATTACAATACTTTTAAAAAATATTCTAAACACGTAAACGACCAAAGCGAAAGAGCAGCAACACTAAGAAGTTTATTTAATTTTAAAAATACACGCCCTGCAATTTCTATTGATGATGTAGAACCTGCAGAAAATATTTACAAACGCTTTGCCACTGGTGCCATGAGTTTTGGTAGCATTAGTTGGGAAGCGCATACCACACTAGCTATTGCCATGAACAAACTCGGCGGC
>JANOZW010000255.1:0-4715 GCA_031429575.1 Ferruginibacter sp.
CATTTTTTAATTTATTTATCGTGCAACTAATCGATTGCAAATATAAGCGCAATTATTTGATTGCGCAAATTTTTTTAAGAATATTATTATAAATAAGTAATAAAAAAAGTCGGTGCTATAAAATGGCATCGACTTAAAAATTTTTAAAATACAAATTATTATATTACATCTAGCACAACAAGCAATGAATATAATACTGGAATTATCCACAAGAAAAAACTAAAAATTACCAGCAAAGAAAGTATAAGTGAAATCCAAAATTTAGTGTTTAATTCTCCTTCGTGTAAATAAACAGCTAATGGTGGTAGTAGTATTGCAAGTATTATCATCAACAACTGGTTGGTACTGGGATCATCTCCGGCATTTTTTTTTGCTTTGTATTCCTTTAAAAGAGCTTTTACAGATTTTATTCTTTCTTTTTTTTCTTTACGACTTGTGTTTTTTAACTCTTGCAAAGCATCTTTTAACGAAATGATTGGATTGGTAATAGGCACAAATGGAATAACAAAGGTAGGGGCAGGAGTAATGGTTGGATTAAATGTAAACAACGTGGGATGTTCAATAACAATGTTTGTTGCCTTTACAGTATCATTGATTAAACCTACAAAAGCCATCATCAAAAAAGCTTTGCGAAAAAATTTCTTCATAAAAAAAATATGGGTGAATAAATGTTAAAAAATAATGAATGCAATATCTGTTCCAAAGATGTTAAAAACAAAAAAAAACTTGAAAAGAGCACCCATTTATTATTGTACATTTGTCGCATAAAAATTAATTTATGCAAGAAGTATATATTCTCTCAGCAGTACGCACACCCATAGGAAGTTTTGGTGGATCTCTTAAAGATATGACCGCTACACAATTGGGAGCTGCAGCCATAAAAGGTGCTTTAGATAAAGCAGGTGTGGATGTGGCATTGGTAAACGATGTATTGATGGGTTCTGTTATTCAAGCAAACCTTGGGCAAGCACCTGCAAGGCAGGCAGCTAAATTTGCAGGTCTGCCAAACGAAGTAAATTGTACTACTATAAACAAAGTATGTGCTAGCGGCATGAAAGCCATTTCGCAAGCTGCACAAAGCATTATGCTTGGCGATGCAGATATTGTAATAGCTGGAGGCATGGAAAGCATGAGCAATGTACCTTTCTACACTGAAAATATGCGGTGGGGAAATAAATACGGCAACGTAACCATGATAGATGGTTTAGCAAAAGATGGCCTTACAGATGTGTATGATGCAAAAGCCATGGGTAATGCGGCAGAACTTTGCGCAACCACATGCGGCATTAGCAGAGAAGACCAAGATGCATTTGCCATAGAAAGTTACAAGCGCTCACAGGCAGCTACAAACGAAGGAAGATTTGAAAATGAAATTGTAGCAGTAACCATTCCACAAAAAAAAGGAGATGCAATTATTTTTTCAAAAGATGAAGAACCTTTTAATGTAAAGTTTGATAAGATAGCTGGATTGAAAGGTGCATTTGTAAAAGATGGAACCGTAACTGCTGCCAATGCAAGTACCATGAATGATGGTGCAGCAGCATTGGTTTTAATAAGTAAGAAAAAAATGGAAGAGCTTGGCTTGAAACCAATTGGCAAAATTGTAAGCTATGCAGATGCAGAACAAGCACCGGAATGGTTTACAACAACGCCAGCCATTGCTGTACCAAAAGCCATTGCTAAAGCTGGGTTAACAGCCACTGATATTTCTTTTTACGAATTAAACGAAGCCTTTGCCGTAGTGGGCATAGAAAATACCAAGCGATTAAATATTGACCCAAGTAAAGTAAATGTGAATGGTGGCGCGGTTTCTATTGGTCATCCATTGGGTGCAAGTGGCGCAAGAATTGTTGTTACTTTATTAAATGTATTGAAACAAAACAATGCAAAATATGGTGCTGCTGGTATTTGTAATGGCGGAGGAGGTGCGAGTGCAATGGTGATAGAAAACATTGGATAATGTGCAGATATGCAAATAGGCAAATGTGCAAATAATAAATCGAGTAGTTTTACAAATAAAAACAGTTTAAATTTTAGAGTTCAAAAAAAGCAATAAGGGTATTGCCTTCTAAATTGGCATATTTGCACATTTTCCTATTTGCAAATTCTGTTTGAATTCCTTTTTTTGCTCGTTTAACCTCGATACAATAAATTTGCTCAAATTCAAAAAGACGCAAGTCTACATACTCAATACTAAATACTTAATACTATATGCGTCAAATAGCGTTTAGAGAAGCCCTCAGAGAAGCCATGCAAGAAGAAATGAGAGCCGATGAAAGGGTGTACTTAATGGGAGAAGAAGTGGCAGAATACAATGGTGCTTACAAAGTTAGCCAAGGCATGCTAGAAGAGTTTGGCGAAAAGCGTATAATAGATACACCCATTGCTGAACTTGGTTTCACTGCTATAGCGGTTGGTTCTGCACAAAACGGTCTTCGCCCAATAGTGGAATATATGACATGGAATTTTGCAGTCTTAGCATTAGATCAAATTTTAAATACCGCTTCTAAAATGCTAGCCATGAGTGGCGGACAAGTGGGTTGCCCAATTGTTTTTAGAGGCGCCAATGGAAGTGCAGGACAGCTTGGAGCACAACATAGCACTGCGTTTGAAAGTATGTACGCTAAT
This sequence comes from Ferruginibacter sp., assembly GCA_031429575.1. Classification (GTDB taxonomy): domain Bacteria; phylum Bacteroidota; class Bacteroidia; order Chitinophagales; family Chitinophagaceae; genus Ferruginibacter. Next base: position 2,629 of record JANOZW010000255.1, read on the forward strand.
ATTCCTGGTTTGAAAGTAATATCTGTAAGTAACCCTTACGATGCAAAAGGTTTATTGAAAGCTGCCATAAGAGATGACGATCCTGTGGTGTTTATGGAAAGTGAAGTAATGTATGGCGAAAAAGGCGAAGTGCCAGAAGGAGAATATGTATTACCCATTGGTAAATGTTTTATAAAAAGAGAAGGAAAAGATGTGACCATTGTATCCTTTAATAAAATGATGAAAGTTGCACTTGGTGCTGCTGAAGAATTGGCTAAAGATGGAATAGAGGCAGAGGTAATAGATGTAGCTACGATTCGTCCCCTAGATTGGTTTACCATTTTAGAAAGTGTAAAAAAGACAAATCGCGTGGTAATTGTAGAAGAGCAATGGCCGTTTGCTTCTGTAAGTTCTGAAATAGCTTATCGAATACAAAAAGAAGGTTTTGATTATTTAGATGCGCCTATTCGCCGCATTACATCTATAGACGCACCCATGCATTATGCACCAAACCTAGTAGCAGCTTATCTGCCCAATGTTGGTAGAACAGTAGCTTTGGTAAAAGAAGTAATGTACGCTAAGAAATAAATTGACAAACCCGAAATTGATGTTTCGGGTTTTGTTTTTATAATGCCTTATCTTTTGCATTCAAACATCTTATTGTGCCAAAAAATCGTTTTTAAAGCATGAATAAAAAATTTCTCACTGCTGAGTGGAATAATCTTATAATGGCTAATTATGCCATAGATCCAAAAGTATTAGCCCCTTACTTACCTGCAAAAACAGAACTTGATTTTTATAAAGGTGAATGTTATGTAAGCCTTATTGGCTTTATGTTTGAGCAAACCAAAATGCTGGGCATGAAAGTGCCCTTCCATATAAATTTTGAAGAAGTAAACTTGCGTTTTTATGTGCGTGTAAAAAATGGAGATACATGGAAACGAGGAGCCGTTTTTATAAAAGAAATTGTACCAAAACCCGCCATTACTTTTGTAGCAAATACTTTGTATAGAGAAAAATATGTAACCCTCCGTATGAAACATTACTACAAGCAAATAGGAGAGGAGTTACAACTTGGATACCATTGGAAATACAAAGGCATTTGGAATAAATTAGAAGCTACAACAGAAAAAAAACATGCGCCAATGGTTGCAGGAAGTAAGGAAGAATTTATAGCCGAGCATTACTGGGGTTATTCAAAATACAGCAACAGCACCACATTTGAATATGCAGTTCAACATCCAAGTTGGGAAATACACACTGTTAAAAATTACAATATTGTTTGTGATTTCGAAAAACTATATGGCACTCAATTTTCATTTTTAAATGGAGCAAAACCCGATAGCGTTTTTATGGCTAAGGGTTCACCTATTGCTATATTGCATAAAAATAATTTGTAGTAAAGTATTCAGAAAATACTATTGGTGCATTTAAAAATATCACAAGAGGTGACACCTCTCAGAATAGACTTTAAACTAGAAACTACTTTCAAAGAGGTGTCACCTCTAATTCAAATAGCGACATTTTTAAATGCACCCAAGACAAGGTATATATTTCCAATTTTGCTATGTATCTTTATTTTATCAAATCGTTTTTGGATTTTATAAAATCTTATCAGCATTAAAACTTATTACTTATGCGACTATTGCTTGCTATTGTTTTCTTTTTTGTTTTTGAAAATGTAAATGCACAAATGTCAGAACCATTTTTTCTATCTAGTCCATCGCTTACGCCAGATGGAGAAACAGTTATTTTTAGTTTTGAAGGAGATTTATGGAAAGCACCTGTAAAAGATGGTGCTGCCACAAGATTAACTGCCATGCAAGGCTACGAGAACAATGCAAAGGTTTCGCCAGACGGTAAATGGATTGCATTTACAGGCAGGCAATACAACAATAGTGATGTTTACATAATGCCAAGCTCAGGTGGTGAAGTAAAGCAACTTACCTTTCATAGTAGTAGCGATGAGGTAAATAGTTGGAGCTGGGATAGCAAGTATATTTATTTTGCTAGTAGTAGGGCCGGGCAAATTTCTGGGTTTAAAGTTGGCATTGACGGAGGTACTCCAAAAAGGGTTTTTGGAGATCATTTTTTTCAATACGATCATA
>JANOZW010000256.1:0-8899 GCA_031429575.1 Ferruginibacter sp.
GTAGGGGTGGTTACTGTTAGTGGAGCTGTTGTATAAGATGCACTATTTGTACCAACGTTTGTCCAAGGACCAGTAGCACTTGTACCGCTCTGCCATTGATAAGCAACACCTGTACCACTAGCTGCGGCAGTAAAAGTAGCAGTAGCTCCTGTACATGCAGTTTGGTTAGTAGGCTGTGTTGTAATTGCCGCAGCAGTATTCACAGTGAGTAATGCATTAGTAGATGTAGTAGTACCACATTGAGTTGATACGATACAACGGAAACCCATACCATTCATGCCTGCATTGGTAGCGGCTGTGGTATAGCTTGCAGAAGTTGCAGTAGATATATTTGTATAAGTGCCTCCAACTGTAGGAGCACTTTGCCATTGGTAAGTAACCGGTGCCGCTGCGGTTGCAACGCTGAAGGTTGCAGTAGCAGGAGCACAAACTGTTGTAGCTACAGTATTGGTTGTTAATACTGGACCAGCGCCTGCCGTTATAACAAAACTAATAGTAGTCGTTTTTACACCAGCTCCTGTAGCAGTACCAGTAACAGTAACATTATATGTACCTGCAGAAAGTGTATTAGCATTGTTTAAAGTAGCAACTGATGTAGCACCTGGAGCTACAGGATTTGCTGCAAAAGTAACAGTTGTACCTGCTGGTACACCTGAAGTTGCTGCTAATGTAATTGGATTTGCAAAACCACCTGTTGAGGTAGTTGGTATATTTACCGTCATAGTTGCTCCTGCAGGGCAAGCAGAAGAAGCAGGCGAAATTGTACCAAAATTAAAATCGTTTGGTGGTACTGTTAACGTAAAGTTTGCATTAGAAATATCAAAGAAAATATTTCCAATAGCTTCTACTTTAATACGAGCTGTTGTTGTAGCTGTAGATGGCATTGTTACTATTTCCGAACCATCATTAGCAGTGCTTGCAAGTAAAACAGTAGGAAAAGTTAAACCGCCATCGCTAGAGAAAGATATTTTTACATTGGCGACATTAAATGGTGCAGCATTTGTACCAACCACATTCCATGTTACTGTTTGTGGAGAACTTGCTAAATAACTTTCTCCACCATTTGGTGTAGCTAAGGTAAATGGTGCAGTACCACCAACATTTATTACAAATGGAGTAGAATTTTGACATCCCCCTGAACCAGCAGAAGCTACTGAGCCTCCTCCAGCACGATTATCTTTAACAGATAGTCTAAAATTCATAGGCCTTGCAACTGGTGAGAGTGTTTCACCTTTCAATCCATTCATTGCAGAAGGAGGGTTAGCAGGAAAACCGGCATTAATTACGGCCACATCAGGAAAAGTACGACTACCATTTGTTTTTGGTAAACGAGATTTAAATAATGGAACTGTATTGCCTGGCGGTGCAGTTGCTCCTGCATTCCATGTTGCTGTTCCACTAAAATCCCATTGTTCCCATGAATATGATAGTGCATCTCCATCCGCATCAGTAGCCGTACCAGTCAAAGTGAATGGAGTTCCAATTGGGATAGTTAAACCACTATTGGTAAAAGGTGCAATAACGGGTAAATTGTTATTTGTAGGTGTTATCACACCACAGCCACCTCCTCCAAAAAAGAAATTACTTATCTCATCAAAGCTAACAGCATGGAAATGCGGATCACTGTTTGGTTGTATGTTTTCTGCTCCACAAATGCCTGCATAAGCTTGAATTGTGGTTCCACTTCCAGGTTCGTATTTTGTACTATTTGGCGAAGACCCGCAACCTGCCATGGTATGATTACCGCCAAACTGATGTCCCATTTCATGAGCTACATAATCAATATCATATGCATCACCAGTAGGTGAAGGGCTACCTGTAATACCTCTAGCTTTACTTGATCCACAAGGAGAATTAAGTTGTGCTAAACCGCCTCCACCTGTACTAAAAGTGTGCCCAATATCATAATTAGCAAATCCAATATTTGCATCAATCACAGTTTGGCTTTCATTTATTAATACGTTTGCATTGTTATTACCTGTAAAAGGATCTGTACCTGCATTCAAAAACTCGACAAGATTATTATTTGCAATAAGAATCATCCTTGCAGTAATTTCTCTTTCATACACACCAACCACCCTATTTACAGATGTAACAATTGCTGCATGTAATATTGCCGCATTACTACCTGCATTAATCCCGGGAGCCTGAGCATATTCACCTGTACAAGCTACTGCAAGCCTAAATGTTCTCATTTCAGTTCCAAGACAATTAGCTTGTGGTCTACTTTGCAATGCTGGTTTGTTTATTGCTTCTTCAACAGTACATTCAAAGGGCACATTTTTTATCAAATCAGTTCTATAATAACTAATGTATGTCCCATCAAAATTCATTGAAAATGGGTCGATGTAATAAGTGCCATTTAATGTTAGTACTTGAGCATGAAATCCTCTAGGAGTGTAATCAAATCTTATGGTTGCATAAGGGTCATCAATACCTTGTCCTAAAAAAGTTTTAATATTAGGGAACTTAGCTTCTAAAGCAGGCTCCTGAATACTACTTTCCCAAACATTGAATTTAGCTGTTCTACCATCTGGCATTGGCAATTCTAATACCGGTGTTGCTTTACGGTTGTGAACATTTTTTTCTGTAGGAAGGCTCCACAAGAAATTTTTCATTGCCTCTTCATCTAAAATTACAGTTCTAGACTTAATAGGCACTATTACTCTTGCACCTGCGTTAGCTTTTGCCTGACCTTCTGTAACATCAGCAAAAAAACTTTTTTGCGCAAAAGTGGAAATCGAAATTAGCATCATTAAGATGACTAATGGAAATTTGTAGATTTTACTCATGATTTTTTGTTTTAAATTATTTTCTGCAAATTATTAAAAAAAGCCGAAAAGAATCGCTTTTTGAACATCGATTTGATTAATAACCATAAATTATTTTTTCAATATGTATCTTTACGCAAATTCTACAGTAGTAATCTTCTCAATTTATATAATTATCAAAATAATTTGAGCTCTCAAAATGAATGAAAACAATATGATGATTTCTACTACTTCGGGCTACAAAACCATCAAATCTTGGCTCTCTAATCAAAACCGCTCGCCATTCCCCTTTCAAGAACAAACATGGCAACATATTATTAATGGAGAAAGCGGTCTTGTAAATGCACCAACAGGCTTTGGGAAAACTTATTCTGTTTTTCTTGGTGCCCTTATTCAATTCATTAATAACAATCCAACAAATTTTACAACAAAGAAAAACAATGGTTTGCAATTACTTTGGGTAACGCCATTGCGTGCACTAGCAAAAGATATAGAAAGAGCCATGAATGAAGTTGTACACGAGCTTGGTATGCAATGGAAAGTAGATAGTAGAAACGGTGATACTTCTACTGCAGATAGGGCAAAACAAATACGAAACTTACCTGAGGTACTTATTATTACACCAGAGAGTTTGCATTTATTTTTAGCACAAAAAAACTATGGAGATACATTTCAACATTTAAAAATAATAGCGGTGGATGAGTGGCACGAATTGCTTGGGAGTAAGCGTGGGGTGCAGGTGGAGTTGGCGGTTTCGAGAATACAAGGGTTGAAGGTTCAAAGTTCAAGGTTGAAAGTTGAAGGCGCAAACGCTACAACAAATAGCAATTGTTCTTCAACCCAAAATAATGAATCAATATCTAATAAAAAAAAGGAAGCTTCAAAAAAAGAAAAGAACCTCGAACTTGAACAAACCTTGAACTTTGAACCTTCAACCTTGAACTTGTCAGTTTGGGGAATATCCGCTACCATCGGCAATCTTGAAGAAGCAAAAGACGTACTTCTTTCCTCTTTAAGGATTGAAGGGGTAATTGTAAAAGCCAATGTGCAGAAAAAATTTGAAATACTTTCCATCATTCCCGAAGAAATAGAAAAATACCCTTGGGCAGGACATTTGGGTATAAAAATGGCACCAAGTATTTTACCCATTATTGAAAAAAATAATACCACACTTCTCTTTATAAATACAAGAGGCATGAGCGAAACTTGGTACCAAACCATATTGGATATTGCGCCAGAACTGTCTGGTGCAGTGGCTTTGCACCATGGCAGTATAGAAAGAGAACTCCGCACATGGGTGGAGGATGCGTTACACGAAGGTATTTTAAAAGTAGTGGTTTGTACGTCTAGTTTAGACTTAGGTGTTGACTTTCGCCCCGTAGAAACGGTGATACAAGTAGGCTCACCAAAAGGTGTGGCAAGATTTTTACAACGTGCAGGTAGAAGTGGTCACCAACCAGATGCAGTGAGTAAAATTTATTTTTTACCTACCCATTCTTTGGAATTGGTAGAAGCAGCTGCATTGAAAGAAGCTGTGGGGGAACAATTTATTGAAAGTAGATTACCCATGCTGATGTGCTTTGATGTACTGATACAATATTTGTGTACACTCGCTATTTCAGATGGTTTTTATCCAGATGCTTTATTTGAAGAAATAAAAAATACCTATTGCTTTAGTGAAATTATTGAAGAAGAGTGGCAACAAATTTTACAGTTTATAACCGTGGGTGGTATAGCCTTGCGTGAGTATGATGATTTTAAAAAAGTAGAAATTATTGATGGATTGTACAAAATAAATGATAGAAGAATTGCCATGCGCCATCGCATGCACATAGGTACGATTGTGAGCGATGCCATGCTGCGTGTAAAATTTATTAGCGGTGGAAGCATTGGTGTAATAGAAGAATATTTTATAAGCAAACTAAACCCTGGCGATGTGTTTACACTTGCAGGGCGCAACCTAGAGTTTGTTATGATAAAAGATATGACCGTGTTGGTAAGAAAAAGTAATTCTAAAAAATCTATTGTACCAAGTTGGAATGGTGGTAGATTACCCTTAAGCTCTCAACTCGGAAAAATGCTGCGCAAAAAATTAAATGATGCAAACGATGACAAAGTTTCAAAAAAAGAAATAGAGTTAACAGCATTAAAACCATTGTTTGATTTACAAAAAGAATTATCTGCGGTACCAAAAGAAAATGAATTGTTGATAGAACATATTGAGACAAAAGATGGATTTCATTTATTTATATATCCCTTTGAAGGCAGGCTGGTACATGAAGCCATGGCGGCTTTGCTAGCTTATCGCATAAGCAAAATAACGCCTATTACATTTTCATTTGCCATGAACGATTATGGTTTTGAATTGCTAAGCGACCAACCCATACCCCTTGATGATAGCAATGTGTATGAATTATTTTCAGAAGAAAACTTATATGAAGATATTACCAAAAGTGTAAACGCTGGCGAAATGGCTCGCAGAAAATTTAGAGATATAGCGGTAATTGGTGGTTTAATTTTCCAAGGAATGCCTGGCGAAAAAGTAAAGCAACGGCACTTGCAAAGCAGTGCTAGCTTACTTTTTAACGTACTCAGTGAATATGAACCCAACAGTATTTTACTTAAACAAGCATACAATGAAGTAATGCAACATCAAATGGAAGAAATACGACTGAGAGATATGCTACAACGTATTGCAACAAGCCATATAAAAATTACTTATCCAAAAAAATTAACACCGTTTTGTTTTCCATTAAAAGTAGATAGCATAAGGGAAACAATAACATCGGAGAAGCTGGAGGATAGGGTGCTTAGAATGCAGAAGCAGTTAATGTGAAAATTTGCAAATGGGCAAATATGCAAATTTATTAAGATTGAAGTCCATGAAAAATCTAAAAATTTAATTAGCCCAGTTTTCAATTTTTAATCCTACTACTCTGCTAAACTCATTTTCGTTATTTGTTACTAGAATAACGTTTAAACTTTTAGCATGTGATGCTATCAACAAATCAAGAGGACCAATTGGTGTACCTTTTTTCTCTAAATCACTTCTAACTTTTCCATATTCTTCTGCAGCCTCAAAATTAAAATCCATTATTTCTATTGGTGTTAAAAATTTAATTAGTGCTTCTTGGTTTTGTCAGTGTTCGAACTTTTTGCGACGCCATAATTTAGTTCTGCTAAAGTGATAGAAGAAATGCCAACTGAACCAAACTCTAGTGAGAGAAACTTTTCAAAAACTTGAGTTGGTTTATTCTTAATAATGTAAATACAAATATTGGTATCGAGAAGATATTGCATTAGTCTAATGATTCTCTTTTTTGTGTATCAATTTGATTGCGATTATCCATAAAATCGCTTGTGAAAGATTCAGTAGATTCTATAAGATTTTGCCAAGGGTTATGGAATGGTATGATATAAATAGCATTTCCCATTTTTTTTAAATACACTTTATCGTCATTAATTCTCATGTTGTTAGGAATTAATATTTTCTGGTTGTCAATTTCTTCTTTTATATCAATTGTTGTAATAGCCATATATTTAATTGTTTATAAAGTCAAAAGTAAATCATCAATATAATTGTAAATATAACACTTTTACTATTTCCATTATTATGGGGCTAAAGATTGAATTAAAAATATATACATTAACAGATAGAAATTAATACTGAAAAATGTTCCTTTCAATCTATTGCATAATCTATTGCACAATCTAATGCATAATAAAAGATGAATAATGGTATGCCGATGAAGAAGCCCCTCCTATCCTCCCCGAAGGGGAGAGAAACGTAGTAGATTATGTAATAGATAAAGTTTTGAAAAAATAAAATTATTTGTAAATCTAGTGCATAATCTAATGCATAATAAAAGATCAACAATGGTATGCCGATGAAGTGAGTGACACAACGAGGATGACCATAGCTGCTTCTTTGTCCAAAAAAAACCGTTAGTATTTTTAAAAAAATATTAACGGTTCAATAAAAAATAATAAACTAAAAAGTATCAGAGACCAAAGTCCCCTTCGGGGATTTAGGGGCTTTACACTGCCACATTAAAATCCCTCAGCGCATCGTTCAAACTCGTTTTTAAATCGGTACTAGGCTTGCGTTTGCCAATGATTAATGCGCAAGGCACATTGTACTCGCCAGCAGGAAATTTCTTTACATAACTACCAGGTATTACCACACTTCTTTCGGGCACGAGGCCTTTGGTTTCTATGGGCGTATCGCCAGTAACATCTATAATTTTTGTGCTTTGTGTAAGCACCACATTGGCGCCAAGCACGGCTTCTTTTTGCACACGTACACCTTCTACCACAATGCAACGGCTACCAATAAAACAACCATCTTCTATAATAACAGGGCTTGCTTGCAAAGGCTCCAGCACACCACCAATACCCACGCCACCACTGAGGTGTACGTTCTTTCCAATCTGTGCGCAACTGCCTACAGTTGCCCATGTATCCACCATGGTACCTTCGTCTACATACGCCCCTATGTTTACATACGAAGGCATGAGCACCACATTTTTTGCAAGGTACGCACCATATCTTGCCACTGCATGCGGCACCGCACGTACACCCAAACTTTTATAATCCGATTTCAATTTCATTTTATCGTAAAACTCAAATGGTGGTAGCACAAAAGTTTCCATTTGTTGAATACCAAAGTACATAAGTATAGCCTGCTTTACCCATTCGTTTACTTTCCATGCATCGCCCTGTGGCTCAGCGGTACGGAGTATTCCTTTGTCCACCTGCTCTATTACATTTCGTATAGCATCTTTGTATTTTTCATCTTTTAAAAGCTCCCTATTTGCGAAAGCTGCTTCTATCATTTCTTGCATGGGTAAATTATTTTTTTGGCGAATGTACAAAATAAAAAATTTCAAAGCCCCTCTCCTTTAGAGATGGGTTGGGGGTGAGGTTTTTGTTTACCAGCAAAGAAGCAGCTATGTGCAGCGAAATTGGCGACGCTCCATTCATCTTCAAATCTTTATTGAACTTTTATTATGCAGTACATAGCCCCCTAAATCCCCTGAAGGGGGACTTTTAGTCTCTGAAAATGTAAAGCATTTGCAAAGTTTTGAAGTGTGGCTCCTCTCCTTTGGAGAGGCGGGGGTGAGGTTTTTAGAATAAGCTTTTTATTCTTCAACAGAGAAGCGAACTATATAAAAACGATTACTTATTTTGCATTCAAATAATAAGAAATGAATATTGGCTTTGATGCGAAACGGGTTTATCAGAATACAACAGGGCTTGGGCATTATAGTCGTACACTGGTAACATCGCTAGCAAAATATTTTGATGAGAATGAGTATTATTTATTTGCACCAAAACTTACCAATACATTTAATGTGGGCAATTTTAAAAATATTCATACCATTACTCCCTCCCAATTTCCATCAACTACTTTAAAAGCGGCATGGCGCAGCAATTGGGTGAAAAAAGATTTATTGCAACATAAGATTGATGTATATCATGGACTAAGCCACGAAATACCATTTGGCATAAACAAAACCAACATAAAATCTGTAGTAACGATACACGATTTAATTTTTGAACGCTACCCAAAACAATATTCAAAAATTGATGTGCAGATTTACAGGCAAAAATTCAAATATGCTTGCAAACATGCCGATAAAATAATTGCCATTAGCGAACAAACAAAAAAAGATATTATTGATTTTTATAAAATTGATGAAGAGAAAATAGAAGTATCCTATCAAAGTTGTAACGATATTTTTAGACAAGAGATAAGTGAAACAGAAAAAAATAGAATAAAGCAATTGTATGGTTTACCAGATAAATTTTTCTTAACCGTAGGTTCTATCATTGAAAGAAAAAATTTATTAACGATCGTAAAAGCATTGCATCAATTAAAGAACGAAGTAAATATTCCATTGGTTGTAATTGGTAATGGTGGATCATATAAAGAAATCGTAAAAGATTATATCGCAAAAAATAATTTACAAAATGAGGTGGTTTTTCTTTCAGACAAAGAAGGAATAAAAGATTTAGAAGGGTTTAAAAAGGCTTTGCCAGATATGGAAAGTTCGGGTTATATTCGCTATGATAAGAAAACGTTGGAGATTACGCCTCTTCAAAAATTGTTTACTTGGACAAAAGCC
>JANOZW010000257.1:0-4817 GCA_031429575.1 Ferruginibacter sp.
GCAAATTCTCAGCTCTAAAAAATATCCATGCAAAAATGGTTAAGCAAAAAGTTATAATGATTGAAAAAAAATCTTTTATTGATGGCAAGTATTTTCCTTGAGCCACAATGTTTAAGTTGTTTCTGTTTGTATTAAAAATAATTGATGGCATAATAAATAATGCATTTAGTCCTCCCCAAACTATAAAAGTCCAATTTGCACCATGCCAAAATCCGCTCACAAGAAAAATGATAAATGTATTTCTTACTTTCATCCAAGTTCCGCCCTTGCTTCCTCCTAAGGGAATATACAAATAATCTCTAAACCAAGTTGAAAGCGAAATATGCCAACGCCTCCAAAATTCTGCTATATCTCTCGAAAAATATGGAAATGCGAAATTTCTTAATAAGTCAATTCCAAAAAGTCTCGCAGTGCCTAATGCCATATCAGAATAACCTGAGAAATCCCCATAAATTTGAAAAGCGAAAAAAACGGCTCCTAAAACCAATGTACTTCCTGAATAATCTGATGAATTATTAAAAATTAAATTAGCATATTCTGCACATTGGTCTGCTATCACAACTTTTTTAAATAACCCCCATAAGATTTGCCTTAAGCCGTCTACAGCATTTTTATAATCAAATACTCGCTTGTTTTGAATTTGAGGTAATAGATGAGTTGCACGTTCAATAGGGCCAGCAACTAATAACGGGAAAAAACTAACAAAAACAGAATAATCAATAAAGTTTTTTTCTGCTTTTATTCTGCCTTTGTAAATATCAATTACATATGATAAACCGTGAAAAGTATAAAATGAAATACCTACAGGCAATATTACTTTAAGTGTCCAAGGATTAAAATGTAGCCCAAAATTTGAAATAGCACTTACAAAAGAGCTTATAAAAAAATTATAATATTTAAAGATTCCTAGAAACCCAAGGTTAATAATTATACTCAACCAAAACCAAAACTTTTTAGTGATTTGATTTTGTGAATCTGACATCTTAATCCCAGTAAAATAATCCAACAATGTTGAAAAAATGAGTAAAAATAGAAATCTCCAGTCCCAACATGCATAAAAGAAATAGCTTGCAATAAGTAAAAAAAAATTTTGAAACTTTAAACTTTTATTTGCTACGAGCCAATATAGAATAAATACAATTGGCAGAAAAATTGCAAAGTTTATTGAGTTAAAAAGCATTAATTGTGAAAGCCGCTATTAATTTTTAGATTGTGTTTGTGCATTACTTAATATCTCTATTTATTAGTATAGGTTTTAAAAAATATATTTCCTTTAGGTTTAAGCATACTTATTTTTTTAAAACTTCTAAGCATTTGTGTAAATATATTTCCTAACCAGGGGTGATCTAATTTGCTACCATATACTTTTAAAGCGTTCTTAAATTTTATATTTTTTGTTGTAAGGTTTATATACAAATCTTCAAACTTCTTTGTATTTATTAATGGATCAAATAATACTCTTGCTTTTTGGGAAGCATTGTTTGAAATCCTTTTTAATAAATCTCTATCATCATTCAATCTTTCAATACAATTCACATAATCATTTGTAGCACCTACTTCAAAATAAAATCCTGTTTCATTTTCGATTAACAGATCACTTGTTGCGCCCTCCCAATTTGTAACTAGTGCAACCAACCCTGCTTTCATGGCTTCTACCAATGAAACTGGTAGCCCTTCTGATATCGATGGCAATAGAAAAATATCTTGCTTGGGAAGTAAGTTAATGATTTCTTCATTTGAAATTAAGCCTACATACTTAACCTTATCAGCCATAGATGGTGGCCATATTGCATTAAACTCTTCTTTAGTAACTCCCCCGCCAGCAATTGTAAAAAAATATTTTTCTTTTTTATTCGATAGCGTTTTCGCTATATTAATTATAGTTTGGAATTGTTTATTCTCATCTTTTAAATTTCCTACTGCGTAAAAAAGTTGTATGCTATCTGCAAATGTATTTTTTTGATTAACGGTTGGTACAGGAAAATTTAAATGGAAAATATCTTCTTTTCGTGATGGTAACTTTTTTTGGAGCGTTGCAAATATTTGTGGGCTGATACATATGTAAGTATCCACATTGTGCTCATGTTGCTCTGCTAATTCATAATAGTATTTATAATTTCCATGTACAATTTGTACTATTTTATTTTGTAATCCCAAGTTACTTGCCATGCCAAGTTCCACCCAATCGTGTGCCACTATAATGGCAGTATCGTTTGGCAATAGTTTTGCTAATTTTTTACAAGTAAAATAAAAATTATTGTTAGTAGAATAAAAATAGAGTTGCTGGGAAACTGCACCTTCTATTGGTTGTATTTTAAATTCAGGAAATAAGTTCTTGTTTACTGCATATATTATATGGTTTTCTATATGCTCATTTGTTGAAAATTTAAGTAAATTTTTTATTACTGACAAAACGCCTCCTCCACTCGCATTGTGAAAATGATATATTTTTATTTTATTCAAAACTTTCCGCTTACTTCTTTGAAAAAATCGATGTATTGATTACCAATGGTATTAGCATCGTATTTCGTAGAAATATCCTTTCTCGCATTTATTGCAATAGTATATCGCAGTTCGTTATTATCGATAAATTGTTTAGTGGCTTCATATATTTCCTGTACATTTTCTACATTAACCAATTTACCATTTTTATTATGCACAATCATATCTTGCATACCTGTATTTATACTCCCTACCACAGCTTTGCCTGCTGCCATAGCTTCAGCACATGTATATGAAAAACTTTCAAATAAACTAGGTAGTAGCGCTATTTCAGCATCTGCTATAGCCAATGGCAATTGTTCATATGTCTGCCCTTCCAAAAAGAAAACTTGCTTTTTTACTTGTTCAAATTGTAGTTGCATCCACCGTCTCATAGTCAATTTGTTGTTTGGGCCTGGTCCATCATCACCAATTATGGAGAAACTATATTGTGGATATTCTTCTAAAATTTTTTTCATGGCTAAAGTAGCATTTACTAACCCTTTTAAAACATTTAATCTGCCAAAAAAAATTATTTTTTTTTGCGTTGCCTCTTTATGGATAGGCAGATTTAAAAGTGCTAATGGAGCTTTAAATGGGTTTGGTATTACTACAATTCTAGAAGCATCAATTTTCCAGTTTTTTACAGCCCAATCTTTCATCGTTTTAGATGGTGCTGTTATTATATCTGCTAATTTTGCAAATTGGCATTCCCTATCGATTGTATGATCGTACTTACGCCAATAGCCTACATCAAATCTTCCTCGCCTTAGTGCCCCAAGTACAAAGCGTAATTTTGTAGTAAAGGGTGTATATTTTTTCTTTAAGCTTTCAACTAAATAGTTGGGTGCATGTAAACGTACTACTAAATTTATTTTTGGAAAACTTTCTTTTATCCCAAATCCATGGTTATGAATTTCTGGACATTCTACAATATCAAAATTTATTTTTTCATGTACACCTGCAAAAGTTTCCAATAATTTTTCTGTAAAATTTTGAGGATTACTACATTTTATGCGGTGTATTATAATTCCATGTATGTTTTCACTAATCGTTCTAGTATAGCTACCTGCAAATACGTGTACATCACTACCATTTTCATACATCAACTCAGCTACCTGTAGTGTGTACGTACCAATACCACCTTTGGCTATATCTGGTGGGAGCTCATAGGAAATGTATGCAATTCTAAGATTCAAATTTTGCACTACTTGTGTAATTGCATAAATTTTTTATTGGTCATAGCAACAGGTAACATTTCTTTCAATTTTTTATATTGCAAAAAATTTGTTCGTAAATAATAGTATTGTTGAACTGCATTTGCATGTTTTAAAGAAGTATTCCATTTTGCAAAAATAATTAAATGAGGGTATCGCATAATAAATATGGCAAAATCCTTAAATGCAGTTATTTCTTTTTTATGCAAATAACCCTCTGTATATAAACGTAAAAAAGCATTTGCTTTTCCGAAAGAAGCTCTTAATCTTAAATAATAATGCCAATCTATTCTCGATTTATCTAAATAATGTTTAAATTTTAAACATTCATCAAACCATATTTTTTTTACTGAGCAGTTTACCAATGTACAAAGTTCTGTATCACCACCAGATGACAACGTATTTTTTACACGATCAGTAAGAAGAAATTGAATATTTTCATTTTGTAAATACCAAAAAAATGATTTACGTACAGCCATTCCTGCACCATAAACTGAATTGGTATAACCTGTGTTTCTATTTTCTGTTCCTATTGCATAACCAAAACCTTTAGCATTTGTAAACCACTCAGGTTTTTTCATATCAATAATTGCTTCTCCTACTCCACCTATCATGGCAACTTCTCCCCTACTTTCAAATATAGATATCACTTTTATTAAATAATTATCACACAAACTGTTGTCATCATCGCAAAATATTAAATACTCATAACCAGCTGTTTCAATTCCTCTAAGTCTTGCATTATTTAAACCGGGTAAATTTTCATCCTTCACCACCAATGGAAATGGCTGTCCTAATGCTTGCCATAATTGAATAGCTTTTTCTACAGTATTATCGGTAGAATTATTATTTACCAATATAATTTCAAAAGGGAAATTTGCATGTTTTTTTTGTATTGCTAAGTGCTCTAAAGTTGATTTTATTTTATGAGCGCTATTATAGCAACAAATAATTACAGATACACCAATAGTAATTTCCTGCATTAATTTTGAATTGTAATCCATTCTTTCGGATAATGAGATTCATACAATAATGTTTCATCAATAAATGGTTTTTGGGGTCTAACTACCATTTTATGCTTATTTTCATTAAGCCAAGCTCCCCACCAAGAAAATGAAC
>JANOZW010000258.1:0-6266 GCA_031429575.1 Ferruginibacter sp.
TAAATGCAGAAAATGAAAAAGGAAATAGAAAAAATATCAAATAATAAAATTGTTTCTTGGGATGACCATATAGATAAAAAATATGGAAAACTTGGTACCAAGAAAAGAGATGCTTACGAACAAGGGTTTCAAACTTTTAAACTTGGTGTAATGCTAGAAGATGCGAGAAAGAAAAAAAACTTGACAAAAGAGCAACTTGCGCAAAAATGTGGCACCACAAAAAATTACATTTCCAGAATTGAAAACAACAATAGTGATATTAGACTCTCCACTTTAATGAGAATAATAACAGATAGGCTTGATGGACATTTAACATTGAGCGTTAATTTTTAGGCACACCAAACACTCTTATTATGGGCCATAAGCAAAGCCCATGAATGCGCAAGAAAAGTAGATGCGTTTTTAATAGGGGAAAGTTTGTTGGAAGGGAAGGATGGGGTGAGGTAATTAAACTATTACCCAACAGCCATCTTAGCAGAAAACTTCCATAAATATGGAGGCATTGTCTCTTTTAGTTCCCACTTTATACTCATTGGTTTTGAACCATAATGCTCTATTAATTTCGCCTCTCCTAAAAAAACAGAACCCATAATATTCCCAAATTCATCTTCGTTAGATTCTCTGACAAATAGAAGAATCTTTTTACCTTCTTTATAATGATTTATATACGCTAACCCTTTCGCCTTTTCAGGACTAACTGAATTTTGTGATTGCCAGTGAAATATTTTTTCGCTTACAGCAAAGTCTTCATACAAAGTTGTAGGCCAAAAATCTTTTTCTGATTTATTTAATGTTATAAAAAGTAACTCAATGTTTTTTTCTTTCGATAAAGCAATGCCTTCTCTGATTTCACTTTTCTTTTCAAAAGTACTGAATCCAAAAGCGGATAAAATTTGCTCTCTTGTGTACCTACTATGTATTTTTAAAGGTTGCTTAAATTGTAATTCGATTTGTGTTTCAAGAAAGTCAATAGTATCAATTCGTATTTCAAGAAATTCAATAATCTCTTTTGTTAAAACTTCATTTTGTCCAATAGCATTTATACTTCCCTCAAGAGAATCGAAACCATGTGCATTTTGCCATATATCATAATGAAGCATCAAACACATAATTTTTTCTTCTTCTTTTAACTTTTCTAAAGAAATATTAAATTTATTTTTTGCTAACGCCAAAACAAAATTAAAGTATGAATAAGAATTACAAGAAAGCCATTTCTTTTTAATGGCCCTATAAATTTCCTTTTCATTTGTACTAGGGTAATCCTCGATTTGTTCAGCTAAAACACACAAGCGTTTCCAGCTTTCTCTTTTGTAGATAAGTTGTAATGGTATGTGAAAAAAATTAGTGAAATTTCTTAGTGTCAGGGATTGAGATGTTTGGTATTTAAAGTTTCGGATTTTATTAAGCAATTGAATTTTACTCAAAGATGTTGAATTTTGTATGTTTTCAAGAATAAAACCTTTCGCCTTTTTTTCTAAAATAATTGCACAACCTAAAGGTAAATGTGGAAAATCATTTTCGATTTCTTTTTGGATTGATGTGTTTATCTTACCAATTAATGCTCTAAATTTTCCTTCAAAATCATATTCGGCTCTAGAATTTCCAACAAAATCTAAAACAGTTAAACAATCTTTTCCTTCAGATAATCTTAAACCCCTTCCTAGCTGTTGAAGAAAAACTGTTAAGCTTTCTGTAGGTCTTAAAAATAATACAGTATCAATATCCGGAATATCTATCCCCTCATTAAAAATATCAACAACAAATAGATAATTTATTTCTTTGTTGATAAACTTATTTCTTAAAACAGCTCTCAATTCATTTCTAGCACTTACTAAATAATCCGCTTTTAGTCCTGCAAGCGTAAATTTTTCCGCCATATATTGAGCATGCTCTTGCGTTACGCAAAAACAAAGCGCTCTTACATCATTTATATCATTTAAATATTTATGAAGATTAGAGATTATTTCTCCATTTCTTTTGTCATTCTGAGTATATATTTTTGGCAATTCACTTGGCAAGTATCTTCCGTTTTGCCATGTTGTATTTGATAAATCCACGCTATCTGTTATTCCGAAATATTGAAAGGGGCAAAGTAGTTTTCTATTCATTGCCTCTGGCAATCTTATTTCAGCCGCTATTGTATTGCAAAAATCTTTCGTAATATCTTCTCCATCCATTCTTTCAGGCGTTGCTGTTAAACCGAGAAGTATTTTTGGTTTAAAGTGATTTAGAATCGGACGATAACTAGTTGCAGCAATATGATGAACTTCATCAACAATTATATAATCATAAAAAGATTCAGACATAGATAGAGAATCAATTCTGTTATTAAGAGTTTGAATAGAAGCAAAAACACAATCGTATTTTCCAGGTTCACTTCCATCTACCCATAACTCACCAAAATTATTACCCTTTAATATCCCTTGAAAAGTTGCTTGGGCTTGTTGTAATATTTCTTTTCGATGCGCAATAAACAAAAGCTTAGCACTTGGATTTTTATTCTTAAAATATTTGAAATCAAATGCAGAAATAACAGTTTTCCCAGTTCCGGTTGCAGCGACTATTAAATTTCTAAAGCGATTATGTAAAATTCTCTCTGTTTCTAGCTTCTCCAATATTTCTTTTTGAAATGGAAAGGGATTGATATCAAAATATGTAGTAGAGTTATTTTTTTCATATCCTTTTTCATTTCTTAATGCAATTCTTAATGTTTCTTTATCTTTAGCTTTATCATATAATTTAAACTCATTATCTTCCCAATAAGTTTCAAAAGTTTTTTGAAACTTATCAATTATGTGCCCTACTTCATTTGTTGTAACTTTTAAATTCCATTCCAAACCATTTGTAAGTGCCGAACGTGAAATGTTTGATGAACCGATATAGCCAGTATGAAATCCTGTTTCTCTTAAAAACAAATATGCTTTTGCATGTAAGCGTTCATTATCTGTATTATACGAGACTTTTATTTCTGTATTTTTTAATCCGGACAAATATTCTACCGCTTTCAGATCCGTAGCACCCATATAAGAAGTGGTGATTATTTTTAACAAGCCCCCTCTTTCGGTGAATTCGAATAACTCTTTTTCAAAAATCCTGATACCAGTCCATTTAATAAACGAAACTAAAAAGTGAATTTTATTTGATGAGAGTATTTCTTTTTTAATTTCGCTTTCAAGTGAAATTCCTGAATTGTTTCCAGTAAATAATTCACTTTGAGATAATCTTGTGTATGGAGTAATTTCTTTAAGATGTTTTTCAAAATCAGAAAAATTTGAATCTAGCTTCGAAAAAATTGCAGAAAGTATTTTTGCTTTAGTCTCTATTAAATCTTCTTCAAACTCTTCATCCTTCAATTCTGTTTTTAATAAAAATATAATTTTATTAGAAAGCTTTATTTGTTGTTCAATACTATCATCGCCTGTGATTAAGCTTAAAGCTAACCGAATTACTTGTATTAAATATTGTGAAAGAACTTTAGACGCTTCACTTTTATCAATTTCACTTTCTTTTATATAATAATGGCTTCTATCAAGATTATTTAATTTCGAAGAAACAAGTTTATTTATAAGTTGCTCATATAGCCCTTCTTGAATCATAATTTACTATTGGTATTTTTAATTTCCTTTTTTATTAATTTCCATTATTTTAGATATCATATTCTACCAATAATTTTTTTAATTTACGATCCGAGAATTCTAAATATTTATCTTCTACGTAAAAAAATATTTTTTCATCTACATATTCTGCTTCCGCAGAAATTGCTACACTATCTTCATTAAATAAAAGGTCTTGTAAAGAAGTACCAGCAATAAAAACAAACCCAAATTCAGGTAATTCAATATCACGAAGAATATATTCCTTTTGGTTAAATTCAATTGATTCAATAGTCATAATCATAACTTATTATAATTCAAACATAATCTCAAACTTTGAGAAGGTCAAATATTAGTTCTGGGATTAAAATAGCATTCTCATAAAACTATTTTTTTATCGATTTAAAACCCCTAACCCACCATTTTGCCCCCTTAACCATAAAAAGCCTACTTTAGCCAAAATAGTGCTCTATGAATTATCAACACTTTAAATATTATAATTTAAAATATATAGATTATTTCTTCATAATTCATCATTTTTTAGCTCATTCTCTAAAAATAATTCACTTTTATTTTTCATTTTCTCAATTTTTTGTCTATTTTAGCACAAATCGTTAATTTTTTTAACTAAAGTAGAAATTATGAAAAGTTTTAGCCTCACCAAGTTTGCCCCGTTTTTTGTTCTTGCCATTGTAGCCATTGGCGCCATTTTTATACCTTCGTTGCCCAATTTTGATGATGGTAAGTTTAATGCGGCAGATGTAGCTTGGATATTGGTGGCTACGGCGCTCGTATTTTTAATGACTCCCGGTTTGGCGTTTTTTTACGGCGGTATGGTGCACCGCAAAAATGTAATAAGCACCATGATAAAAAGTGTGGTGGCTGCAGGTGTGGTAAGCGTGCTTTGGGTAACGGTGGGTTACAGCCTTTGCTTTGGCGAAACCATCGGCGGTTTTATTGGCAACCCAATGACACATTTGTTTTTTAAAGGCGTAGCATCTGGCGCACCAAATTTACAAGGTGGCGCTACACTCACCATTCCATTGTTGTTATTTGCATTGTTTCAACTCATGTTTGCCATTATTACCCCTGGCCTTGTGGTGGGTGCGGTGGCGGAGCGTATAAAATTTAGTGCATACATATTATTTATTGTATTGTTTAGCTTACTCGTGTATGCACCATTGGCCCACTGGACATGGCACCCACAAGGTTTCCTTTTTAAACTGGGTGTGCTCGATTTTGCTGGTGGTACTGTTGTACATATTTCTGCAGGTTGTGCGGCATTGGCAGGTGCGTTGGTGTTAAAAAGAAGACAATCGCATATAGAGCATAAAGAAATTCCGCCTGCTAATATTCCGTATGTATTAATTGGTACTGGTTTGCTTTGGTTTGGTTGGTTTGGTTTTAATGCTGGGTCTGCTTTGGCGGCAAATACGTTAGCGGTTTCTGCATTTGCTACTACCAATACCGCTGCGGGTGCTGCGGGGTTGAGTTGGATGTTTTTTGATGTAGTAAGGGGTAAAAAACCTTCGGTGCTAGGGTTCTGTATTGGTGCGGTTGTTGGCTTGGTGGCCATTACACCAGGTGCAGGTTTTGTGGCTATTCCACAAAGTATTTTTATTGGTTTTGTAGCGGCTATTATTTCTAACCTTGCGGTACATTATAAAGCAAAATCTAGATTAGACGATACGCTAGATGTGTTTCCTTGCCACGGTATTGGTGGTATGGTGGGCATGATTTTAACTGGTGTGTTTGCTACAAAAGCAGTAAACCCTGCTGGTGCCGATGGCTTGTTTTATGGTAACCCTGCATTCTTTTTTACACAAATAAAAGGATTGGCTGTTGTGGTTACGTATAGCTTCGCCATGTCGTTTGCTATTTTTAAATTCATCGATTTTATTTTACCAATACGTGTTAGCCAAGAAGATGAACTGCTTGGGTTGGATGCATCTCAACACGATGAAAATTATACACAAGGTACATTGCTGGTAAAAAATGATGGAGAGTTGAAGGAAGTGGTTGTTGAAGATTAGAAAAAAATAATTCCACAAAGAACAGAAAGAAACACAAAGAAAATATTTTTAAAAATAGCCACGAATGCACGAATGATATTTATGTTTTTTGAAACTACAAATATTTGACGTAGCATAAATATAATTAATAACATTAAGTGAAAATATTCGTGCATTCGTGGCAAAAAATCTTAAAATACAAAAAGGTACAACCGTTAAATGAGCTTCTCGACAAAGTTCAATAGTTGTACCTCTTATTAATAATTAAAATCTACCACAATGTTAAGAAAATTATTTCTTGCAGCCACCGCTGCTATGGGTTTTTATTTTTCGCAAGCGCAAGACAGTACCATGAAGGTTAGCTACTCGGGCGGCCTTGATGGTTACTACCGATACAACTTTAATAATCAGCCAAATAATTACACCAGTTTTACCAATTCGCAAAGTTCGTTTGAGCTCGGTATGGCTACGCTAAGAGCCGATGCCACTGCCATGTCTGGCAAAGTAGGTGCCGTGGTGGACCTTGGCTTTGGCCGCAGGGCAGAAGAGTTTTCGTATAATGATGGTGAAGCTAAAAACGGGTTTGCTTCATTGGCACTTATAAAGCAAGCGTATGTAACATATGCACCATCAAAAAAAGTAAAATTTACGGCAGGTAAAT
>JANOZW010000259.1:0-4638 GCA_031429575.1 Ferruginibacter sp.
AGATCGAACGTTGTTATAAAATGCAAATATAAGAAGTTAGATTTTAGATTGATAGACTTTAGACACTAGAGAACTAAACTAGGAAGCTATTACAAAAGGGAGATTGTAAAAAGCTGAGCTAAAAAACCATTTCAAAGTTTACGAGCTAAATCTTGTGTTTGACATCTAATTGTCTATCATCTAGCTAAAATAAAAAATGGCAAGTTACTTACATCGCACCGCTCAACCATCTACCCTTGCTACCTTCCGGTCCTGGGGGAGTTCAATAGGAGCTGGTCGTATAAGACTTGCCATTGCAAATATACGGTGATGATGTTAAAAATAAAAATGAAAAATATGAATCATCAAAATGTAACTATGCATTTTCATATTCAGTATCTTCTTCAAGATGCTTACTATCTGCTGCAGCAGTTGCTAGTTCATCGCATCTATTGTTGTAAGGATTATCTGCATGCCCTTTTACCCATACAATATTTATGGTAAAATGTTTGGCAAGTGCATGGTACTTTCTCCATAAATCAGGGTTTTTCTTTCCGCCTTTAAAATTTGTTTTCATCCAAGTATTTAGCCATCCTTTGTTTATGGAGTTTACTACGTATTGACTATCAGAATAAATAGTAACAGGTATTTCTCTTTTAGTAATGGCTTCTAACCCTGCAATAATGGCCCAAAGCTCCATTCTATTATTGGTAGTATGCTTAAATCCTTTTGATAACTCTTTTTTGTGATTACCATACATAAGCACTATGCCATATCCACCAGGGCCTGGGTTGCCTCGTGCGGCGCCATCTGTATATAAAACTATTTCGCTCAATCTCTTTTACTTTTTTTTGGCCAAATATATAAACAAAATATTTATTCAAAGCGGGATAAAAAATCATTCTTTCTTCGTGTGGCTACTTCTATATTTGTACCATCATCCATTACAATATATCCGCCTCTCCCTTTGTGGTATTTTTTTATAGCATTAAGGTTTACGATATGCGAATTGTGTATTCTAAAAAAAACATCTCCAACTAAAATATCTTCATAATCTTTTATATTTTTTGATGCCAATAATGTTGATTTATCTATTAAATGAAACACCGAATAACTTCCTTGTGCTTCTATTCTTACAATATCTTCCGCTTTCACAAACTCTAATCCATCAAGTGTATGCACAGCTACTTTTTGCAGTCCTCCATTTGTATTGTTTATATTCTGCAATAAAGATTTTACTTGCAGGTTAATATTTTTCGATTGGGTATTATCTTTTGCCTTAGCAACAGAATTTTGCAGTTCTTCAATACTTACTGGTTTTAGTAAATAATCGAGTGCTGCATATTTAAACGCTTTTAAAGAATAGCTTTCAAAAGCTGTAATAAAAATAATGTCAAAAGATATAGGCATTAATTTATCCAACAAGTCAAACGCATTGCCATTGGGCATTTCAATATCCAAAAAAACCAACTCTGGTTTTAATTCTTCTATAATTTGTAGGGCTGCATTAGCATCTCCAGCAGTGCCAATTATTTTTACATCAGGGCAATAATCGGTTAACAATTTATTTAAAATCCTAACGTTTTTCGGTTCATCATCAATTATAATACTTCGCATAGTTTTATTTTTATATCATTGGAATAAACACCGTAACCTTTGTTCCCATTTTAGGCGGTTCTACATCTTCAATTTTTATGACAATATTTTCTCCAATATTTTTATTTAGTAGTTGTATTCTTTTAGCGGTAAGCTCCATACCCTTCGATTGATATTCTATAACGTTTTTTCCTTTTAATTCCATCGCTGCTTTTCTACCCACACCATTATCAATAATCTCACAAATAAGATTATTAGCTTGCTTTAAAATATTAATTTGTATTAAACCAACCCCTTCTTTTTTATTATTAATGCCATGTCGAATGGCATTCTCTATATATGGTTGCAACAACATTGGTGGTATGTGATTATCATAAAGATTTATACGCTCGTCTATATAAATATTATAGTCAAACTTATTTTCAAAACGATACTGCTCTATGGTTAAATAATTACTGAGGTATTTTATTTCATCATCAATAGTAATTGTTTTTTTAGAAGAATTATCGAGCGTGCTTCTTATTAAACGAGAGAAATCTGTTATAAATTTATTAGCCCCCTGTACATCGCTATTTATTACATAATCTTGTATAGAGTTTAGGCAATTAAAAATAAAGTGTGGATTCATTTGAGACCGCAAAGCCATTTGCTCCATTTCATTTAATTTATTGGCAATAATTTGTTTTTCTCTAGCCCTCTCCTTTATTTTATTTATTCTTCTATTAACATAAAAATAAATTAACCCAAGACTAAGCAGCAGTAGCAATAATCTAAACCACAATTTCTCAATTAATTTTTTCTCTATTTCAAAGTCTATTTTTACTATTTCGCTTTTTACCCCAAACTTATTGGTAGCAAATATTTCCAGAGAATAAATACCAGATGGTAATGTAGGATAGGCCAAATAATTTTCTCTCGTGGTTTTCCATTCGTCTCCATCAAGCCCTACCAATCTATAAGAATAAGTAATATCGCCAGCAGATTTAAAAGAAAGTGCAACAAAATCAAATCGAATATTATCATCCTTATGACGCAATAATATTTTGCTACTATCCCATTGTTGCTCTTTGCCCGAAACTGTTATACCCAATACC
The DNA here is from genome assembly GCA_031429575.1 of Ferruginibacter sp. Lineage (GTDB taxonomy): Bacteria > Bacteroidota > Bacteroidia > Chitinophagales > Chitinophagaceae > Ferruginibacter. The sequence goes on from JANOZW010000259.1 coordinate 2,670, forward strand.
CGCATATCACATTTGGAATCGTTTATAATTTTTGTTTCATCAAAAAAAGTTAGCCCCTCAGGTGTGCCTACATACACCATATTGCTATCGGTATACACAGCATTTATCATATTGCTAGCCAAACCATCGGTAGTGGTATAGTTAATGACTACTTTATATGGAGGCTTACTAATATCAATTTTGTTTAATCCCTTATCGGTACCTACCCACAAAAAATTACCATTTATAAATAGATTGCGACAAATATTACTTGTAAGTCCATTACTATCATTGAACACTTGGAGTACTTTTCCATTTTTATAGGCTACTATACCTGCGTCGTATGTAGCTACCCATATGGTACCGTCGGAGGCATTTTTTATGGAGGAAATACGGCGTTGAAAAATTGGGATATTATCTCCTAAATATGTTGAAGTTTTATTAAGATTAAGTATGTATAGCCCATTAATGGTGCCAATGTAATAAGTGTTACTAGCAAAAATAGCGGCAGCTGTTCGTTCGTTCCATAAAGTATCTAACACTTTAAAATCTAACTTGCTTACCAATAATAATTTATCAGTTGTCCCCATTAAATAATGGTTACTTGTTTCTTGCAAATATTTTATTGCCAGAGGTCCGATAATTAATTTTGAATTTGTTTTACTTAATTTAAATAAACCAAAAATACTCGCAACTATTATTTCCTTATCTACTATTTCATTTATATAACAAATAGGGCCTTCTGTCTTTAATTTATTAGAGGGAAAAAGATTCTCCAAAAAATTTAAATTATTTTTATATGACGATAAAGGTGTGGAAGCTGATGCTCCAATAAAAATGGAAGTGCTGTTTCCATTTAAATATTCAACAGAAAGGTTTTTATTATCATTGCCTTCTATATTTTTTTGTTTTATATCAGCATTACTTTTTACATAAATACCTCCATTTTTAGTTAATAAAAAAGTATTATTTTCTTTATCTACAAACAATCTATTTACTGCTTTTTTTAAAGTTATTTGTTTTTCTAGTGGAGGCTTATTTAAATCAATGTACTCTATTCCAACACTCGATGTTGTATAAAACCTTTTATCTTCAGATTGAAAAATTGTATTACCAAAAGGGCTTTTATGGAATTTCTTAGCATCTGATTCAAAAATGTATTCAATAAAACCATATTCTCTTGTATATCCTATATTAGTTATGCTAGTCAAAACACTAGAATCAGTTAAAGCTTGAGTATTTGTATAAAAGCCAAGAATATAATTGTCTGGCAATTCAAATACTTTCTCTAATCTAAATCCTTTTAATTTAAAAACTTCTCTTCTTGTTAAAATGTAGATATTGCCTGATAATGTTCTATATATATTTATGAATTGGCAATTTGCACCTAACGACTTGGCGAAAATATCAGTTACAATTCCTTTAATATCTACAATATGTATGGCTTTTGTATCATGTATTACTATACGGTGGTCATTATCTTCAGTAATGTTATAACAGTTACCTAGTATTTTTATATTTTGCAAAATACTATCGTTAGCACTATTGTATATTTTTCTTTTATAAATATAACTCAACGATTTTTTAAATGGCACTAACCATATTCTTCCTCTACTATCCGTAAAAATATTAATGATCTCATTGTCGGGCAAGCCATCAGCCACGGTGTAGTTTTTAAAATGCGAGCCGTCAAATCTACTCAACCCAGTTTCTGTACCAAACCAAATAAAGCCTTCTTTATCTTGCGTAGCGCAATACACATTATTACCTGCAAGGCCGTCTTTAAGTGTGTAATTACGAAATGTATAATTTATATCTTGCGAAAACGAACGAACACCAAAACATAACAAAAAGAATAGTGATATTATTTTACAAAAATTTATCATTGAATTGTACTTGAGTAAAAGAAGGCTCCCAACTCGGGAGCCTAAATGTACACCCTCAAACTTAAAATTTATTAGTTAATTACGAGTTTAGCCATTCGCTAAAA
>JANOZW010000260.1:0-4130 GCA_031429575.1 Ferruginibacter sp.
TACGTTAAAAATATCTGCTGTCAAACGAAGTGTATGTCTATTTTTATCTTTAGTGTCAAAGAAAAAATCTTGTGTAAAATTCATATTTAGTTTCTTAAAATATGGAGCCAATGCACCATTTCTTTCAGCTACTTCACCTCTATGTTTGCTTAAATAGGCATCTTGTTTGATAAAATTATCTAGTTGAGACCATAATTGGTCAGCACTTCTTGGGTCAGTTGTACTAGATTTTACCAACACTATTTCAGATTTATCTCTAGGAATGTACATCAAATCATTCGTTGTTTGGTTGTCTCCATTTAAATCTCCATTGTACGTGTAAGATGCTGTACCATTAGCTGCGGCTTCAAATGTAAAACCAACCGATGTAGCAAAATATTTTGCGTATTCTTTTCTATAAGTTAAATAGGCAATAAAACGGTGAGGTTGATAAAAATTTGCATAACCCAAATCATCTAAGTTAGGGTCGCCAGCTACTGGTCTATCTCTCCAGTTGCTTTGTGCTATAGAGCCACCATCATTTATTGTTTGTGCTTTACTGTATGTATATGCAACACTTCCACTTAAATTTTTAGCAGTTTTTTGTACTTGTAAAGTTGCAAAATAGCCATACCCCTTATTAGAGTTTTTCATTAAAATGGCATCACTAATATTAGGATTACTTAAAGTAGAACCTGCATAAATTTGTGCATTATTATAACGTATGCGTGGGTCAGCACCATTAAGTGGCACACCTGTATATGGTAAATTTATATTTTGAAAATAAACAGCATTTATATCTTTATTATATGTGCCTTCCAACGAAATTGTCCAGTTCTTTGGAAGTTTATGATCTATACCTACACTTGCTTTAAAGTTTTGTGGGTATCTGAAATCTTTATCTGTTACAGCAATATTGTAGCTAGTAGATAATGCTCCACCAGCAGGGCGAAATGCATTTACATCTGCGGAGAAGGGAAGGTTGTTAGAAGTAGCAGAGCCATCACCTCTTTGAAAAGAACCAAACTGAACACCATTATTACCTGCCTGATTGCTGATCCACACAAACGGAGGAGGACCTGCAAATAAACCTAATCCACCACGTATCTGTGTTTTCTTATTGTTAAAAACATCCCAGTTAAATCCAAGTCTAGGGCTAAACAAAGCACGAGTTGGTGGTTTAAGACCTACATCAATTGTTTGACCATCACGAAAGCTAAGTGATTTTAAACTGTCGTTTGTAGCAAATTTATTTTCGAAGCTAGGTACATCCACACGCATACCATATGTTACCGTAAGATTGGGTTTTACTCGCCATTTATCTTGTGCAAAAAAGCCAATTTCTACCGCACCAATTTCAGCAAACGGGAATGCGCCATCTTTTGTAGATGCATATGAAAGCCTTTGCAAGCTTGCTTTTGGTGTACTTGGGTTGTTAATAGTTGTATAAAAATCTGCAATACTGTTAAACCTAAAATATCCTTGATAGTTAGGAGAAAAACCATTTACAAATTTCTTAATGTAGTTCTGTGTTCCAATAGATATTTCGTGTGAACCTTTGTACATCGTAAAAATATCTGAGAACTGAAATATATCTGAATTTAATTTGTTGTTGTAAGTAAATGGTTCGTACCCAAACGAAGTAAGGGTTTGGTTTTGTCCATTCATAATATCTACCAATGGAAAATCTTTACCACCTAAGCTTGCTCTAAAATCTCTTAATGCAGTAAATCCAATTTGTAGTTTGTTGTTAGCTTTATTGCTGAAACGTGTATTTAATTCTGCAATAAAAATATTAAAATTGTTATTGATTGTATAACCATTTCCACTAAAAGGCATACCTGTAACACTTGGCTGGCGGCTACCTTGCGCACCACTATTACTTGCAGCTACGTCTCTCAATGATTGTAAATAATTGTATTTTATGGTAAAAGTGTTTTTTGCATTTATATTCCAATCAAAACGTACGGTAGCTTTTTTGCTTTCTGTACGATAATTATAGCTGTCGTAAGAACCTGGGTCGTAGCCAAATCTTTTTATGAGCGTATCTTTTAAAGCATCCAAAATAGTGGTAGTAGCTTGAGAAATACTTGTGCCATCAGATGTTTCACCAGGCTTAGCAGCTCTCCATGTTGGCGAGCCAGGCAAAGAGATTTTTTCTTGCTCATAACTTCCAAAAAAGAAAACTTTATTTTTTATGATAGCTCCACCTAATGAAGCGCCAAACTGGCTATAATCTATATTGGTTTTTACTGCCTCAGCAGTGTTTACTTTATAGCCTTGCGTATTTTCAGATCTTGAAAAACCATACACAGAGCCTTTAAATTTATTGGTACCACTTCTAGTTACAGAGTTTATACCTGCACCACTAAAACTTCCTTGTCGCACATCGTATGGAGAAATGTTTACCTGTATTTGTTCAATGGCGTCTATACTTATCGGCTGAGAACTTGTTTGCCCTCCAAGTGTACCACTCAAACCAAATGCGTTATTAAAATTAGCACCATCCACAGTAAGGTTATTGTAAGACGAACTTACGCCACCAAAACTCAATCCGTTAGATGAAGGTGTTAGTTTTGTAAAATCGCTTAAACTTCTGCTTATGGTCGGAAGCCTTTCTATTTGTGTTCTAGAAATAACCTCTTGGCTACCTGTACGATTGTTGTTTATTACTTTATCTTGTCTTGTAGTAGTTACTACCACAGCTGCAAGGTCGGTAGATTTTATATCCAACGAAAAATCAGCGCTGTAAGCCTGTCCTAAAGTAAGAAATACATTTTCTTTATCTTGACCTGTATAACCCGAATTTGTTACTTTAATGGTATATGGACCACCAATTTTTACGTTAGATAAATTGTAACGACCATCTTTACGAGTAGTGGTTGTATAAAGGGTTCCTGTAGGAGTGTGTGTGGCTTGCACGGTTGCACCTGCTACAGCAGTTGCTCCATCTTTAATAATTCCTTGTATTTCAGAAGTTGTTTCTTGTGCAAAAGCCACAGAAAAACCACCAATAAATAATAGGAGTAAGATTAGTTTTCTTTTCATTTTTTCTTGTTTTTAATTTCGCCGCAAAGGTGCTAGTTATAGCTCAATACAGTGTTAAGCCAATGTTATCATTTTAGTATTTTATTAACAAAAATCTTGCCTTTATTTTTTGTTAGTAATTAGATCCGTGCTTATAATTTTTATTTTTTTTAGGAAAATCCTTCGTCTAATATCTAAATATCTATAATCTAACATCTATTATCTGTTTTTTCGTTACTTTTGCGCCCATTTTAGATTAATTATGATAAGTGTAAATAATGTAACCCTAGCCTATGGCAAAAGGGTTTTGTTCGATGAAGTAAATACCAGTTTTACAAAAGGGAATTGCTATGGTGTAATTGGTGCCAATGGTGCAGGTAAATCTACTTTTATAAAAATTATAAGTGGAGAAATAGAGCCTAATAAAGGTACAGTAACTATTTCACCTGGCGAGCGTATGGCTGTATTGGCGCAAAATCAATTTGCGTTTGATGAAATATCGGTAATAAACACCGTACTTATGGGGCATGCAAAAATGTGGAAAATACAGCATGATAGAGATGCATTGTATGCAAAAGAAGATTTTAGTGAAGCTGATGGGATAAAAGCAGGAGAGTTGGAAGAGCAATTTGGCGAAATGGGAGGCTATACTGCAGAAAGCGATGCAGCTACATTGTTGAGCGAGTTGGGTGTAAAAGACGATGTACATCAAATATTAATGAAAGATTTAAGTGCCAACTTAAAAGTACGTGTATTGCTTGCACAAGCATTGTTTGGTAATCCAGATATTTTATTGCTGGATGAGCCTACCAATAACTTGGATGTGGAAACGATAGCGTGGTTAGAAAACTTTATGGCAGAATATCAAAATATTGTTTTGGTGGTAAGTCACGATCGTCACTTTTTAGATGCTGTTTGTACCCATGTGGCGGATGTGGATAAGGGTAAAATAAAAATATATACCGGTAACTATACTTTCTGGTACGAGAGTTCTCAATTGGCAGCAAGGCAAGCAACCGATAAAAATAAAAAGGCAGAAGAAAAGAAGAAAGATTTGTTGGAATTTATTGCACGTTTCTCTGCCAATGCAAGTAAGAGTAAGCAAGCCACAAGTCGTAAAAATG
>JANOZW010000261.1:0-4034 GCA_031429575.1 Ferruginibacter sp.
CGCAATCGCTTCATTTAAATCCCGTTCTGTATCTTTGCAATTTCGTTGGATTTCTAATATTTATTTCAAGTTTAGAATCTTCTTGTGATGCATTCATAAAAACCATTCCGGCACTTTCTAATAAATTACTATTGCTTACCGTATGCAAAGCATGGGCAATAACATCAGTAAAACTGTATGCTTCTTTTATTTCTAATTGTACCTTACCTTTTACCAATGCTTTGTTTTGATGGGTAAATGAATTGGCTTTTATGTTTAACGCCGTTCCATTGTTGCAAATAATAATGGTATCTTTTGATGCATTAATAGTAAAAAACTGACTAGCATTTGAAAGTTTACTAAAAAAGTTTTGCATTACTATTAAATTTTCTTTTGAAGTATTCGCAGTAGCATTATTATTTATGTCATTTACTGATAAAATTCCTTTTGGTTGTAAGTTTGTTTTATTTGAGTCAATAAAAATTGTTGATGCTTTATTGTTTAATTGATTTGAAATGCTAGAATCATTTTTCGAATTGTCTGTTGAAATGATGTTTGTATGAGCTATTAAAGTATCTATTTTACTTGATGTATTATTACTTGCAATAACAGCATTATGCGTTTCTTTTTTTGTAAACGTACCCTTATTCCACAAAAAGATAAAACCAACCGCAGCAACGATTCCAACTGTTGCCATTATCGTATTTAACCCAAACCAGCTTGTTGGCTTGGCTTTTGGCGTAGCTACAAAAGAAGGTGCGGTAGGTAAACTTGCTTTTATAGCTTCAAAATCCATTTTAGCAAAACTTGCATCTGCCTTATGTGCATTTGCTTTTTCGCTAAATAAATCATCAACATGTTTGTTCCTATTATTCATTTGCTATTGTGGCTTTATTGGTATAATGTTGTAATTGTTGTTTTAATGTTTTTCTAGCTTCGCTCACATGCCACTTAGCTGTGCCAATGGTAATGTTTAATGCGGTGGCTATCTCATCAAATTTGTACCCTTCTATGGCATATAAATTAAAAACTAGACTAGTGCTTTTTGGTAATGCTTGTATCAATCGTATAATGTCTTCGCTACTTATTTTATTTTCTATGTGAGAGGATATAAATATTTGTTCCTCATATTTTTCCTCTATTTCTTCTACACTGTATGCCGTTTGCTTTCGACAATGATCTATACAAGTGTTTACCATTATCCGCCTTACCCAACCCATAAATGCACCTTTGTATTCGTATTTTTCGATGTTGCTCAATACTTTTAGCATGGCTTCGTTGTATATAGCTGCAGCATCATCTCTATTGTTGGTATATCTTTCGCATACAGCAAACATATTTTGGTAGCAGTAGTTATACAACGCCTCTTGCTGTGTGGCTTTATATGCTTTGCATCCTTCTATAATATGTTGTAATTTTTGCTCCAAACAGTTGTTTATTTATCTATAAAAATAATGCTTCCATTAGTATGACGAGTTGTTTTTTAAGAATGATAGGGTAGGGATAGCATTTTTTTTATCAAAGCCAAATAAAATAACCCAATCTCTTGTAACTTCATAGCATGGTAAAAGCAGCTGCGCAAAATCGTACCCTCGGTTTGTTTCAATCTACAGTATTAAATATGATAGACATGGTGGGCATTGGGCCATTTGTAACCATGCCTATTGTAATGGGTTTGCTTGGCGGTATGTACTTATGGGCATGGGTAGCGGGTGCTGTGCTCTCGCTGGTAGATGCTATGGTGTGGAGCGAACTTGGTGCTGCGTATCCGCTTGCAGGTGGAAGTTATAATTTTTTAAAAGTGGCCTATGGTGAAAAAGGCCCTGGCAAAATGATGAGTTTTTTGTATGTATGGCAAACCATTATTCAAGCCCCATTGGTAGCCGCATCAGCCGCTATTGGCTTTGCACAATATTTTATTTATTTGGTGCCATTAGAAGTGTGGCAACAAAAAATGCTGAGTGGCTCAGTTATTATTTTGGTTACAATTTTATTGTATAGAAAAATTGAGAGTATTGGTAAAATTGGGGTGTTGCTTTGGGTGGGTGTGGTAGGCACACTTGGCTGGATAATTTTTGCTGGCATTTCACATGGTAATTTTATGCAACCAATTATTGATGCTAACGATGGTTTTTCTATCAATGCTGTGGTATCATTTTTATTTGGGCAAGCCTGTGTAAAAACAATTTACAGTTATCTTGGTTATTACAATGTTTGCCATTTGGGTGGAGAAATAAAAGATCCTGGTAAAAATATTCCACGAAGTATGTTTATTTCCATCATTGCCATTGCAATTTTATACTTAGCCATGAATGTAAGTGTAACAAGTGTTATACCTTGGCAAGAAATAAAACATTGGGTGGACACCGATACAAAAGTATTTGTAATAAGTACTTTTATTGAAAGGTTGTATGGGCATACTGCAGCAAATGTAATTACCATTATGATTTTATGGGTTGCATTGGCATCTTTATTTGCGGTAATGCTTGGCTACACACGTGTACCATTTGCTGCTGCGCAAGATGGTGCATTCTTTAAAATATTTGCAAAGCTGCATCCCACAAAAAGCTTTCCTTATATTTCGTTACTCGTACTTGCTGCATTTGCTTTTGTATTTAGTTTATTGTTTAAAATGAAAGATGTAATAAGCGGCATATTGGCTATGCGAATTATGGTACAGTTTATTGGGCAAGCAGTTGGGCTAATGTTACTCAGAAAAAGAAAAGGTACAACCAATTTGCCTTTTAAAATGCCCTTGTACCCACTACCGGTAATATTGGCTATCTTAATGTGGTTGTTCGTTTTTTATGCAACAGGGCTAGCGATTATACTTACGTTTGCGGTCGTTTTGGTAAGCGGGATTTTTATTTATATGATCAAAGCAAACGTTAATAAAGAATGGCCTTTTGAAAATAAATAACATTAATAAAAAAGCGGAGGTCAACTTTTTAAAAATTGGCACCCGTTTTTATTAGTTTACATGTCTGTTTTAATAATGATAAAATGTTATAAAAATGCCGTTTTCATATTTATGAAAACGGCATTTTCTTTTTACTGATAATTTTAATTTACCCTAAATGCATAATTCCAATTCACGGTACCTATATCGTTTCTACCTGTACCTACAGAAAAATTTATGGAGGTAAGTTTACCAGATAATGCAGCTGGAATAACGTAAGAAAGCTGCACAATGTAAGTGCTATAAGCAATACCATTTATTTGCTCTGCATTTACTTTTGTAATGTTTATAGGGAACGTGTTGTTAACAGCTATTGAAGCTACGTTTACCGTATTTAATACATCAATAGACCTTGGAACAAATCCTCTTATAGAATCTTCTGCCGCTTGTATAGGCGATTGCGGAGGATTTGAAATTGCTTTTATCCAGTTGGTAGCAGCAGAAGCACCCGGGTAAATGGTTGGTACACCAAAAAACTTAAAACTGATACTGCGTTTTGCAATAGCACTATCATCGCCTTTTACAAATGCAACTATGTTTATAGCATCTCCTACATTATATACCCTAGGTTTATTTGCGGTAGCAATTGTATCGTATGTTAATTGCTTTCTAAATCTATTGTACGATATTGGTAATATACCAGCAGGTATTTGTGGAAAAGAAGATGAATCAATAACAAAAGCTGACATGATTCTATTGTTTAACGATAGATACGATGCACCAGCAGTAGCACTGTTTGCAGCTCCATTTATATTTGCTTCTTCTTTTTTGCAACTTACTATTGCTGTACTTATGGCAAAAGCAAATAGTATATATTTCATAATTTGTTTCATAATGTATATAATTTTTTTATTAGTTAAATAAGTAACGTACACCTATCTGCATACTCCAACGAGAGTCAATACCTAAATTATCTCTATAGCTATTTACCAACGGCACTTGATTTGTATTGTCTAAATAAGGCATCGTAAAGGCTGGCTTACCATCTGTATTAACACCAACATAGCGTAATGGACTTGTACTAGTAAAGGTTTTTGTAACACCCCATTGCTTATTTAATAAATTGCCTACGTTAAAAATATCTGCTGTCAAACGA
>JANOZW010000262.1:0-3886 GCA_031429575.1 Ferruginibacter sp.
TTGAAAACCCTAAGATAAACCCTCCAAACATTTCTTTGAGTAAAAATTTTATGGATAGTTCTGTTATTTTTCTTTTATCATATAAACGGAATAAATAGTAATAAGCGGCTAATAAAACTATAAAAGAAACACAGTGAATAATTGGGTCGGCAATACTTTTATCTTGAATAATGCTATAAAATAAAGGTTTTAATACAAAATTCTGAATTAATACAAATAGAGAAAAACAGACCACTATTCCAATGATAATTTTTGTTATTGAAAAATAAAGCACTCTTTTGATATTTGCATTCATAATTTATTTTATTTAAAGTTTATGCAAATAAAAGTAATTAATACCTTTGCAGCAAGTACATACAATAAGGTACCTTATATACTAAAACTATACTATAATTGATTATCAATAGTTTAAATTATTTAAAAATGAAAAATAAAACTAAAATGGCACATTGTGCAGTTGATTACGCATTTCAAAGAATAGGTGGAAAATATAAAGGGCGAATTTTATGGGTTCTGAGAGATGGTTTTTTGAGATATGGGGAATTAAAAAGAGCTGTTGTTGGGATAACCCCAAAAATGCTAACCCAAACATTAAAAGAACTAGAAGCTGATGAACTAATTACGAGAAAAGTTTATTTAGAAGTTCCGCCAAAAGTTGAATATTCCCTTACCGATACTGGAAAAGAATTAATTCCGTTTATTAGCCAAATGCGAAGTTGGGGGGAAAAGCAAATAGCAGCAAATTGAAACTTACATTTCCTGGGTTTTGCGATTTGCTTGCCACCAACTATATAATAGTACTTTATTTATTGAGGGTATAACTATAAATTTTTATTTACAAATGTAGATATTAATTTAAAATACTAGTTTACTATATCTTTGATGTAGGCGGTTAAAATTGAGAAAAATTAATTTTGCCGCAAATTGTATGAACCAAAATTTTAAAATATACTTGTCTAACGAAAACTATAAATATTTTTCATTGCTTAATATACTACTCATTTTTTATATCCTTTATGATTAATGTTTTGCCCATCTTTATCTACTTACTCAATTTTAAGTTTTCCTATCTTATTACTAAAAATTTTGCATAGGTAAAAGATAGTATAGCATACCTCAGCAGCTTTTTTTAAAATCTTCTTTGCTTTCTTCGGATTATCATTTTTATTACATGTATCTCGGTAGTTCATTTTTGCTTTAGCATTTGTAAAATGACAGCTTAATACAAAAATAGTTTTGGAATTTTGGAAAAAATATTGATTTAAAAACGAATTGATTAGTGAGGTTTGAAACTGATAACTTATTTATTATTAAAATATTCTTTTTTTAAAATAATAATATACTGCATATCCATTTGTAAACTCTCTTATAACAGTACTAATTAATTCCCAACCATCGCTGCCTAAAATATCTAATGCATCACTTACATATTTAGCTGCAGCTACATCTTTTTTTATTTTTAAGGAAACATAATTTCCATCCACCCATCTTTCAAATCTATAATTAAATTGGTTAATAAATTCTGCGTAAGCATATTTTAAACTGTCCCCATTATTTGAGCTATAGTTAACTTTTAAAGTTCTATAGTTTGCTTCAATTTTACTCACAACTACAGTGTGTGACGTTTTGTTTTTTAGAGGCATTGTATTGCCATAAGAAGTATTAAACGAAAAGATAGAAATGAGTAACACAATTTTTTTCATGATATTTTTTTTATGTTATAATGTAATAAAAATTAAAATTGTCTTATTAGTTTATTAAATTTATGATTGACAGCTTAATACTGTTTGAAAGTGTGCTCAATTAATATTCGTAAAGAAAACTGGTATATTTAATCAAGGATGGTGTAATTGTTTTGTAATTTTTAATATACTTATCCATTTTTTATATCCTTTTTGATTTATGTGTAGCCCATCTTTATCTGCATACTCAATTTTAAGTTTACCTTCTCCATCACTAAAAACTTTGTATAAGTCAATGTAATTATAGCCCACTTTGATCGCTTCTTTTTTTAAAATCTTATTTACCTTTTTAGCATTAGTATTTTTATTGAATGCATCAGGGTAGTTCATTTTTACGGAGTCATTTGTAGGAAGAATGCTTGTTACAACAAGCACCGTTTTGGGCGACTTGGCTTTTATTCTTTTAATTATCGTAAATATATTTTTTGCTATAACCTCTTCAGGAATATTTTTTGAAATATCGTTTATCCCAATTTCTATAATCAATTTTGAAGGTTTACGAATAATTATGTCATCCAGTCTGTTTAAAACACCAAAAGTAATATCTCCCGCTATACCTCTGTTGCAAATACTAGGGTTGTTTAACAGTTTTCTCCAATCTCCAAACTCTGTGATACTATTACCTAAAAAAATAATATTATTTTTTACTATGGATTCTTCTTTAAAAATGGATAATCTTGCATTGTAGTGCGCTACAGCATAAGGTAGCGTATCATAAATAATACTTTGTGCATTTATTGTAAATACATTTAAGTAAAATAATATAGCAATAGTATATTTCATTTTTTTATTTTATTTAAAAAGAAAAGGAATCAATTTTAATAATTGTATTCTATATTTTATAACAAAAAATATAAGCCCATACTTTAGCAAGCATGAATTGCTGAGTATAGGCTTATTAAAAACAGTACTAAAAACTATAAAAACTGTTTTTATAACTAACAAACTAAGGTCTATCCCACCATAATTTTGTAGAAAGCTCATCAGAGCCTTGCTGCGAAATGGCAGCATTATAATTACTTACATTTAAATCTTTTTCTGTTTGTGGGTAACATTGTCTTTTAGGTATTTTTCCATCGGCATTTAAAGGGTTAGCTGCAGGCAACAAAATAGGGAAACCAGTTCTACGCCACTCTGCCCAAGCTTCATGCCCATTGTTCATGTAAAAATTTGTCCATTTTTGGGTTTGTATTCTCTCTAATTTTTCATTAAATGTAAATGTATTTATGGGAGCTATTAATACTGTTGCTTGTGTACGATATGCAGTTTTTTGTGTAGCAGAAATAGATACTAATGGACTTGTAGATAAGGCAGACCATTGATCCATAGATGCATCAATACCTTTATCATACCAACTAGAAACCATTGCATCGCCACCCAGTATCCAACCTCTTAATGCTGCTTCGGCCATAGTAAAGCACATTTGCGAATAAGTAGTAATTTGTAGTGGAGAATTTTGTGCATATATAGCCCTCCCTAAAATGCTATAATCAGGATAATCCACAGCCGTGTTTGTGCCATAAGGCACACCTTCATAAGTTGAAGTAGTGCCAAATACTGGTCTAGCAAAAATAGGTAGGCGAGGGTCATTGTTGGCTATTTCCTTATCAATAAAAGTATTGCTTACAGCATAGTCTATTCTTCCTCTTCTTACATAGTTAAAATACCATGGATTTTCATAGTTTATATTGCTCAGGTATCTATAAATTATATTATCTGCATTACTTGTCATTATACCTGCTGTTACAGCTTCATTAAAAGCATTTTTTGCAATAGCTGCATCTTCGGTTTTTGCCATTCTTAATGCTACGATTGCCCTTAAAGAATTTGCCCAAGTTTTCCATTTAGCAATGCTGCCATCTAATAGAGGATCGTTTGGTAGCCCAGCAGTAATTTGTAAAGGAGCCTCTTTTAGTTCTTTTAATAAATCATTATAAATAAATTTTTGACTATCAAATTTTGGTTTATTATTTTTACTACCTTGTAATGCTTCCGTATATGGCACGTTACCCCATCTGTCAGTAATGTGCAACATTAAAAATGCTTTTAAAATTCTAGCATGTCCAAGTTGATTATTGTTACTGCCATTTTCTATTACTGCTTTTGTATTTTTTGTACTTGCGTTTGTGTTTAGATTTATAATT
>JANOZW010000263.1:0-6584 GCA_031429575.1 Ferruginibacter sp.
AGTACAGTGTTGTTGTTTACCTGCGTATTTACAGGCTTACACAGCTTTGCACAAAACAAAACCATAGACTCTTTGAAGTTGGTGATTGCTGTGCAAAAGGATGATACGAATAAAGTGAATAATTTATTACACCTATATACGGAACTAGACTCCATGGGAGTAAACGCTAAATTTCAAAAACAATATGGCGAAGAAATATTAGCCTTATCTAAAAAATTAAATTTTAAAAGTGGACAAGGAAAAGCATATTGTTTGTTAACCGGTGTTTATTTTGCTTCTCAAGATTATGCTAATACTTATAATTACATGGACTCGGCAATAAAAATTCTTACCGAAGTAAAAAATTACTATCTCTTAAGTTCGCTTTACACTAATAAAGGGGCTTTTTATGCTCAATTGGGCGATACTGCTTCGGCAATAAATTACTATATGAAGAGCTTAGAAATATCTCAAAAAATAAAAGACGATCAATCGATTTCTCAAGCCTTGAATGCTACCGGCGAACTATACAGAGATCAAGGTAAATATGAAGAGGCATTGCAAAAGCATTTTGCAGCACTTAAGATTTGCAAAACTCCAGGATTTGAAGTGGGGTGGGGACTTCCCTATAGCTATCAATCAATAGGTACTGCCTATGTAAGAAGAGGCGATGCCTTGTTTGAAAAAGAAGGGAAGCAAATTGCTATTGTCGATTACACTAAAGCGATGGCTTATTACGACAGCTCATTACAATTATGGAGCCGAATCGGTGCGAAAGGGGCTTTAGCTGAACTGAATTATCAAATGGGTTATATATATTTAAAATTTGGTGATTTCTTGACAGCTAAAAAAAGGTTTCAGCAATCGTTAAATTTTTATAAACAGACGGACTATAATTATTTAAAGGAAGAACTCTATTTAGCCATGTCTAAACTTGATAGTATAAATGGAGATTATCCATCTGCTTACAATCATTATAAACTTTATATTACTCAAAAAGAAAGTTTGAATGTGGGGCAGGCTAGCCGAAAACTTGAAGTTTCAAAATTAAAAGGTGAACTGGAGAATAAAAGATTTGAGATAAAACTTCTTACTGCCGAAAACAAACTTAGTACACAAAAAAAGAGATTTACCTATACTGGAATTGCTGTATTTTTTATTTTGACAGGTTGGGTTATTTATAGGGTTTTGCGTAAAAGAAAATTACAAAACCAACAGGTGATGTTAAGCGAACGCCTGCGCATAAGCCAAGAGCTACACGACGAAGTAGGTGCCACCCTCAGCGGTATAGCTATGTACAGCCACCTTGCCAAAGAACAAATAAAAAAAACGCAAACAGGGGCAATAGAAAATTCGCTCCACATTATACAAAGCAATGCCACCGAAATGGTAAACAAACTTAATGATATTGTATGGCTCATAAACCCTGGGCAAGATAGCCTGCAAAAACTGATGCAGCGGCTAGAAGATTATGCTATACAAATTGCTGCGGTAAAAAACATTAAGGTAAAATCAAACCTTAATGGTTATAACACAGAAAATATTTTGCCAGCCCAAACTCGGCGCAACATTTACTTGCTGTTTAAAGAAGCCATTAACAATGCCGTAAAATACAGTGAAGCAACATTGCTCGAGCTAACGATACATCAAAACAGTAACTTGCTAGAAATTACAATAAGCGATAATGGAAAAGGATTTGATATGGATACAATAAAATTGGGCAATGGATTAAGCAATATGCAGAAAAGAGCCCATGAATTAAATGCAGATTTTAACATCTATTCAAAAATAAATGAAGGTTGCCAAATTTCTTTAAAAATAAAAATCACCTAATGGGGTATTGCCATTATAAACACATGGCTTTACCTTTACTTTGTAATTATGGAAATACGTGTAGCTATATTTGAAGACAATAAACTAGTAAGAGAAGCCTTAGAAGCTATACTTAATGGCACGCCTGGCTTTAGCTGTTGTGGTGCATTTACAGATGGCGATTTTTGGCAAGATAATATGCTTCGTAGCCAGCCAGATGTAGTATTAATGGATACTGAAATGCCTGGCTTAAATGGCATTGCTATTACGGAGCAATTAACGGCTACATACCCTACCATTAAAGTACTCATACAAACCGTATTTAACGATACCGAAAAAATATTTAAAGCCTTGTGTGCAGGCGCATCTGGCTATATACTAAAAAACGATTCGCCACAAAAATATTTAGAAGCCATAAATGAAGTGTATAATGGAGGCGCACCTATGAATGCTGCAGTAGCTAAAAACGTATTGGGATTTTTTACCCAAAAAAATGTTATCCTCATATCTCCCGACAATAACGATTACCACCTTAGCCCCCGAGAAAAAGAAATACTACAACTAAGGATAAGCGGCGATAACTTTCGTAGCATAGCCGATAATGCTTTTATAAGTTACGAAACGGTACGCACCCATGTAAAAAATATTTACAAAAAATTACATGTGGTTTGCAGAAGCGAAGCTATAACAAAAGCTATACAACAGGGGTTAATGTAAAAAAATAGCGAAATGAAAAAATGGACTATTGTAGTGCTTTCTATAAGCATAAGTATTTGCTTGTTTGCACAAAAAACACAAACAGCTATTGCGCTAAATCATTTATATATTGTAGTAGATACTACCACTTACCAATATATTTGCAACAACCATTGGGTAGCTACAATATTAGGCGACACCAATACTAGAAGCACCGTTACCAGTACCGATGCCTGGACAGGTAAATACCTTTATGGAAAAAATAGTTATCTAGAAATTTTTAGCAGCAACAGTTATGCTGGCGCAGTATTGGGCGATGCTGGTCTAGGATTTATAACTATGCAGCAAAATGATTTGTATAAATGGAAACAATATTGGGAACAGCATTACAAAGACTCTGTAATAGTAGATACTGCCACCAAAATAGTAAACAACGCAAAGCAACCTTGGTACTATTCTATTAGCTTATATGATACAGATACTACCCAAAAAATGTACAGCTGGCTTATGGAGAATACTGCGGAAGAACTTGCGCTTGCAGGTTTTACAGCAAAGGAAATGATGCAACCAATACCTTGGCATAGCTATAGAGAAAAGCGTACTAAAAAAATATTTGCAAAAGCCTTTGACCGTATTACGGCAGTTACCATTACCCTTACAGCTAAGGAGTATACCACTTTGCAAAAAACATTACTAGGCTTGGGCTTTATACAAAATAAGCAAAGCTTTTATAATACCAATGTAACGATACATTGCCAAATAAAACCCTTCACTACCATTCATATCGTAAACCTAAAAATGCAACTCTTGCATTATTACAAAGCACAAATACACATAGTTTCTCCCAACTGTGTATTGCAAGTAAAGGGCAATGCAGCCTTTTTTAGTTTTAAATAATTTTAAAAAAAAATCACCCAATGGGGTATTGCATCTGTGTAATATTTATCACAATTTTACACTTGTTAAAACTACCAATACTTTTTAGCCGTTTTACTTCAACAAAACTAGCTACCCCAAAAAGTGTATTAAATATCCATGAGTTAATCGGTACAGCTACTGAAAATGATTTTTTTTATTATTCATTATTTAACGACTACAAAATTTAAACACATGAAAAAGAATTTTTTAAAAGCCTTGAGCAGTGTATTACTAACTGCCCTATTATTGGTTGGTTGCCAAAAAGTAACCGAAGAAGTGATACCTCAAAATGATGCAAATGATTTGCAAAATCAGGCATCTGCTAGAAACAATGATGACGCTAAATGCCAGCTTACCCGCATACTATGGAACGATGGTTACCAATATGAATTTACATACAATCGTAAAAACCTTGCTAATGTATGGCGTATTACTTATGCAGTAGATGACTATACAGAATATCAGATAAAATATAATAATAATGATAGAATAAAAAGCACTCGTGTAATCGATCCAATTAATTTGCCAGGCGATGCCATTAATTACACGTTTTT
Source organism: Ferruginibacter sp. (assembly GCA_031429575.1). Classification (GTDB taxonomy): domain Bacteria; phylum Bacteroidota; class Bacteroidia; order Chitinophagales; family Chitinophagaceae; genus Ferruginibacter. The sequence continues at coordinate 3,960 of JANOZW010000263.1, forward strand.
TGATAATGGTAATTTTACAACCCGTGCTCGTGGCTATCTTCAATCGGGAGGTATATGGGCCGATGTTTTTTATACTTATAACAGCAGAGGACAAATGACAAAACAAGATGATGTTGTAAATGATTTACATATCAAATTTTATTATAACAATAGGGGTTATAATACCCAAACTGATTTTTTTGTTGGTACTGATTTATTATACCAGTATTTGTACGAATTTGATATACCCAACAAAAACCCTTACCTGGCTGTAAATGGCGTGGATTTTGGTTTTCCTTTTTATGTATTACCCTTGTTTGATAAAAGATGGGAATCAAGAGGTACAGTTACTTATTACGAAGATGGGATTCCTTATATTTTTTATGATTTAGACGCAGCACAAACCACTTTGCAAACAGGCCCACATAATTATATGACCTATTCATCTTTTTACGACATAGCAACAGAAACTGCTGGCAACGTAACCTGCACTTACCAACATTGTGGTGGCAATAATGATGATTTAATGGCTGCTCCTTCACAAACAAAAAGCACAGGGCAATTAAGTATTAAAAATAGGTTGGCAAAAATTTTTAGCAGACCCTCAAAAAATATTAAACAGCAATTAAAAGATTTTAAACAGCAATATTTTGATCAGTTAAAACCAATAAAGACCCAATAGCTAATTAACAAATAAAGATGCTTAAAAACCACTATCAACTTGGTTGGGTGGTTTTTTTAACCCCTCCTAAAGCATTTGTAATAGTTTCTAGAAAAAATCACCCAATGCGGTATTGTTGAGCGTTTATATTAAATGCATTTTGCATGTACATTTTCAATTTTAAAAATTAACGATGAAAAAAATTATAATAAGTGCACTCTTTTTTTGTGTAACTGTATGTTGTATTGCACAACAAAATGTTGGAATAAATACTACATCTCCTCATGCAAGCGCACAATTAGAGGTAAGTAGTAATGCAAAAGGAATACTCATACCACGTATGGCATCATCAGAAAGAATTGGCATTGTTGCACCCGCATTAGGCTTAATGGTTTACCAAACAAATGGCGAAGAAGGCTTTTACTATTTTGATGGATTTATTTGGCAAATGGTAGGCAAGGGTGGCAACAGTTGGGTAAAAAATGCTGCTACTATTTACAATACAATAGATAAAGTAGGAGTAGGTACTACCATACCCAATACTAAATTACAAGTAGATAATGGCACAGAAGCAACCCTTGCAAGTGGCACTGGCTTTGTAGTAGTGGGCGATAATGCAGCCATTAACTTAGTGGTAGATGATAACGAAGTACAGGCAAGAAATAATGGAGCAGCTGCCCCACTTTCTATACAGCCACATGCAGGTAATGTAGGCATAGGTACACTGCTTACTGCCCCCGCAAGTAAATTGCAAATAGCAGGTGGGGTAGAAGTAGCAGCTAATCAACATGGCTCATTGCTTATTGGAGAAACAGTAAGCACAAACCTAGCATTTGACACCGATGAAATACAAGCAAGAAGCAATGCTACAACAGCCTCGCCACTTTACTTACAAACAATGGGAGGCAATAGTGTTTTTGGTACTGGTAATATAATTGCCAATGGGCGCATTGGTATTGGACAACCTAACCCCGGCGTAAAATTACATGTAGAAGGCGGTACAGATGCAGGGCCAACTGGTGGAGGGTTTGTACAAATTGGTAGTAGCACCGCAGCCAATATTGCATTAGACAACAACGAAATAATGGCTAGAGATAATGGCGCTATATCTCCATTGTATTTACAATATAGCGGTGGTAAAACTATAGTAGGAGAAGATTTAGACGTGACAGGAATTACCAATGTAGAGGGTTCTTTAAAACTGAAACAGTACACGGTTAATGTAAGTGTAGCTGCTGTATTTACTGTAACTGTAGGTAATAAATCATTTATTAAAATTAATAGTACTGCTGGGTCAGGCTTTAATACCAAACCAATTTTATCCGATGGAGTAGCAATTGGTCAAATATTAATTATACTTGCTAGTGCTGATGATATAACTTTCCTGGATAACCCTTTAAATAATATGAATCTTCAGTCTGGTTATGCTTTAAGCAATGGGAGTACACTTACTTTAGTTTGGACGGGTAGTATTTGGAACCAAGTGGCAGTATCTAGTAATTAAATAAAAATTCGAATAAATTATTGATGATTTTTTTCTTGTTCAGTTTTATCGTTGTAACAGCAAATATTTATTTTGTTACTAAATGGAAAAATAAAAAATCACTAAATCCAGTATTATATGTTTGTCCCAGCGGGGTTTTCACAAGTGTAAACTTTGTAGAAAAAAAAACTAACTGTGAAACCCCGATGCACAAAGAAACTATAAAGTATAAGAGACTAAAAAACAAGATTATATCTTGTTGGGGTTTTGCATTAAGCTTCATTATAATTTGTAGCTTCATAATAGTGAAACTACCGACTAGACTAAAGTTTTATAACATACAAATACATCTTTTAGAAAACGAATTTGTAGTTATAAAAATCACCCAATGAGGTATTGTACAGCAATGCTCCAAATATTACTTTAGCATATAAACTTTTATACCATGGCTAAATTATTTTTTACCTTTTTGTTTGCGGCTGTAGCATATTGTACACAGGCG
>JANOZW010000264.1:0-6575 GCA_031429575.1 Ferruginibacter sp.
AATGATATAGCTAATAAAAATATTGGTATCAAAAACATATTTTTTTATTCTCATTTTGTTGCACGGGCTTGGTGTTTCCAGTTATCAATCTCCTTCATAGTAGGCACTTTTATTTTTGTTTTATCATACTTGGCTATTGGCTTATTGCTTTGTTTTAAATACGCCTCTATTTGCAATTTTTTAAGTATATATTTTTGCTCTTCTATTTTAAAAGTTTTTACTACTTGCACAATATTTTCCAATACTTCATTTTTTTCAGATACAATTGCCATAACAATTTGTTTGTACAAATTTACAAAAATTTAGCATATAAACATTTTGCTTGTCTCTGTTTGGAGTAAATGTGGATATCCGCTTCAATCTACTCCACAATAAAAGCTCAAAAAAGATTCTCTGCTCAGCATAGCCCGCATGGAAGCGGCACCGAGTATATGTGTGCAAGTGCAGCGCAGTACACATATACGAAGGTATAGCGTACAGGCGGATACCACTGTTCGGCTTTGTACTGTTGCTTATGCTCCTAAACAAAAAACAAATCTATAAATTTACCACTTCACAAAAAGTACAACTAAAAATTAAAACAATTACTTTTACCCAATATGAAAAGCATAACGCTCAACAAAAATATTAGCCGCAGGGTAGAGAGTGGGCACCCATGGATATTTTCTAACGAAGTAAATAGGGGAAAAGAAAAAGATACCAATGCTGCGCCCGGCGAAATTGTAAATGTATTTACGTTTGATAAAATATTTATTGGTAGGGGATATTACAATCCGCAATCGTTAATTTCTGTACGGCTGCTTACTCGCAATAAAGATGAAGTAATTGATGATGCTTTCTTTTATAAAAAAATAGAACAGGCATGGGCTTACCGCCAAAAAATTGGATACACTGAAAACTGTAGATTAATTTTTGGTGAGGCAGACGATTTACCGCAATTAATTATTGATAAATTTAACGACTACTTTGTAATACAAACATTGGCGCTTGGTATAGATGTGTGGAGACCTGCTATTGTAAAGGCTTTGCAACAATTGTTTTCGCCCAAGGGAATCTACGAGCGCAATGATGTGCCCGTGCGTGAACTTGAGGGTATGGAGCAGCAAAAGGGTTTTTTGTCGAATGAATTTGACACGAATATTATCATCAATGAAAAACATTTTGATGATACCTACAATGGCATTAAAATGCATATTGATATTGCTAATGGCCAAAAGACTGGTTATTTTTTAGACCAACAAGATAATAGAAATGCAATTCGACATATTGTAAAAGGAGCAGATGTGCTAGGTGCTTTTTGTTATACAGGCTCGTTTGAAATAAGTGCGGCAAACTATGGAGCAAAGTCTGTATTGGGTTTAGATATTTCGCAAGGTGCTATTGATATGTGTAATAAAAATGCTGCGCTTAATGGGCTTGAAAATATTTGCCAATTTGAATGTGTAAATGCATTTGATGTATTGAAAACATTATCAAAGGAAGATAAACGATGGGATGTGGTAATGCTAGACCCGCCATCGTTTGCTAAGAGCCGCAGTAGTATTGATAAAGCGGTAACAGGTTATAAAGAAATAAACTTGCGTGGTATAAAGTTGGTGAAGCCTGGTGGGTTTTTAGTAACATCGAGCTGTACCAATTTGGTAAACCCTACATTGTTTTACGATATTATTTTAATGGCGGCTAAAGATGCTAAAAGAAATATACGGCAAGTAATGTTTAATGCACAATCAGCTGATCATCCCATTATAAGCGGACAAGAGAATACGCATTATTTAAAATTTTTGATAGTGCAGGTATTGTAGTTTTTTTGTGATGCATGGGAATGTGAAACAAAATGATGCTACTTTGTGTAAATGTCTTTTAGACAAGCATTATTTGACATTTTTCTTATTGCAAGTATTCTAGTTTTCATGTGTTACTATTTACCCTCCATATAAAATTTTCTTTAAATCAACCACAGTGTTAGAAGCTCCAATGTATTTATTTAATTTAAAAGTACAAACTCTTGTATCATTCTTAATATGTAGTTTTTCATACTCTTTAAAAGTGAGGTAGTAAAATTCGTTTTGATAAACACTCCAAATAATATGATTGGTATTTGGGAGAACGGTGATATTGTTATTGTAATATGCTAACACTCTATTCACTCCATAACTTGCTGCATTTATGTAGCTAAGTTTTATAATATTATTTTTATCATCAATAAATGTGGCACTAATAGGGATGCCACTTGGGTAGGTAGGCATATCGCAGTTCCAGAATCCAAAACCATCTATGGTAAATGAGCGTAGTAAATTTTCTTTTAAAGCTGAAGCCCTATTTTCCTTTTCCCAAATTAAACGTGAAATTCTATTTCTTTCTTCTAGAACTAAATTTAAGGAATCGCTGAATTTTTGTTCTCTTTTAAGCATTAATAAATATTCTTTTTTGGCTTCTGCTACTTTTTTGTTTCTTGCTATAATTAAAATATTCAATTCCTCAATCCTTTTATTCTCTATTTCAGTTATTTTATTTTTTGCGATTACTAGTTCATTATTAGCTTCTGTTTTTCTATTTTCATCATCTATTAATTTGTCTTGCAATGCTATGGTATCTCTTTGCATTTGCTCGTTTGCTTTCCGCTTTTTTTGCGCATCGTAATATGCTTTTATTTTTTCATTATAAACAGTTACAGCTGCATCATAATCTTTGCCCTCCAATACTGGCTTCACTTCATATTGCACCGATTTACTTCCCTTGCTAAATTTTGCAAAATATTTTGCACTTTCATCACTGAGCAATAGCTCAACATTGTCCCACTCCGTTTTTGAATCTTCACCTACCGTTTCAGTTGCAGTATTCAATACTTCAAATTTTAAATTGTTATACACTAGCAACTCTTTAAAACTTGCTGGATCTATTATTATTTCAATGGTTGGGTTTTTGCCACTTGCTTTTTGCGGTGGAACAGGTTTTGCAATTGATGCTATATCTACGGGTTGTTCTTCTATATAATCATCTCCCGTCGTTTTTTTACTGCTTTTAATTGTTCCAGCATTTGAAACATCCTTCTTTGGCTTTGCAGCTATATCATTCACTTCATCTTTCCCTTTATTTATCCATTGCCCAGTGGTAGTATCTAATATGTACAAGTTGGTATTTCTTTCATTATTGGTACTAACTAAATTGAGTTGTGGTTTTGCATTTGGGTTTACAAAAAGCAACTCATTTTTTTGATATGCTTTTATATCTATCATACCGCTGCTTACAAAAGTATATTTTACACCTGCACTATCATAGGTCATGGGTATGCCTGCCATGTAGTAATCCAAGGGGTCGTTAAACTCTCTAGTTTTTATTTCTACTTTTCCCGTTACAATTTCTCCTTTAATATTCAGCACAGCATTTTTTGGAAAAATGATGATAGAACCATTTTTAGTAAACAATGTATCTCCTTTTTCTGCATCATAAGTAAATGTTTCGTAAGGCACATTTATAGCGGGCATAGGGGGCTTAATGGTAGATTTTAATATTGATAAATCTGTATTTGGTATTGTCTGATTTTTAGTTTTTGTGATGGCGAAAATTACGAATGCTACTATGCCAATAACAGCAGTTATTAACCCTATTTTCTTAAAACTAAATTTGACTTCTTTTGAAGTAGATTGTGTTGCGGAATTTAATTGTGTTTCCATCGCCGCCCAATTTTTTTCCATATCACTATTGCCCAATGGTACATTATTTTCTTTTTCCCTTAATATGTTATCGTAATTGCTCATCTTAATGTGTTGTATTAAGTGAAATAATATTGTTTTCTATTTTACTTTTTAGCAATCGTCTTGCTTCGCTTAAGTAGTAGCGACTTGTACCAACAGGTATTTGCAGTAGTTCTCCAATTTCTGCATGAGTGTATTCTTCATACACATATAAGTTAAAAACCGCTGCTGCATTTTTTGGTAATTGCTTTATTATTTTTTGTATTTCTAGAGCACTCATTTTATGTAAGACTGTTTCTTTAATAGCATATTCAGTTTCATGTGTCTCTTTAATTTCAATTGTTGGCATGGGTGTTTTTATTCGCACATAATCTATACAAGTATTTATTACAATTCTTTTTACCCAACCTATTATTTTTCCATTTTCTTTATAACTATCTATATTTTTAAATACTTTAAACATAGCATCGTTGTATAAACTTGCGCTTGTTTCGGCATCGTTTGTATATCTATTGCAAACCTTCATCATTTCATCATAACAGTGAGCGTATAATGCTTTTTGCATAAGCCGATTATTGTTTATACAGCCATTAATAATATGTAGTATGTTTTTTTCCAAATTTTTTATATTAAATAGGTTCTACAATATAAAACGAGTATCGTTGTACAAAGTGTTGGGAAAAATAAAATATTTTTTACTTGAAATGAAAAAGGCTACCAAATGAATAGGTAGCCTCTTACTTTTATACTTAATACTTTTTATACTTTACTTCACTGCCTCTATCCCTGGCAATACCTTCCCCTCAAAATACTCCAACAACGCACCACCACCAGTACTTACATAACTTACTTTATCTGCTAGGTCAAATTTATTTACTGCGGCTACACTATCCCCGCCACCTACAAGAGAGAATGCACCTTTGCTTGTAGCATCTGCCACTGCTAGCGCAATTTGCTTTGTACCATTCTGAAATTTTTCCATTTCAAAAACACCCATTGGGCCATTCCACAAAATAGTTTTCGATTTACCAATTACTTCGCTAAAAATACCAATCGCTTTTCCGCCAATATCCAAGCCCATCCATCCATCAGGTATTTGATCGCTAGGGCAATCTTTTGTGTTAGCATCGGCAGCAAATTTATCTGCAATGGTGCTTGTTTCTGGCAAATGAATGCTTACATTTTTTTGTTTTGCTTTTTCTAAAATATCCAAAGCTGTTTGCAGTCTATCATCTTCACAAAGCGATGCACCAATATTGCCACCTCTTGCTTTTAAAAAAGTATAAGCCATGCCACCACCAATAATAATATCAGTAGCTCTGTCTAATAAATTTTCTATAATTAATATTTTGTCTGAAACTTTTGCGCCGCCGATGATAGCAGTAAAAGGTTTTTCTGTTTGGTGCATTACTTTTTCTGCACTGTTTACTTCGGCTTCCATAAGTAAACCAAACATTCTATTTTCTGTAGTAAAGTTTTTTGCAATAACCGCTGTACTTGCATGCGCTCTATGTGCTGTGCCAAACGCATCGTTCACATACACATCACCAAGCATACTTAGTTTTTTGGCAAAGGCTTCATCACCCGCTTCTTCTTCTTTGTGAAAACGTAGATTTTCTAACAACAATACTTCGCCTGCACGTAGCATATTGGCTGTCATGCCTGCTTGCGAGCCTATACAATTATCTGCAAAAAAAACTTTAGTTTCTTTACCCAATAATTCGTGTAAATGTTTTACCAAATGTTTTAGAGAAAACTCATCTGCAGGGCCATTTTTTGGTCTTCCAAAATGGCTCATTAAAATTACACTGCCACCATCTGCCAATATTTTTTTTATGGTAGGGATAGCACCAACCATTCTATTGTCGTCGGTAATATTAAATGTATCATCTAGCGGCACATTAAAATCTACACGTACTAGGGCTTTGTGGCCTTTAAAATTGAAGTCGGAAAATTTGCTCATAATTTTTATTCTGTTGAAATTTCTATTAATGGTTCGTTTGTTGTTAAAAATAAATTAAGGATTTCTGCAAATTTATTTTCGATTAGCAATTTTAAATTTTTATTTGTGATATTGCCAATATTCAAATACAGAATTCTAGGCGGCGGTCCTACAATATTTTGATAATTTGAGAAATCCACGTCTTTAGTGGTTATAATAATTTTATTACTTTTTGTAGCAGCAATTTTATATACTTCTACATCGGGGACTTCAGTAAATAATAATTCTTTAAAAGATTTTGAATGTACATTAAAATCTTCCTTTAACCAAATAGCCATTTGAGGAGGTAGATTTAAATCAATCCAAAACTCTAATTCATCAAGCTGTATCATTTGATACAAGGATTACAGTGTGATCAAGTTTTTTTGATGCATATTCTAAACAAGCCTTTATATCTGCTTTTTCTAAGTAAGGAAAGTCTTCAAGAATTTCTGCTTCAGTCATTCCTGCTGAAAGATATCCTAATACATCTGAAACTTTAAATCTCATTCCACGTATTGTTGGTCTTCCGCCCATCAACCCTGGTATAATTGTTATTCTTTTTAATAATTCTTTTTCCATAAAATTATTATTTGTGTAAAGTTACCATTTAGCTACTACTTCAAAAAACAAATTATTGTAATTAAATACTCGGCTTTGGATGATATATCTTAAACGTTTTCTTTATTACAGATACAATGGTAGTAGCCAATATAGAACCTAAAGTCGCTAAAAATATATCTTTTTGTGCATCCCAAATATCGCCTTGTGTGCCTAAGTATGCAACGCCTTGTGCTGGGAAAAACACATCAGCGACTGCCCATTCTACCAACTCATAAAAGCCACTTATAGAAAGTGTAATTTCAATCGGCAAAGCCCAACCTACCCATGTAGGAAAT
>JANOZW010000265.1:0-9496 GCA_031429575.1 Ferruginibacter sp.
ATTCATAGAAAAACTTGCTTGTTCCAATTCTATTTTTCCGGATTCTATTTTGGCAATGTCTAAAATGTCGTTTATTACTTCTAATACATGGTTTGCAGAAGAATCTATTTTATCAATATAATCTAGTTGGATGGTATTGAGGTTTGTTTTTTGCAACAAATTATTCATCCCAATTACTATGCCTAATGGTGTTCTTATTTCGTGAGACATGTTAGACAAAAAAGTAGATTTCATTTTGTCTGCTGACTCCGCTCTTTCTTTTTGATACGTTAATTCCTTTGTTCTATTATCTACTATTTCTTCTAGCTGTTGTTTGTAACGCTGCAAAGCTTGCTCGGCCATCTCACGCTCTCTTACTTCTATAAGCAAATCTTTGTTTTTTTCTAACAATAATCTATTTTTATGTTTTGCTTTAAACAGTGTAGTAAAACCATTACTCATTTTGCTTACAAATGGTATAATACCTGCAATAAACCTTGGACTAAAAATGGTTATTACCATAATAGTTTCCGTATTGCCAAAACCTGTAAGTGCAGTGTATGCTTGGCACTGTAATTCATATTTACCCAATGGCAATGAACTGTAACGAATGCTTGGACGCTCAGATAATTCTGTCCAGTTTTCATCAAAGCCAACCAATTTAAAACGAAAACGTAGTTGTTTTTCATCGGTAAACCATGCTGCAAAAACCGAAACATTTACTGACCAATTTCCTGTTGGAATTACATATTCATTACTGGTTTTTTGTGGAGCTATATTTTGCCAAATAATTTCATCTAATTGAACCTTTGGTACTACATTAAATTGTTGAATGTTTTTGTAATCTACAACATACAACCCTGCATTTAGGCAGCAATATAATTTTTCATCATTATCAAGCAATATTGCCCTTGTACTCGTAAACTGCCAATCAGCTTTGCCCAACAATAAATTAATTCTTTGTTGCACAATACCAGTATCTACATCAATTATTATTATACCATCGTTAGAGCCAGTAGCAATCGTATTTGCATTAAGCCAAACACAAGTCCATCCTGCTATGGGGTATTCTGTTGTTATTAATCTTGTATCTCCATTTTTGTTTATGAGTATTATCTTTTCTTCTTGTATTACTAGCACATCGCCTACTTTATTGGGTACTACAGCATAGGTATTTCCTTTTTCAGTAAGCCATTCAGATGCAACTTGCACCATTCTATTTTCCGTTTCTTTCCAAAGCCCTTGTCCCAATGTGCCAATTAGTATTTTATTATTTACATCAAGTGCCAAAGCATATACATACCCAAATTTGTTTCCCGCCTCGGTTACAATTTCAATAGCCTCATTATCTACAATTTTAAATAAGCCACTAATCGTACCAAGCCATATTTCATTTTCTCTCGTTATCAATACCCTATTCGGGCTATTAATTATATTGTTTTTATCTTTAAAACGTACGGCTGTTTCTCCGTTTGTAGAGCTATATAAGCCATCTACAGTTGCAAGCCAAATGATGTTTTTATTTGTTGGGTCTATACAAGTATCCCATACAATAGATGCAAATGTTGAAAGTATGGATACAGCTTTTCTGCTAGAAGATTGCTCGTTGGTTATGATAGAGCAAAATCCATCTCCACTTACCAATAAATCTTTGTTGTTATTTAATTGTTTTACTGAAAAAGCAGGGTTATCTACGCCACAGTCAATTTTTTCTAAAGTCTTTCTTAGTATCGATATTTTTTTTAGTCCGGCATTGTTGGTAGCTATCCAAACGTTGTTAATATTGTCTATAAACAAATCATTGATGAGGCTATTTATTTCTTCTTGTCCTATAATTTTTAATTTGATAGAGGTAGGTTTTACTAGTACAATTGTGTGCCCAAATGCAATCCACCACTCATCTCCAAATACTTTTATGGCAGTTATTTTTTTAGAAAGTGTTGGTAAAATAAAGTGTTCTATAATTTCATTGGCCTTGTTTAATACATACAATCCATCAGTGCTACCTATCAAATAAAAATTATCAATTGTTTTTTCAATACACGTAATCAAATCTGCCTCCGGTAAATGTTCATTTACAATTTTCCAATTTATGCCTCCATATTCTAGCAAACCATATTTTGCAGACACTACAAAAAAATGGGTCTCATCTTTTTGAATTATTTTACTTACTAACCCAATATTGTCTGCATATTCTAATTCTAATACTTCGTTCGTTTGTTTTATTTTTAGTAAACCAAAGGAAGTGCCAACATACAAAAATCCTTTGCTTTTAAAAATACTCTCTGCTATACCATATTTCCAATCAAACTTTATGTCTAAATCAATTCTTGTTCCATCTATGTTTATGGCTTCGAGTCCTCGGTCAGTGCCTATCCACACAATGCCATCATCAGTAATATTAATCGTACGCAAGCCAAGGCATTCCAGCCCAGAGCGTGTGTCGTAAACTTTTATAGAGTTGCCGTTAAAGCAAGCCAAGCCTGCAGGAGTTGCCAACCATATCCTTCCAAATTTATCTTGCCTTACCGTATGCACCTGCTCATTTGGTAGCCCCTGATCACTGTTAATGGTTGTAATTTTTAAAAACATATATTATTTCGTAATGGCAGGATATTTTTTTATAAATATTTAATATAAAAAACCGTTATTGGTATTTTTAGAAAGGGTTTCTTTATTTCCCTTTTTGAGTAGTTCTTGCCTTTGCTTCTTTTGTAAGTGCATAACTTTCTCGCCTTGTAATCGTTTTTACAAATGCTACTTTTCTAAAACGAAGTGCACTCCAATCTTCATCAATGGCCACCATTCTTACTGTTTCTAGATCATATGTTGCTACAGTCTGCCAACCAGTATCTCTATTAAAATCGCATTTGTAATTTTTAGATGTGCCTTTTGGGTAACAAAACCAAAGTACCGCATCGCCTTTTAGCTTTGGGTAAATTTCTTTTATCAATGCATCTATTTCTTTTTGCTTTGTTACAAACAAAAGTGCAAAATGTATCTCTGTTACTTTTTTTATACTTTCAATTATCGGAACTATTTCTTTCATAGCATTCAGTTCTACCTCAAAACTTTTTGGAGAATTAATAGCAACAATGGCTGGGTGATTTTTAAAATTTAGTTTTTTGAAAAGTGGAGTCATGTTTTATAATTTATCATTCATTCTAAAATTTAAGATAAAACTTTTTTAACTATTATCTTTGCTTTCTAAAAAATAAAATTTATGTCTATTACAGTTTCTCAGCAAGCGCCAGATTTTTCTTTGTTCGATTCAGAAATGAAAGAAGTAAAGTTGTCAAATTTTAAAAATGAAAAAAATGTACTCTTATTATTTTTTCCCATGGCTTTTACAGGTACTTGTACAAAAGAACTGTGTGGCGTAAGAGATGATATAGCACGCTATAGTAATACAAATGCACAAGTGTTGGGCATTTCGGTAGATTCGGTTTTTACACTTGCAAAATATAAAGAAGATCAAGCATACAATTTCCCACTACTAAGCGATTTTAATAAGGAAATATCTACTACATACGAAACCATATACGAATCTTTTACAAATATGAATATGAAGGGCGTAAGCAAACGATCTGCATTTATTATAGACAAAGCAGGAATAGTGCAATATGCTGAAGTACTAGAAAACGCTGGAGACGTACCAAATTTTGAGGCAATTAACGAAAAACTTGAAAGTTTAGGTTAAATTGTATAATAAATTGAAAAAGGGTACGTTATTGCAATAGAATATTGTTCCTTTTTTTATACATTTATAACACTTTATTTAAACTGTTTGCCGTATTTTTACATTGTTGAATAAAATAATTTTCATATTATCCTTTATTATTGGAATAACTTTTACATCTTTTGCTCAAAATAGAACCACATCTAGCGATGGTACTACGCAGGTAAAAATGATAAATACTTATCCAAACCCCGCCACTACGGTGGTAAATTTTTCTTTTCAAAGAGATTATAGCCGTTCTTACTCTATACAAATTCTCAACTCAATTGGTAAGAGCATGTATAGAGCTAAAAATATTCCTTCTTTTCTTGCCATAGACCTTAAAGACGAAAATTTTTATCGTGGTGTTTATATCTATCAGTTATTAGATAGAAACGGTATTGTCATTGAATCTGGCAAATTTTTAGTAGTAAACTAATTTCCCTTCTTATTTTGGTGTCAATTTGACTGAAAATAGCCCTTGGCAACATGTTTGCAAACAGGTGTTTTGTAACCCAGCATATGCACGATAGAATTAGGCATACTTTTACCAGCAAGTTGTTGAGTACATTTTCTAAACCATTTTATCGTTATTAATGTCATAAAATCATAAAAATCCAACTAAAAAGCTACTGTACTGTTGTACATTTGCACACATTTTAAAAGAAACAAACCAATGCAGGAAAAAGAAATAAACGTACCCGAGGTAGAAGAGCAACAAATGGATATAAATTCAGATGCCGATATTCCAGGACATACACACCTTAGCAATCCAGATTCGGATACAGAAAATACAACTGAAAAATTAGAAACAGAAATACAAGAGCAAAAAGATAAATATTTGCGTTTATTTGCTGAGTTCGATAATTTTAAACGCCGTACAGCAAAAGAGCGTATGGAAATGTTTCAAACAGCTGGCAAAGAAATGGCGATATCATTATTAGAAGTAGCCGATGATATGGATAGAGCCGAAAAACAAATAGCCGTATCGGAAGATATTACTCAAGTAAAAGAAGGTGTGCAATTGGTTTTTAATAAACTACGCTCTACGCTACAGCAAAAAGGTATTGCAGCTATGGAAAGTATAGATACCGATTTTGATGTAGAAAAACACGAAGCCGTTACCGAAATACCAGCAGGCGAAGGTAAAACAGGCAAAGTGGTAGATGAATTGCAAAAAGGATATTATATGAACGATAAATTAATTCGTTTTGCAAAAGTGGTTGTGGGGAAATAATGGGCAAATTTGCAAATAGGAAAATGTGCAAATAGGTAAACTTGCACATTTTTACATTTAGTAATTAAAAAAATATTAATAGAATAAGCTTTTAAAAATTGAATACTGCGATGAGGCAAATTTTTCATATTTACCTATTTGCACATTTTCACATTTGTACTTATGAAGAGAGATTACTACGAAATACTTGGCGTACAAAAAGGCGCATCTGCAGATGAAATAAAAAAAGCATACCGCAAAACGGCCATGCAGTTTCACCCTGACCGTAACCCTGGTGATAAAGCTGCCGAAGATAAATTTAAAGAAGCAGCAGAGGCGTACGAAATACTAAACGACTCCGATAAAAAAGCACAATACGATCGCTTTGGGCACAATGCATTTGCAGGTGGCAGAAGTGGTGGTGGTTTTAGTGGTGGTGGTATGAATATGGACGATATTTTTAGCCAGTTTGGAGATATTTTTGGAAGTGGAGATGATGGTGGTGGCTTTGGTAGTTTCTTTGGTGGCGGAAGAAGTAGAGGAGGAGGTGGTGGAAACCGTGGTACTCGTGGTAGTAACCTGCGAGTAAAAATGAAACTCAATTTTGAGGAAATTTCAAAGGGCGTTACCAAAACAATAAAAGTAAAAAAGAATGTAAAGTGCGATACCTGTACAGGCACTGGTGCAAAAGATAAAAACAGTATGCAAAGCTGTGGCACATGCGGCGGTAGCGGGCAAGTACGTAGGGTACAAAATACTTTTCTTGGGCAAATGCAAACCGTAACTACTTGCCCCACTTGCAGTGGAGAAGGTAGTACCATTACAGCAAAGTGCGGTGCTTGTAAAGGCCAAGGCACCGTGTATGGGGAAGAAACAGTTACCGTTGATATTCCCGCAGGTGTGCAAGAGGGCATGCAGCTAAGCGTTACAGGCCGAGGCAATGCGGGCGAGCGTGGCGGCAGTGCAGGCGATTTAATTGTATTGATAGAAGAAGAAACACACCCACATCTTACAAGAGATGGATTAAACGTGGGTTACGATTTACATATATCTTTTCCTGATGCAGTATTTGGCACACAAGTAGAAGTGCCAACAATAGATGGTCGTGCAAAAATAAAAGTACCACCAGGCACGCAAAGCGGAAAAATATTTAGGCTAAAAGGAAAAGGTTTTCCTCATGTAAATAGTTACGAAAAAGGCGACCAACTCATACAAGTAAACATTTGGACACCACAACACGTAAGCCACGATGAAAAAGAAATTTTAGAAAAACTAAACGACTCTAAAAACTTTATACCAGCACCAGAAAAAAGTGAAAAATCTTTTTTTGATAAGGTGAGGGAAATGTTTTCGTAAAAGAATTTAATTTTTTGATAGATGCCTGCAAGATTTGTGGGCATTTTTGTTTAAGAATGTTTTGGGGCTGTGGGCTGAAAATCTTTGTTCAGCATTTGTTCGGTCTCCTTCACTGTTCCGTATTTGTATGTATGCGTAAGCCTCCTGCGTCGGCACGCATACATACAAACACATCGCTCAGTCCATCGCAGCTCTTCATCAGTAAATCTTTCTTCGGCTTTTATTATGCAATCGATTGAAGCAGATTGTTAGAGAAGATTAAAGCCATGTTTTGGATAGAAAAAAATAGTAAAAATATTTTAACCTTAGTAGAAAAATAATGCATAGGGTACAAAATTTATTAGCTTTTAAAAGCTTTCCAACTCCGCTATCACAAAAAAACTTCCACAAACCATAATCACATCATTAGCAGTTGCATTTGCTTTTGCTTCTATAACAGCGTCATTCACATTGTCGAAATTTTTTCCTACAAGCGCTAATGTTGCAGCTTTTTCAGATAATTCTGCAACTGGCATTGCTCTTGGTATATGTGCGTTCGTAAAATAATAGCGAGCATTTTTTGGAAAAAGTGCCAATACTTCTGCTACATCTTTGTCTTTTACAAAGCCTAAAACAAAGTGTAGATTATTATTGCGATAAGAAAATTGTAGTTGTTGTAAAACTTGTTGGATACCATCTTTATTATGCGCCACATCTGCAATAATGGTTGGGTTTTGTTGTAAAATATCCCAACGGCCACGCAAGCCTGTCATTTCTTTTACTTGCAGTAAACCATTGAGTAGAGCAATTTTCGAAATGTTAAGTCCAATATTTTTTAGTTGCTCTACAGATTCTAACACAGTACATATATTCTTTGCTTGGTACAAACCTGTAAGTCCGAGCTTATATACAATATTTTTACACGTCATTATTTCGTGAACGGTGCAGGCTAAAATATTTTCTTCAATGTTGATAGATTCTGTTACAAACAAATCCTCCGCAAAAAATACTTCAGCATTTTTTTTGTTTGCAGTATCTATAAATATTTGTTTAGTATCTGGTAATGTTTCACCAATAACTACGGGTATGTTTTCTTTAATAATGCCGGCTTTTTGCGCAGCTATTTCTTGTAATGTATTTCCTAAAATATGTTGATGATCATACCCAATATTTGTAATAATGGATAGGATAGGGGTGATGATATTTGTACTATCCAATAAGCCACCAAGCCCTGTTTCTATTACGGCAATATCGCATTGCTCCGCAGCAAAATAATCGAATGCCATAGCAACAGTTAATTCAAAAAAAGATGGACTTATTTCATCAGATTTTTGTTTTGTACGGGCTACAAATTCTACCACGGCTTCTTCTTTTATCATTTTGCCATTAACTCTTATGCGCTCTCTAAAGTCTTTTATATGTGGCGAGGTGTAGAGCCCTGTTTTATACCCAGCACTTTGCAATATGGCAGCAAGCATGTGAGATGTACTACCCTTGCCATTGGTGCCTGCTATATGTATTGTTTTAAAATTGTTTTGTGGATTACCAATGCTATCGCAAAGCGCAATGGTATTGTGTAAATCTTCTTTGTATGCAGCGCTGCCAATGCGGCTAAACATGGGTAGTTGTGCGTAGAGGTAGTCGATGGTTTGTTGGTAGGTCATTTGGGAGCAAAAATAGATTTATTCTCCTAATAATTTTTCAATTTCGATTTTTAAAGTAGGAAGGTATTTAACTACTATTCCCCAAATGATATCGTCAGAAACGGTATCGTACACATGAATAATTCTATTTCGTACATCTACAATTTTTCTAGAATTTGTTATAACGATTGAATCATCTTTTTTTAAAATCCTATTCATGGCTTCGCCAATAATTTCTATATTTCGTTCAACAGCTCTTTTGGTTCGCAAATCATTTTGGTATGCAATAAAATTTTTAGAAGTATCGGAAAAGAAACTTTCTATTTCCATATGGGCATTTAGAATATCGAAAAGCCAAGTTTTATATCATTATCCATAAACTAATTCTCTTTGTTTGTAAATGGACTCTTTTAAATATGGATTTTTAATAGCTTTATCTTCTAATAAATCAATAGGCCTTTTTAAAATATTTTGCAAAGAGAATTTAAAATCGAAATAATTGTCTGCATAATCCTCCACCGCAATAGTTGAAAAATCTACAATAAAATCAACATCACTTTCTGCATTAAATTTATCAGTAAGTATTGAGCCAAATGCATACAGACTCTTTACCTTGTGTGTTTCGCAAAGTAAAGAAATATCTTTTGAGTATATTGTAAGTTCATTCATTTTTTCAAATGTATAAATATTTCTCTACTTTACATTAAAATTAAACTGTACCGTTACCATACTTTCTTCATCAGCAGGGTCAAATTTCATACTTTGTAAATAACCTCTTATAGCATTTGCATATGCAGCACTTGTGCTCGTACTACCTTGTCCTATGCGTACAAATGTACCCACACCCGCAGGAGAAACTTTTACAACAGCGTTAATTGTTGCTTTGTCTAACTCGCCTGTAAAATTATAAGAACGATAGACCACTTTTCTATTGCCACTTATAACTCTTGGGCCTACAGTACCACCACCAGGTTTATTGCCATAAGTGTCTTTATTACCATTTGGCGAACCAGCATCACCAGTACCGCCTTTTTTATTTCCTTCCATGGTATATCCATTGTCAGTAGTTGCATTGTTTCCACCACCTTTTCCTGGACCAGTGTAAACAACTTTTGGTACACGTGGTTTTGGGGTAGGTGTAACAACAGGTGCAGGTGTTGTAGGTTTTACAGTTGGTTTAGTAACTGGTGTAGGCGTTACAACTTTAGTGGGTGTAGGTTTTTTTACTGTTTTTACTACTGGCGCAGCATCTTCGGTTGCATTATCATCTGGCGTTACATTGTCTTCTGTTACAGGTTCGTTAGCTGCAATAGGTTGTGCTTCGGGTGGGCTGGGGCTTGTTTCTGGCTCGGGTGAGCGCTCTCCTTTTATAAGTGGCTGCTCTTCGCCAAATCCTTCATCATCATTACCAAGGTTTATTTCCATTTGGTCTTGTACAACTGGTGGGGCAGGAGGAGGTGTTTTCCAACTTATGAAAATAAAAGCAATCAATAATACACTACAGATAACAGCTGTATATATAAATGCTTTGCGATGTCTTTCTTTATCAAATTGAGTTGCCATGGTATAAAGTTAAAATTCTCTTTTGATATAGATGAAAAAAAA
>JANOZW010000266.1:0-10093 GCA_031429575.1 Ferruginibacter sp.
AAAATTGGCTTCTAAAAAATTACTTATTGTGGGTACAAAAGAATTTTTAAAGATTTTAAAAGTTTAAAAATAGCTTTTGACTGTAAAGTAGCTGTCATTTTATCTAAAACAAAGTTGCCGCTAGTGTTTTTTATGAGTTCCATTTACCCTCCTCCTCATTATATAAGAACGTACTGTTTTGCTTTCAAATAATTTTATATTGCTCATAAAATGAAGGTAGGGAAAATGTTTTTTTATACATAAAATGCCGCTTGCAATATTTTACAGCGGCATTTTCATGGTTTAGAGTTTTGGATTGCGAAAACTTACCAAGATGGCAGCATTTTTAAGTATTATTTATTTTTCGCTACTAATTTTTTTACTAATTCTTTCAACTCATTAATTTGCTGCTGCTGTGCCTGAATTGCAGCGATAGTTACACTATGGAGTTGATTATATTGTATAGCAAGCAATTCCTCTTTGGTTGCCGGATTTATAGCATTCACAACCATTTGAGGGAAAATTTTTGCAAGTTCTTGCGATAATAAACCTGTTTCAAATATTCCCTTTTGATTTTTATAATTATATTGAACAGGATTTAATCGTTGGAGTTTTTTTAATATTTCTAGTTTATTTAAACCTGTAATATTTTCTTTGGCCTTTTCATCAGACACAGTCCAGTAATTCGACCTTAAAAAAGTTGCTCCATCAACCCATAACCCCCACCCATCCATATAACTTGGGGTAGAGGGACTTGTCGCTGTTCTTCCGCCATTATTTACAAACCAGCCTGCTATTTTTCCACTACCATATTCTTGTGCAGAATTAGTATTTGTAACACTCAGCAATCCGATACGGGAATTATAAACTGTTATGTTTTGACCCCAAGGATCAGGAAAAACAAATTTTGCAAGTTTTTGATCATTTAGATCATTGACTATACCATAGACATGCCTGTAGTTTATTGTACTCCCTGATGAAGGAATTGGTGCTGTTAAGCTTCTCATATTATTTACAAAACCAGTATTGCCAGATGGATAGATAGTACCTACAGGAATAATATCCCTAAATAGCTGGAGACTTGAATTCGATTGTGTAGGATTTATTGAACTTAGTGAAAGATGATTAACAATGCCAGCTCTTTGACCAGAAAAAATATTATTAGTTATCGTATTATCAAAAGCCTCATTAGCAGAGGTAGTATATAGATTGATATCCTGTTGAAAGTTTTGCTCTGTTGACACCATATTATTAATGTGCATTCTACCTTTAAATGCGACAGTTGCTTGGCTGCCTGGAAATGTACCTATACCTATTGCGCCGTTATTGCCAATATGCATCCTAAATTTAGAATTAGTTAAAATATCTATCCCATTTTGTCCTTGACCAAGTGTTCTTTTTGATAGCATATATTCACCACTATTATCGCCACCAAAAATTAAACTTGCCCATTTATCTGTTCCATTATTTACTGACGTCCTATCAACTATCATGTATTTAGATGCCATTCTATTCCATGATTCAATAATATTACTTGCCTGTACTTCCTCTATTTTCGCTTGAGTTGGTCCAGGTAAAAAAATAGAACCAAAAGCTCCATTGTGTAGATAATTACCTCCGGTTGGCGAAGTGTGTGGGTTTGATAATTTAATGTTTTGCGACAATATATTTCCCAAAAACAATAGTTTCAAAATAAGAATTATTATTATCTTTTTCATGATTAATATTTTTAAAAACTGCCTACTCTATTATACAGTTTTCGGCTTCCCCGTTTTATCTATTAATTCTTTCCTATTAAACCGCTGTTTCCTAAGGGTCAATCCATTCTATATCTATTTTAATGTTTATTACTAAAGGATCTCTACTGAGGACAGTAATTTTAATTTTAATAACCCATTTATAAACTCCTACTGGTGGGTTTGGTGGGGTATTGATGAAATTAATTGGATATTTACCTTTTGCTATTTTAATTTCCGATGGAGGATTTGTTATTCCAGCATTTTTATATGCAGTAGTTATTAACTCCTTAGGCACGTAAGTATCTTCTACAAATTCATACTTACCCCTAGCCCTTAAAGTATCTGCATAAGCACGAGAAAGTTTTGTAGCACCTATATGATAATTCATAGCTGTTACACCGGCACCCAAATCAGTAGCCCATGCGTCGCCTTTTCCTTCATTTTGTAACAAACTATAGTTTGCCCATTCATCTCTTGCTCTACTCATTTCTATACATAGTCCATTTACATTACTACAGCCGCCTACAAGCCCACTTTTATCAGTTCTTATTATTATTGGTTGCGAATTGGTAGGAGATGGTGGCGTTATTTGTGTTTCTACTATTTCTTTTTCTTTTTTACAAGCTGTAAAAAACATGGAGCCTAGTAAGGCAATTAATAATGGTGCTTTAAATAATTTTTTCATAATAAATTTTTGTTTGTTAAATAAATAATTGTGTTTATGTATTACCCAAGTGCCTTGCAAGTTTGCTCTCTCCCCCGTTTTTTTTATTAGGTTTAGATGAGGTCACCACACTTCGGAAACACAAAGCAAAAATGCACATAAGCCAGCTCGTCGGCAATGTGCCAACAACTAAAAAACCTTGCACAACCAACGATTTTAATTACCGTTGTTTAACGGATATGGAAATGTGTGTATAGCTAGTTGATTGTTTTTGAGGAAATTGTTTCTTTGTGTTATAAAAAATTATATATTTAATTATTCGTTTACTAAAAAAAACTATTATGAAAAAGTTATTAATTGCAACTAATATTCTATTTCTTACAACAGCAATATTTTTTGGCTGTGATCCAAAAGATAAAATAGTAGAAGCAGAATGTGACCATTGCCCGAACTACAGCAACCAAAAATTTGAAGGTATCCCTGCAGGATTAGGGTACGATATGATTAAGAATTATAAAACTGATCACTGGGATAATTACAGGGTGCCCAACTTACGTAACCAACCCATAACTTCAACCAGCCCAACAGATGCTCGAAGTGTTTGGTTTAGTTTGGACACATTAAAAAAATTTATTTGGAATTTGGAACAAGATGTTTGTAACAACAAATGTGTAAATAAAAATGATCTTGGCCTTCGGTTTTACTATGCCGACTATCCAGATGAAACAACTTGGGCACAAATGGATAACCCCATAAGCACAGATCCTGTAGAAGCAGCCAAAACCATTTCTCACAAAAATAAATATCAATATTTGCATACCGTAGTAATTACACCCACCTATTACAGTACCAACGCACAAATGAATGTAGATTTTGATCCTCGGTATGTTAGCAATACCAAAGCAGGATGCAGCCCAACATCAATGCAGCAAGTTTTTAACCTGCTAGGTGTAAAATTTGATAAAGACCGAACAGCTACTAATGGCGGGTTACCTGCATTTATGCTTTCGCCAGATATTGAAACTTCTGCTAAAAATAAAGGCTCTTTAATTCCACCGCCCCCGCCTTTTAACAGCAATATTGGTGAAGGAAACGGGGCTGTTATTTTTGATTTAATGCAAGGCCAGTTATTTGCTTACTAAAATAATTACTGAATAATAACTTTACATAAAATGGTACTCATTTCTTTTTTTAAAATTACATTGTTACTACTGGAAATTACCTCCTGTACTGCTGGCTTTGCAAAAATGCATAAGCTAAAAAACAGTTTTTGGAAATGGCTACCATTTTATTTACTTGTAATTGTATTAGGCGAGTTGGTTGGTTATTATTTAGCTTTTTCTCCAAATCTTTGTAAATACAATCTTACTTTATTTAACTATATATTAAATCCATTACAAATTATTTTTTTTAGTTGGTTTTTGTACAAAAATGTAAGCCTTTATAATAAATTAAAAGCCAGATGGATATTAGTTGGTATGGCTTCCTATGTTATATGCTGGATAGTTGATTGCCTTTTTATACCTGACACGACACTTTGGGTTTCTACATTTTCTGTTAGTATAGGTATGCTGATAATCTTATTGTCTATCTTACTATTCTTTTACTTCTACGTAAAAAGCGAAGATGTGTTTTTTTTTAAACAAGATAGCATATTTTGGATTTGCTTAGGGTTATTTTTATACTACGTAGTAGCATTACCATTTGATGGTTTGAGAAATACATTGCTGAAACAGCCAGATTTATTTATGCTTTGCTGGTATATTAATATGGGGCTTGCCTGCATAATGTATATTTTATTCATAATAAGTTTTTTATGGACAAAGCCGAAATAACCATATTTATTGTAATAGCCAATCTTGTACTGCTAGCTTTTTTATCAGCAGCGGTGGTTTTTATTTTTCAATTTAGAAAAAAGAAGTTGACACATATTATGGAAAAAGAAAAGCTACATGAACAACATAGCCAAGAACTCCTTTCTACCCAGCTCGAAATGCAAACCCAAACCATGCAACACATAGGCAGAGAAATACATGACAATGTAGGGCAAAAGCTTACGCTTGCGAGCCTATATACACAGCAGCTGGCGTACGAAAACAAAGCACCTCATATAAATGATAAGATAGAAAGTATTGGAAGCATCATAAACGAATCGCTAGCAGAGCTTAGGCAGTTATCAAAATCATTAACAGATGATACCATAAATGATAATACAATTAATGTATTGCTACAACAAGAATGTGATAATGTAAATAATTTAAAAAAATGTACCGTTGTTTTTAGTAACAACAAAAAAAATATTGTTTTACCGTATCAAACAAAAAGTATTTTGGTAAGAATTGTACAAGAGTTTTTACAAAATAGTTTAAAACATGCACATTGTAAAAACATACATATTGCCCTTAACGAAAACGACAATCTTTTACATTTACTGCTGCAAGATGATGGCAAAGGGTTTGATACAAATGCTGTTGCGCATAAAGGCATTGGCTTAAGCAATATAAAAAAGAGAGCAGAAATAATTGGTGGAAAATTCACTTTAGAAAGCGAGCCAGACAAAGGAACAAAACTCTCTATTGAAATAATAAATATTAAATGATAAATAGCATAGCCATAATAGACGATCATATTTTAATATCCAAAGCATTGACTGGTATTATAGAAAACTTTAAGCAGTTTGACGTATTGTACGAATGCGAAAATGGAAAAGTGCTACAAGAAAAATTAGCTATTAAAAAAAACATACCTGATATTGTTTTGTTAGATATTAGCATGCCAATAATGGATGGCTTTGAAACGGCTAAATGGCTTAAAGAAACACACCCGCATGTACTCATAATGGCACTCAGCATGCAGGATGATGAGCAGAGCCTAATAAAAATGATAAAGAACGGCGCTAATGGATATTTATTAAAAAATGTACACCCCGCAGAACTTGAAAAAGCGTTAGACGCATTGGTAAAAAACGGGAACTACTTCCCTGATTGGGCTACGAGCAAAGTGTTTATGAGTTTGTCTAATGAAGCAAAACCAGTTGCCAACAATATTCACATAACGGAAAGAGAAAAAGAATTTTTGCAATACTCCATTACAGAAATGAGCTATAAAGAAATAGCAGAAAAAATGTTTTGTAGTCCACGCACAGTAGAAAGTTACAGAGATTCCCTATTTGAAAAATTAGGCTTAAAATCAAGGGTAGGCTTAGCCGTATATGCCATGAAAAATGGATTTGCAAACAATTAAAACCCAAAAAAAGATTCAAATTTTTAATGAGATTTCCAAGTCCTCCGCCTATCGGCGGAGATTTAGGGGGCTAATCAAACAACCTACTTCACCTCCTGCATATCCACCAGCCTCTTATAAAAACCCTCTTGCGCTATCAACCCATTGTGTGTACCACGCTCTACAATTTCCCCTTTTTTTAGAACCAATATTTCGTCTGCGTGTTTTATGGTACTAAGCCTGTGGGCTATTACAACCGAGGTTCTATTCTCCATTAAATTATTGATGGCATCTTGTACCAAGCGTTCGCTTTCGGTATCAAGAGATGATGTAGCTTCATCTAAAATTAGGATGGGTGGGTTTTTTAAAACCGCTCTTGCAATGGTTAAACGTTGTCTTTCGCCACCGCTCAATTTGCTTCCTCTATCGCCAATGTTAGTATCGTAACCTTGTTCTTTTTTCTCAATGAACATATGTGCATTTGCTATTTTTGCAGCATCTACAATTTCATCTCTATTACAATTTTCCATACCCAATGCAATGTTGTTTGCAATGCTATCATTAAACAAAATGGGCTCTTGTGTTACAATACTCATAAGGCTGCGCAACGAAAATAAGGAGTAGTCTTTTATGTTCACACCATCTACCAATATTTCGCCGCCACTTGCATCATGAAAGCGTGGTATCAAATCTGCCAAGGTAGATTTTCCTGCACCACTGCTACCCACAAGCGCAATCGTTTTTCCCTTTTCTACTTTAAAACTGATATTTTTTAAAATGGCCACATCATCATAATAAAAACTTACATTTTTAAATTCTATGCTTTCATTAAAAGTGGTTATTTGTTTTCCGTTGGGGTTTTCATCTACTGTATTTGGTGCATTTAACACTTGTTGTATTCTTTCTATAGCAGCTGTGCCACGTTGCAAATTGCTGAATGCACCGGATATACTTTTAGCAGGGTCAATAATGTTAAAGAACAAGGCCATGTATGCTAAAAACATCGCACCGTCTAAATGTATATTTGGGTCGTGCCCCAAAACTTTTTGTCCGCCATACCAAAGTATAGCTGTAAACATTGTTACGCCAAGCACCTCACTCATCGGGCTTGCTAGGCTTTGTCTGTAGCCAATTTTATTATTCATTTTTAGTAAATAATAACTATTGTCAGAAAACTTTTTGCGAATGGTTTTTTCCACATTAAATGCTTTTATCACCCTCAAGCCTCCAATTGTTTCGTCTAATATGGAAATTGACTCTCCACTTTTTTGAGCCACTAAGCCAGATGGTCGTTTCAAGGAGCGTCCAAGTCTCCCAATAAAAAAACCCATTATTGGAATAAAAAATAAAATAATAATCGTAAGTTCAGCATTAATAGAAAATAGAACAATAAGGTTGATAATTATTTGCAAAGGGTCTTTTACCCAACCCTCTAGAGCTCCGAGTACAGAACCTTCTACTTGCCCTACATCTCCCGTCATACGTTGCATTAAATCTCCTTTTCGTTGCTCTGTAAAATAACCAATAGGTAAACTCAATACCTTATTAAAAATATCAATTCTAAAACGTGTGGACACTTTGTTTTTTACCGGCATTAATGAGCGTGAAGCAAGGTATAAAAATAAATTTTTGAGGACAATACTCATTATAATAAGTAGGCAAACAATGGCAAGTGTATGCATTTGATCCCCATTATTTACTAATTCTCCAACCCTTTCTTTTAACCAGCCAAATGGGGAGAATCCAGTTGATTTTGTAACTGGTTTTATTACATTGTCTTTATCAAACAATACTTGTAAAAAAGGAAACAACATACCCAATGAAGCCACCCCAAAAACGATGGATAAAAGCGTACAAATTATATAAGATGTAATAGCAAGTTTATAATCTTTTAAGTATGCAAAAACCAGTGAATATTTTCTCATTGTATAAATAATGTGCTATAAACCGCAAAGTAACTAATTTTACAGCTATTAAAAGTGTAATAATATGTTAGAAGGTAAAAGACAAAAACAAGTGGCGGCGGTATTGGAGAAAGATTTAAACGAAATTTTTCAGCGCAAAGGGCTATCTATGATGGATGGTGGTATGGTTTCTATAGCTTCTGTAAAAATTACACCGGATCTGTTTGATGCTCGCATTTACCTTAGTTTTTTTCAAATAAAAGATGCTGTAGCTGCATTAAATAAAATACAAGAGCAAGCTTGGGAAATAAAAAAAGAATTAACAGCCCGTGTTCGCCATCAATTGCGCAGTATGCCACAGCTTACTTTTTACATAGATGATACACTGGAGTATGTAGATAAAATGGAAGTGCTTTTTAAAGAAATCAAAAATACACCACCCATCACATCAGCAAAAACAAACGATAACTCCGACGAATCAAAACAAGATTGATTGTATAAACCTTGAACCTTGAACTTTCAACCTTTAACCTTTTTCAACAATATTCAACAACCTTCAACCATTAACCCTTGTACCTCATTTTTGCATGGCGATATTTTAAAGCAAAAAAAACGGCAAATGCCATCAATATTATTGCATGGTTATGTGTAAGCATTATTGCCATTGTAACCTGTGCCCAAGTATTAGTGCTTAGTGTTTTTAATGGTTTTGAAGGGTTGGTAAAATCGCTTTACTCTTCTTTTTACAGCGACATACGTGTTACTCCTATCGAAGGGAAAACGTTTACACTTTCCATTGCTCAAATTTCTGAATTAAAAAAGCAGCCATTTCTTACCGGCGTTTCTATGTTGGCAGAAGAAAATGCTTTGCTAAAAAATGAAGCGTCACAAAAAGTAGTTTCATTAAAAGGTGTAGATGAAAATTATGAAAAGATTAGTGGTGTTGCAGTAAAAATAAGTGAAGGTAAATTTGATATTGGTAATATGGATGCGCCAAAATTAGTGGTAGGTTATGGTGTACAAAGTGCTGCGGGTATAAATATTAGTGATGCATTGCCTGCTTCTATTGTTACCATTATTCTTCCTAAAAAAACCGTTAGTACTAGCGCCGAAGAAGCCATCAGTGAGGGCAATGCAGGTGCTACAGGTGTTTTTTCTATACAACAAGAAATAGATGAAAAGTTTGCCATTACAAATATTGATTTTGTAAAACAACAAATGGGGCTTGGCGCAAATGAATACAGTGCCATAGAAATGAAATTACAACCTAATATGGATGAGGATGCAGCAAAAAAAGATTTACAAAAATTATTAGGGCCTTCCTTAAAAGTACAAAATCGCTACGAGCAAAATGCCAATTTATACAACACCATGCGCATGGAAAAATGGGTGGTCTATGCAGTGCTTACACTCATTATTATCATTGCATCTTTTACCATCATAAGTGTTCTAACCATGCTTGTGTTAGAAAAACAAAAAGACATTAGCATACTCCGAAGTATGGGAACTACAAAAATGGATATTCAAAAAATATTTTTAGCAGAAGGGTTGCTGTTAAGTATTATTGGGGCTGCAAGTGGCATTGCCTTAGCAGTAATTATTTGTTTATTGCAAATAAAATTTCATGTAATAAAAATATCTGGCGGTAGTTTTTTAATAGATTATTTTCCAGTAAAAATGATTGCAACTGATTTTTTAATGGTAGCAGGTACTGCGCTTGCTATTTCATTTTTAGCGGCATGGTTTCCGGCAAGAAAAGCAGCTAATAAAGCAATAGCGTTAAAATAAAAACCGCATCATTTTATTATGATTAAAATTAAAAACGCATAAAAAACCGAAGAACTAGCCTCGGTTTTTTTATCCGTTTTATTGGTGAAAATTATACATCTTATGCCTAAAGTATATACATCTTCTGTCTAAAGTCTATAATTCTAACATCAATCTCAATAATCTCCCAATGTCTCTGGCAATTCAGCCAGTGCTTTTGCCAGCTGCTCATCATTTGGTGCTATACCGTGCCACTCATGTGTGCCTTCCATAAAAGAAACACCTTTACCCATAATGGTTTTCATTAAAATTAATACCGGTTTGCCTTTTCCTGTTTTTGCTTTTGCTGCTGCCAATCCTGCTATTACCGAGTCCATGTCATTACCATCCATTTCCATCACATCCCAGTTAAATGCTTCAAACTTAGCGTGTAAACTACCAAGACTCATCACTTTATCAGTAGAGCCATCTATTTGTTGGCCATTAACATCTATGGTTGCTATCAAATTATCTATATGTTTACTACCTGCAAACATAATGGCTTCCCAATTTTGTCCTTCTTCCAATTCTCCATCTCCCAATAAAACATATATTAATTGAGCATCTTTATTTAACTTTTTTGCAGATGCCGCTCCTATAGCCACACTCATGCCCTGCCCTAAAGATCCGCTTGCTACACGTACACCTGGCAAGTGCTCATGTGTGGTAGGATGCCCTTGTAACCTTGTGTTTAGCTTACGAAAGGTAGCCAACTCTGCCGTAGGAAAATAACCACTACGAGCAAGTACACTGTAAAAAACTGGTGAAATATGCCCATT
>JANOZW010000267.1:0-2125 GCA_031429575.1 Ferruginibacter sp.
TTCTGCAACAATTTATCGTAAGGAACGTCAAAGAAGTCACACACCATTTTTTGTATTGCATCAATGGTAATTTCCTTACTGGAGGATTTAACAAAATTTCTTAGTACTTTCTTTGCCAATTCTAGGTCTATTTCCCGTTTGTTTAGCGAAGATTGTGCCAATAATGAAATTAATGCACCTTCTAGTTCACGAACATTAGAATTAATATTGTAAGCGATATATTTTACTACTTCACGAGGCATTTCTAAACCATCGTTTTTCATTTTAATATCTAGTATATCTATTTTAGTTTCGTAGTCAGGTACTTGTAAGTCTGCACTCAATCCCCAACGGAAACGACTTAGTAATCTTTCTTGCACACCTTCCAAATCTTTTGGCGATTTATCACTCGTAAGAATTAATTGCTTACCACTTTGGTGTAGGTGATTAAAAATAGAGAAAAAAGCATCCTGAGATTTTTCTGCCCTATTGAAAAACTGAATATCATCTATAATTAATACATCTATTAATTGATAAAAATGTATAAAATCGTTGATGGCGTTATTACGACCGTGGTCTATAAACTGATTGATAAATTTTTCTGAACTTACGTATAATACAACCTTATTTGGATTAAGGTTTTTTACCTCATTACCTATTGCTTGTGCCAAATGAGTTTTGCCTAAACCTACGCCACCATATACTACTAGCGGATTAAAACTTGTACCACCAGGTTTTTCGGCAACTGTTTTACCTGCACGACGAGCAACTCTATTACAGTCACCTTCTATAAATGTATCGAAAGTGTATGCAGGATTTAGCTGCGGATCTATCTGCATTTTTTTAAGACCCGGTATTACAAACGGGTTCTTAACAGGGTTATTTATGACTAGCGGAAAATCCATTTCGTTATTTGAATATGATTTGTAACCATGTCCAGGAATATCGGTAGTAAGTGGTTTATTTTTACTGTTGCCACTGTCCACCATTATTCTATACTCTAATCTTGCTTCTTTGCCTAACTCTCTTTTCAATGTTTTTGCAAGAAGAGATACATAATGCTCCTCAAGATACTCATAAAAAAATTGACTTGGTACTTGAATCGTAAGAATTTTATCTTTTAAGTGAACCGGCTTTATAGGTTCGAACCATGTTTTAAAATGTTGCCATTCTACAATGTCTTTGATAATGTCTAAACAAGAGGCCCATATTTTATCAAAAGATTTCTCCATTAGTGCTAAAGCAGTTTATATATTTTTGTATTGTTATGTTTGTTTTGTGTTTCTTTTAAAAATGGATTTTGTAACATTCTTTAGAAGGACAGCGAATATCAAAATAAATTGTTGATAAAAAAAACTTTTTATTCTTTTCATTTTACCTTATACCTCGTTTTAAGCTAAAAAAGATAATTTTTAAAATTCATTTTTAAGTATAAAACCTTTATCAGCATTGAATTTAGCGTTAAAAAATATTATTTTTTAAAAAATAAAAATATTTTGATTTTTTTTGAAAATATTTATTTTAAGTGTGGATAAACTAAGTTTTTTGTCATTTTAAGCCCTACTAAAAATGATTTGTTATTCTAATTTCACTACAGTTGTATTGTAAAAGAAATTACCATTATTTTTGAAGTTAAAATATAACTATTATGAGCTACGAACTTACAGGTAAATTAATTTCCAAATCAGATACTTTACAACGTACAGAAACCTTTAAAGTGAGGGAATTTGCACTAGAAAAAACGGATGATATTGGAGGAAGAACGATTGTGAACTATGTTAAATTTCAATGTGTGCAAGATAAAACGGAGATAATTGATAAGGTAAATATTGGCGATAATGTAAAAGTTTACTTTAATATAAAAGGCACTAAATGGGAAAAAGATGGCAAGACAAGTTATTTTACAAACCTTGATGCTTGGAGAATAGAGCAAATTTTAAACCCTGCACAAGCACAACAAAGTAATGATACAAGTGCAATGGAGCCATTGGATAATTTTACTAGCAATGAAGTGGCAGATGATTTGCCGTTTTAGGAATATGCAAATGTGAAAATGGGCAAACATGGAAATAATGAATTGCAGTTTGCCAACGTAATTAAACTTTCCAAGATAAACACTTGGCTGAAAAATATGCAACAAAAAATC
>JANOZW010000268.1:0-11719 GCA_031429575.1 Ferruginibacter sp.
GCTATTGGTATTGGTGGTGATCCAATAATTGGTACAACAACTAAGCAAGCGGTAGAATTATTTATGAATGATGATGAAACCGATGCTATTGTAATGATTGGTGAAATTGGTGGCGGAATGGAAGCAGAAGCTGGTATTGCATTAATTGTTTGTATTACAGAAGGCATTCCTGTAGCGGATATGGTGAAAGTGAAAAATTATTTGCAAGGTAGTAACAGCAGATTGATTGGGCCAAATTGCCCAGGTGTTATTACAGCTGATGAATGTAAAGTGGGTATTATGCCTGGTTTTATTTTTAAGAAGGGTAGAATTGGTATTGTATCTAAAAGTGGTACGCTTACTTACGAGGCGGCAGACCAAGTGGCAAAAGCTGGTTTAGGAATATCGAGTGCTATAGGCATTGGTGGTGACCCAATAATTGGTACTACTACAAAGCAAGCAGTAGAATTATTTATGAACGACCCCGAAACAGATGCTATTGTAATGATTGGTGAAATTGGTGGCGGCATGGAAGCAGAAGCTGCGGAATACATAAAAAGTACTGGCAATAAAAAACCTGTGGTTGGTTTTATTGCTGGTCAAACAGCCCCTCCAGGCAGACGTATGGGGCACGCAGGTGCGATTGTAGGTGGCGAAGATGATACTGCTGCTGCAAAAATGAAAATAATGGCGGCATGTGGTATTCATGTAGTGGCTAGTCCTGCAGATATTGGTAAAACAATGGCAGAGGCGTTGAAAAATAAGTAAAATAATTGAAATAGCAAAAGCCCCGTTCTGCCTAAATGAACGGGGCTTTTTTATGTGGAGTTGTTATTTTATCTTTTAATAAAAGCCAGCAACTTATCTTTAGAATCAGTAAAACTTAATGCATCTGTTAGCTGATAATAATTATTTCTATCAACCGTACGATTGTAAAAATATTTAGCTACATCAAGCTTACCTTCATCGAAACTAAATATGCTCATGATATCTCTTACTTGAGCAGTAGAAAAATTATTATTACCAGCTGCTTGCTTAGCAATATTTATTCTACGATCATCAAAGGCTTCTTTTCTTATGTATTGCTTAAGCATTCCAAAATCGTAATCTGAAATTTGTCTGTTACTATATTGGTTTGGATAATTGTTTGGATAGTTGTTAGGATAATTATCATCGTAATCTCTATCACCTCTGCCATATCCATGTCTGCCATGTTTTTTGTGTTTATCTTTTTTTCTACCATAGCCATACCCTCTTCCATTACCATTGTTACCATTGCCTGTATTATACATTTGGTTTTCTGTAACGGATACTTGCCCATTGTTACTTATGGTAATGCTTGTTTCTACGCCTTGCTTAAAAAACAATACTGAACTGTAAATTTGTTGTTGCTTTTCTTTACCAAAAAAGCCTCTCCTTATTTCATAAATAGTAATAGTGTGGTTTCCTGCTTGCAAAGACCCAACATTTACAGAACTGCCATTGCCATTACTGTTATTGCTTTGAAACTCGCCGCTGTTGTCAACAGTAACGGTAAAACGATTTTGCGATAATGCATTTACAACCAAAGCAGCATTTTGATTATTTTTATTATTGTATGCACCGTTATTGTTTCTGCTGCTGTATTGTTCATCTTCATCCCTATCATCATTTCTATTATCCCATTGAGCAAATAATGAAGTAGTAAATAAAGCTGATACAAATAATAATGTAATAATTCTTTTCATAGTTGTAAAATTTAATTGTGAATAACTGCAATTGTTTTATTAACTGCTTTGTATAGTATATTCAAATGATATGCCATGTGCCAAAAAATTGACTAAGGGAATGTTAAAGAAGATTTTACTCAATTATTTTAAAAATATTTTTTTCAAAGCTTCGTTTTGCAAAAGTGAATAGCCACAAAGGCTCTAAGGCACTAAGTTTAAAAATGCGAAGTATTTTTTTTGTCTGTACATACATTGTACTTTTTATTTTTCTTAACAATCATTTTATTAAAAAAATACAGCTTTTCTAAAAACCGCAGACGAAGTTTACACCCGCCTTCAGGGTTTTGCGAATCATATTTACGAAGCAACCCAAAAGCGAAGCTTTTCCCTTTGTGCCTTCCCGCCTTCGTTGCTAACTCTTTTTTTGCGAAAATCTTCCCGCCTTCTCTTTGCAAATAATAAATTAGCCGGAAAGTCGGTAAGACGTATATTATAAAACGCCTTCCCTTTTTCTCGGCAAAAAATCTTTTGAGAAGCAACCCAAAACCGAAGCTTTTCTCTTTGTGCCTTAGCGCCTTCGTGGCAAACCCCTTTTTGCGAAGCAAAAACCTCTTCCCGCCTTAAATTTAAAAAGAATATGATTGCCGAAAAGTCGGCAAGACGTTTTATATAACGCCTTCCAGTCTTCTCGGCAAAAAAAAATCTTTTATGTATTCATGCTCACCGCTGCATCTATTAATAAACCTATAAACTTTTCACAGAATAAACCACTGTTCAATAACAATTTGTATCTTGTAATTAAAATAAATACATTATGTTTTTACAAAAAATATTCATGGCAATTTTTTGCTTATTATCTATAAACAGCATGGCACAAATAAATAACGATTATAACAAAGAATGGAAAAAGGTAGAAGCTGCCGATAAAAAAGGGCTAACCAAAGATGCCCAAAAAGTAGTGGAGCAAATTTTTGCCGATGCCATAAAAACAAACAACGACCCACAGCAAATAAAAGCTGCCATGCACATCATGAAGTATAGAAACATGGTGGAAGAAGACAACCAGCAGAAAAATATATTTTATGTGGACACACTTATTGCTAAAACAAAAGTACCAGCGAAAAATGTTTTGCTTAGCATGCAAGCACAATTATTTCAATCGTACAAAGAGCAGCATCGTTACGAATTGTACAACCGCACTGCACTTACTGAAGAAAAAGGGAATGATATAACCACTTGGAGCATTACAAAACTGAATGAAAAAATTTCTTCGTTATACAAAGCATCATTAAAAAATGATGAATTGTTGAAAGCTACAAAAATAGATGCTGTAGATGTTATTATTGAAAAAGGAAAAAATACACGCAGTCTTCGTCCAACTTTATATGATTTTTTAGGCCATAGGGCATTGGATTATTTTATGAATACCGAGAATGATGTAACGAGTGCTTCTTATAAGTTTATCATAAATGAAGATATGGCATTTGAGCCTGCAGCAAAATTTATGGCATATAATTTTAAAACAAAAGATACCGCTTCATTGTATTTTAATGCATTAAAATTAATGCAGGGTTTATTGACATTTCATGTAAACGATGCACAGCCGGAAGCCATGCTAGATGTAGACCTTAAAAGATTGGCGTTTGTAAACGAACATGGCGTTTTTACCAATAAAGAAAAGCTCTACGAAAATGCATTGCTTAATATTGAAACAAAATATGCCAACAGCCCTACGAGCGCACAGGCATCATACTTACGTGCGCAGATACTCATGCAAAACGGTGGCGAGTACAATCCATTAACCAACACCACTACACAATTTGACATTGTAAAAGCCAAACAAATTTGCGAAGCGGCTTATGCTAAATTTCCTAAAAGCGAAGGTGGCATAAATTGTAAGAATCTACTAAACCAAATAGAAAGACCAATTTTACATTTTATTACAGAGAAAGTAAATGTAAACAACCAAGCTTTTCGCACACTGGTACAATTTAAAAATGTAAAAAATATTTATTGCCGTGTGGTAAAAATGACTAGGGAAGATATAAAGAAAATAGAAAACAATACAAATTACGAAACGGTATGGCCAAGTATTATCGCATTAAAACCTACCAAGGCTTGGGCAGTACCAATGCCTGACCAAAAAGATTTTCAAGAGCATAGTGCAGAAATAAAAGTAGAAGCCTTGCCGCAAGGGTCTTATTATTTATTGGTGAGTATGAAAGAAGATTTTTCGCTTAGCAATAATATAATAGGGCGCATTACCACTTATGTGAGCAATATTAGCTACATCAGCAATAATAAAAATGAATTGTATGTATTGGATAGAGAAAGCGGAAAACCGCTAGAGAATGCTACTGTACAAATTTGGAACAATGTGTACAATAACGGCACAAGAAGAAACGAAGAAGTAAAAGGCACAAAATATGCAAGCGATAAAAATGGTTTTGTAAAAATGGCAAAGCCAAAAAATTATGAAAACTATTATTTGCAAATAAAAAATAACAATGATGAATTGTTTACCGATGATGCCTACAACAGTTATTATTATGACGGCTACAATCAAAACAGACAAGCCGTAAAGCGTACATTTTTATTTACCGATAGAAGTATTTACCGCCCGGGGCAAACCATTTTCTTTAAAGGCATAATGACGGAAACAGATAGCAGCGGTAGAAATAGCAAAGTGGTGGCAGATAAAAAAACTACCATACGATTGCATGATAACAATGGGCAAAAAGTGGGCAGTGTATCGCTTACAACAAATAGCTACGGGTCGTACAATGGCAGTTTTAAAATACCAGAAGGTTTGCTTAATGGAAATTTTTATATTCAAGATTCTATTACCAATAGCACACAATATGTGAGTGTGGAAGAATACAAGCGACCAAAATTTTCGGCAGAAATAAAAAAGCCTGAGGGCACATATAGAGTAAACGACAGCATAAAAGTAACTGGTACAGCAAAAGCCTATGCAGGCAATAATGTGGATGGCGCAAAAGTAAGTTACAGGGTGGTAAGAG
The DNA here is from genome assembly GCA_031429575.1 of Ferruginibacter sp. Taxonomy (GTDB): domain Bacteria; phylum Bacteroidota; class Bacteroidia; order Chitinophagales; family Chitinophagaceae; genus Ferruginibacter. The sequence continues at coordinate 4,712 of JANOZW010000268.1, forward strand.
AAGTGCGTTATCCAATATGGTGGGGCTATTACAGAGGCTACTACCCAAGAGGTAGCGAAGCCATGGAAATTACCAATGGCAATACGGTTACTGATGCTAAGGGAGAGTTTACCATTACGTTTAAAGCCATACCAGATGAAACGGTTGCCAAAAAAGACCAACCCACTTTTGATTATAAAGTGAGTGTGGATATTACAGATGTGAATGGGGAAACTAGAAGTGCATCTACAGACGTAAGCGTATCTTACCAAGCATTGAAACTAGATATTATTGCGGATGAAAAAATGAATGCAGATAGCATAAAAAATATTGTCATTAGTACAACCAACACAAATGGCTTGTTTGAAAAAGCTACGGTAAATGTTGCGGTATATAAATTGCAAGAACCCAATAAAATATTTAGAAAAAGATATTGGGAACAACCAGATGTATTTACGATGAATAAAGGCGAGTACTACCAAAGCTTTCCGTATGATGTATATGCAGATGAAGACCAAATGGGCAAATGGGATATAGGAAAAACTCTCATAAATATTACAGATACTACTGCTAAGAATTCAACCTTCAACTTTCAACCTTCAACCTTACCTGCAGGTTGGTATAAGATTGTAGCCACTACAAAAGACAAGTACGGAGAAGAAGTAAAAGCAGAAAAATTCGTGCAGATCTATTTGCCGGTCTCGGCGTCACCCTTCTCCACTGGTGGAGAAGGGACGGGGTTGAGGGCGGGGGGGTCAAGGGAACCAATTTCTATCAATGTAAAAAATAAAATAGCAGAACCAGGTGAAAAAATAACCTACAATATCACCACTGGTTTTGAAAAAGTATGGCTTATACAAAATGTGGTAAAGCCCAATGAGCAATATAAAATAACTTACCCAACCGTAAGCACTGGCGAAACATTTAGCAATACTATTGATGTAACAGAAAATGACAGAGGTGGTATAAATATGAATTATGCATTTGTACAACACAATCGTTTTTACACTGGCGCAGAAAACTTTGCCGTACCGTGGAGCAACAAAGATTTAAATATTTCTTACGAAACATTTAGAGATAAACTAGAACCTGGTAGCCAAGAAAAATGGAAGATAAAAATAGCAGGCAACAAAGCTGAAAAAGTAGCCGCAGAAACATTGATAAGCATGTACGATGCATCGTTGGACCAATTTAAACCGCATGCATGGGGTGCATTGAGTTTATGGCCGGGATTGAGTAGTTATTATAATTGGAATGGTAATACATTTAATGATGTGGCTTCCCAAGAACAAGACGAAGGGTTAAAATCTACGGGAGAAAGTTATTTTGAAAAATTTTATGATGTACTTCTTGAAAATGGGTGGAATGAAATTGGGTATAGAAATAGAAGATATGATATGGCTACCATGTCAGCCCCAATGGCTACATCAGCAATGTCAGATTCACAAATAAGAGTTGGTAATGTTAATGAAAGGCTTGAAGGTAAAGTTGCAGGGGCAAAAGTAAGAAGTCAAGCGGAAGCTAAAATGGGGTCTCCCGCAACAGTCAGGCTGCGTGGAGAAAATGGATTAAGTTCTGGTAATGGTCAGATTTATGTAATAGATGGTATAATCGTTACTGATGTAAGTAATATAAATTCTGATGATATCATAAGTATGCAAATTTTACAAGGACCAGCCGCAGTAGTTTTATTTGGTCCCAAAGCAGTAAATGGTGCTATTGTAGTAATAACAAAAAATGGAAACAAACAACAACAACCACAACCCGAAATCAAACTCCGCAAAAACTTCAACGAAACAGCTTTCTTCTTCCCAGCATTGCAAACAGATGCAGATGGCAATGTAGCTTTTTCGTTTACCATGCCAGAAGCACTTACCCAATGGAAGATGATGACATTGGCACATACAAAAGAATTGGCGAGTGCGGTTTCTACAAAAACAACCGTTACACAAAAGCAACTCATGGTGCAACCAAATGCGCCACGCTTTTTAAGAGAAGGCGATAGGATGGAGTTTTCTGCAAAAATTGTAAACCTTACCGATAAAGAAATTACTGGTACATCGCAATTAGAATTGCTAGATGCAGGTACCAACAAACCTGTGGATGGTTGGTTTAAAAATGTATTTCCAAACCAATATTTTACCATACCAGCTGGGCAAAGTGTGGCGGTAAAATTTCCGATGGAAGTGCCGAGTAATTTTAATGCGGCTATGATGTATCGCATTAAAGCGATTACAAAAGATAATTTGTATTCTGATGGTGAAGAAGCTGCATTGCCCGTACTTACAAACAGAATGTTGGTTACAGAAAGTATGCCGCTAAACATGAGAAATGTTGCTAGCAAGAATTTTAAATTTGATAAATTACTAAACAGTGGTTCGTCTGCAACACTAAGCACACATGCGCTTACAGTAGAATACACAAGCAATCCTGCATGGTATGCTGTGCAAGCATTGGCATATTTAATGGAGTATCCTTACGAGTGTGCTGAGCAAAGTTTTAGCAGGTATTATGCAAACACATTGGCATCGTTTATTAGCAATGCTTCACCAAAAATTAAACAGGTTTTTGAGCGTTGGAAAATTACTGATACAGCAGCATTGATGAGTAATTTGCAAAAAAATGAAGAATTAAAATCGGTACTCTTGCAAGAAACGCCTTGGGTGCTAGATGCACAAAACGAAACACAACAAAAGAAAAACATTGCACTGTTGTTTGATATGGTTCGTTTAGCCGCAGAAAAAAATAAAACATTGGCCAAACTAAAAGATATGCAAATAAGCAATGGTGGTTTTGCATGGTTTAAAGGTGGTAGAGATGATAGATACATTACGCAATACATTGTTACTGGCATTGGGCATCTAAGAAAATTAAAAGCAGTACAAGGTAATGATTATGCAGAGCTAAAACCAATAGTGGATAAAGCTTTGCCATATTTAGATGCAAGGCTAAAAGAAGATTACGATAATTTAATAAAGTACAAAGCAAAATTAACGGATAACAATTTATCTTCTACCGCTATTCAATATTTGTACATGCGTAGTTTTTTTACCGAAACACCTATCAATGCAGCTGCAAAAAAAGCAGTAGATTATTATACAGGACAAGCAGCAAAATATTGGTTGAGCCAAAGCAAATATATGCAGGCCATGATAGCGCTTGCATTGTATAGAAAAGCAGATACAAAAACACCAAAAGCCATTATAGAATCGCTAAAACAAAATAGTATAAGCAGCGAAGAGTTTGGTATGTATTGGAAAGATTTTAACAAAGGCGGTTACTATTGGTACCAAGCACCAATTGAAAGCCATGCTATGATGATAGAAGCATTTACAGATATTGATGCCAACAAAAATACCATAGATGATTTAAAAACTTGGTTGCTCAAACAAAAGCAAACGCAAAATTGGGGCACTACCAAAGCCACAGCTGAAGCTTGTTACGCATTGTTATTAAATGGTAGCGATTGGCTCAGCGAAGAAAAAATTGTAGAAATAAAATTGGGTAACACAACCATAAAAAGTACAGACGATAAAAACGAAGCTGGTACTGGTTATTTCAAAAAAAGAATAGAGGGTGCAAAAGTAAATCCGCAAATGGGAAATATTAGCGTTGAAGTTAAGAGTTCCCAGAACCCCCCTTCGGGGGGCAGGGGGGCTTCTTGGGGAAGCGCCTATTGGCAATACTTTGAAGACCTTGACAAAATAACTTCGGCAGAAACACCACTTAAATTAGTAAAGAAATTATTTATAGAAAAGAACTCCGATAAAGGCCCAGTATTGCAAGCAATAAAAGATGGCGATGCTATAAAAGTAGGCGATAAAATAAAAGTACGTATAGAATTGAGGAGCGATAGAGACATGGAATATGTCCACATGAAAGACATGCGTGCATCGTGCATGGAGCCTACAAATGTAATTAGCCAATACAAATACCAAGGCGGACTTGGCTATTACGAAAGCACCAAAGATGCTAGCACCAATTTCTTTTTTGGTTGGTTGCCAAAAGGCACGTACGTTTTTGAATATGCATTATTTGTAACCCACAATGGAAATTTTAGCAATGGAGTTACAAGCATTCAGTGTATGTATGCACCTGAGTTTACGAGCCATAGTGAAGGGGTGAGGGTGAGTGTTGAGTAGTCTACTAAGAATTAAAGAACCCTATTTGATTGTTGAAAATTGAGCATTGAATATTGAACATTTTTTAGATTGAGCTTTTAAAATGTTCAATAATCAATCCTCCAAAGGCGGACAAGTTTTTCAACGCTCAATGTTCAAGTGTAGTTTCATAATACTTTACAGTGATTTTATTTAGCAAAGTTTTTGCTATAATCCGTTTCGGTCTTCAAGAAATTCCCCTCCAACGGAGGGGTGGACGCCGCAGGCGGACGGGGTGGGTTATTCTGCCACAATTTTTATTCTTGTTAAAATGTTCAATATTCAATCTTCAACGCTCAATGTTCAAGTAACATCACCCACCTCAAACCAAATCTTTTTTTCATTATCCCAATCACCATTATAATTGATGGTAAGCTCTTCGCCAGCGGCTACAGTACTTACGGTTTTTATCATAATGGTTTGCGCTTCATAATCCATAAAATAATCGCAATTGCTTTTGTAGCAGTGGTTGTAAATAGGCACATAGCCAAGCGCCATAGCGCATTGGTCAAGGTTGTCGCCCCATTCAAAAATATAATCGTGTAACAACGTTTTATCTAAATGAGCTCTATCTGCAAGTGGCATTACTATTACCGGTGCTACTTCAATAATTGTTTCAGCAGGTATAGCTTCGTGTGTAAACACGCCTCTACCTTTTTGCAAAGTGTTATCAATAAACAAGCATGGTAAAATCATACAAATAAAAAGGTTAAATTGCTCCCAGTTTAAAAACAAAAATAGCAAATTGTATTCATGTCTTTAGAAAGTGTAGAAATATCGTTGCAACAACAGTTTGAAGAAGTAATAGCTTCCGAAGACCAATTGGCTATAAAAGAATTTTTAAATGATCAAAATATAAGCGATGTAGCCAATCTTATTTATGAGAATGATGATTACGAAACCCAAATCATTTCTCACTTATCTATACATAGAGCCGCAAGTGTTTTTAAAATATTAGATGCAGCAGAACAAAAGCGTATTATAAAAAACCTTCCAGCTTTTAAAAGTGCAGAACTGCTAAATGAATTACCTGCAGATGATAGGGTTGATTTTTTTGAAGAGCTTTCTACAAATGCCGTAAGGGATTTAATAAAAACGCTAGATCCAGCCGAAAGAAAAATAACACTAGAGTTACTAGGCTATCCCGAAAACAGCGTAGGCAGGCTCATGACGCCAGATTACGTGTATGTGTATGAGTACAACACGGTGCAAGAAGTATTGGATACGATAAGAAGATGGGGAAGCAATAGTGAAACAATAGATGTAATTTATATCATCAATGGCAAAGGCGAATTGATAGATGATCTGCGTATTAGAGAATTTTTAATTGCATCGCCAGACACAAAAGTGAGCGATCTTATGGACGAACGTTTTATTTCTTTAAAAGTAAACGACGACCAAGAGCTAGCAAGTGAAGTTTTTAAAATGAACAACCGTGTAGCATTACCCGTAACAGATGAAAAAAATATTTTGCTCGGCATCATCACCATCGATGATATGCTTTGGGTAGCGCAAGAAGAATATACTGAAGATATACAAAAAATTGGTGGTACCGAAGCGCTCGATGCGCCGTATTTAGATATCAGCATTCCCAAATTAATAAAAAAAAGAGCAGGCTGGTTGGTTATACTTTTCCTCAGCGAAATGCTTACCGCTACTGCTATGCAATTTTTTCAACACGAAATAGAAACAGCAACGGTATTGGCATTGTTTATTCCGCTAATAATGAGTAGTGGCGGCAATAGTGGCTCACAGGCAAGCACACTTATTATACAAGCCATGGCATTGGGCGAGGTAACTTTATCTGATTGGTGGCGTGTAATGCGGCGTGAATTAATATCTGGTTTTATATTAGGATTAATACTCGGAGGCATTGGTTATTTGAGAATAATTTTGTGGCAAAATTTGCACATTTTCGATTATGGTATTTATTGGAAATTAATAGCATACACCATTTTCTTTTCGCTCATAGGTATTGTACTTTGGGGAAGCCTAATGGGTTCTATGTTGCCAATATTACTTAAGAGATTAAAACAAGATCCTGCAGCATCTTCTGCGCCGTTTGTAGCTACATTGGTAGATGTTACTGGTATCGTTATTTATTTTTCGGTGGCGTATTTTTTCTTAAAGGGAATTTTGTTATAAAGTTGAAAGTTGATGGTTGAAAGTTTTTTGGACGCAAGCATCGGTTCTTGGTTCAACTGAGGTCCCGCTATCCGTTCCAAGTCCTCTCCGCCTTTGGCGGATGCGGGCTTTCCACTTCTATCGGGCGTAGGCTTTCAGCAGTTTAATCATTGTTCAGCATTTATAGAGCGAGCGCTTCAATATCTTTTTCACATATAAATCCTTTAAACTACTTTAAGTAAATGTACATTGCATCAAACTGTCCACCACATTTATTTTCTACATTTTACAATCACTAATTTATTTTTACTATTTTCTTAATGCGCTTATAACCATTATTAGCTCCTATTAGCTCTACAAAATACGTTCCATTTGCTAATGATTTTAAATTAAGGTCCTTAAAAATTTCATTTGTATTTAAATTTTCTTGATGCACTATTTTACCATTTACATCTTTAATAACTAAAAATTCATTGCCATTATTTTTGGGTATGTTTATTCTTAGAGATTCTGTAAAAGGGTTTGGATACACAACAAAAGAATTTGAGCTTATGCAATTTAATTTAATACTATTGCTATAAGACTGTTTGCCATCTTGTTCTACAATACTTAAGCGTACATAATTTGTGTTATAATTATTTAAAGTGCTGAGTTTGTAATTTGTTTGTTGCGGATTGGCGTTTACTGCTTTTACATCAATCCAATTCGTTCCATCAATGCTTGTTTGCATAATGAAGTTTTTTAC
>JANOZW010000269.1:0-2473 GCA_031429575.1 Ferruginibacter sp.
AAACCAAGGTTGGTTAATAATGATTGTGCAATGCTATCGCTCTTGTCTATAAAAAAGTTTTCAGCGTCTGTTACGGCAAGTTTACGTACAGGCCTAAAGGTAGCCGTAGCCTCACCTACAGCCATATCTATTAGTTTTAAATCATTCACCATTACGGCCAATACATAGGTAGATCTTTGTGTTGCATACTGCCTTCTAATATTATTTACGGTGGTAATAACAACCCTACTTGTGTTAAAAAATGCACTACTACTTTTTTCTTCCAATACCCCAATTACTCTGTATGGAATATGATCTACACTTATTACAGCATCTATGGCTTTTGCATTATTATCTGGAAATAATTTTTGTGCCACGCCGCTTCCAATCAAGCAAACATTACGCCCTGCATTTACTTCATCCGGCATAAAATTTCTACCATAGGCAACTTTAAAACCATTGAGTTCTAAATAATTCTCGTCTCCGCCTGTTACGGTTACATCGGGATTGGTTTTTTTCTTGGTGGTATTTACTATTACGTTATTTGCTCCACGTAGTGCTATGCCAACTTTACTGCCTGGGAAAACATATCGTTCTTTAAACTCTCTTGCCTCATCATAAGTAATGGGAAGACCTGTATTTGATTTTTTTTCTTTTACACCCGCCTTGGTTTTTTTAGTATCAGACCCTCTACCACCACCAAAATTGATGTTGCGCTCCTTGTATCTTATACCAAACGAGTTAGCACCCATGCTAGTAAAACTTGTGGTAAGCCCTAGGCTAGCGGCTTTTATAGCGGTAATAATAAGTATGAGTGCAAAAATACCCAACGCCATTATAGTAATGGTAATGGCTGTACGTAGCTTATTGCCTTTTACGTTTTTCCAAGAAAGTGCTAGTGAGTCTTTATACGTCATTAATTATATATTGGTATAAAGATAATGCCTGCCAGTAAAATAATGTAAATAAGATTTTATAAGCGGTATGTTACAGAGGTTAAAAGGTTTGAGAATTATAACATGTGTCGTATAATTACTGAGTAAAAATTCTTTTTCCATTACGAGTAAAATCGTAATTGATTATTTGTACTAACAAGGTTTTAAAATGTACTATGCATACATAAAAGTTAAAAAAGTAAACCTACATTCACAAAATAATTATATCACCTTAAACAAATAATTTTTATGAAAAAAATCACAAGATTTATCGGAATCGTAGCAATTGGTTCTATGCTAATTGTATCGTGTAAAAAACAAAGCAATGAAGTGGAAGTACCAACTATACCAAGCGACATTAGTGCCATGGTAAAAGCTGCAGGTTTTAATGAAGGTAGAATAGAGATAACTGATGGAGGTTATTTAATAGAAGGAGATATATTTATGACCAAAGATGAGCTAAGTACTATGGCTAATAATAATGGGCCTGAATTGGTAATAGCAGACGATGAACATTATCGTACTACAAATTTGGTAAATGGTACAAGAACCATTACCGTATCTTTAAATACTACACAAGCAAATTTTGTAGCAGGTACAGATGAAGCTATTAGAAGATACAATGCATTGCCATTGCGCATTAAGTTTCAGCGTGTAAGTGGCACCAGTGCCAATATCAACATTAGAACTTTTTACCAAGTAAGCAACACATTGGGTAGTGCAGGTTTCCCAACTGGTGGCAACCCTTACAACACGGTAAATATGAACACATATTGGTACACACCAAGTGTAGCAGTTAATCCATTGGCTACTACCATTGCTCATGAAATGGGACATTGCATAGGTTTCCGTCACACAGATTATATGAACCGTGCTTACAGCTGCGGTGGTGCTGCATCTAACGAAGGTAGTGCAGGTATTGGTGCTTTTTATATACCTGTTACACCTACCGGAGGCAGTGCAGGATCTTGGATGTTAGCTTGTGGTGGTACTAATACCAACAGACCATTTACAAGTGCTGATAACACGGCTTTGAATTATGTTTATTGATTAAAATAAGATTAACCCAAAAACCTCTTTCTGTAAAAAGGAAGAGGTTTTTTGTTTCAAGCTATCAATACAAATGTGAATATCTTTTTTGTAGAAAAGAAGAATTGTTTTACAAGATTATTAATCAATTTCCAGTATTTTACACAACGGGTAAATACATTTTCAATAATACTTATTTGCCATTGAAATATTTAGCATGATGTTAGGCACGAATATATTAAATGAAAAACTTTTTGGCTCTAAAAACCAAAAGGGAACAATGCTTTTGGTTATGTTGTTATTGAATATTACTGCATTTTGCCAGCATAATAAAACAAATGAGGAGGACAGTATTTTTAAAAAATATTTGAATACTGACGTTACAACAAAAAGTAATTTTTATATAGTAAAAAATAATACAACTTCTGTAGATTGTAATTTTAAAATAATAAGAGCAATCACATCTTCTATAAACATAGTAGAAATTAGTAAGACAAATTTATTTACAGAAAAAAATAATTGCATAAAAA
>JANOZW010000270.1:0-11913 GCA_031429575.1 Ferruginibacter sp.
CGTTCAAATTATCAATCATTAGAAATACGTTCACCAAAAGAAATTTTAGAATATGAAGACTGAGATAAAAAAACCGAAACAAGAAAAAGATTTTGATACTGTTAAAACTTTTAGAGCCATAAAGGAAAAAATTTCTTTGGAAATGGCAAATATGAACTTTGAGCAAATTAAAGGTTATTTGAAAAAAAATAGCGAAAAACTCTATAGCAAATAGCAAAGCATATTTGTTTTAATTTACATGCGACTTTTAGCCAATTTTAAATCTTACATAAAAAAAGAAAATCTTTTTCAACAAAAAGATAAATTACTCATTGCCGCAAGCGGCGGTGCAGATTCTACTGTGCTGTGCGAATTATGCAAACAAGCAGGATTTGATTTTGCCATAGCACATTGCAATTTTAAACTCAGAGGAGAGGCGAGTGATAGGGATGAAAATTTTGTACGCCAATTGGCGGAGAAATATCAAGTGAGAATATTTGTAAAGGAATTTGACACCAATGCCATTGTAAAAGAACAAAAAACCTCCATAGAAGAAACTGCCCGAAATATACGGTATGATTGGTTTGCAGCATTATTGGAAGAAAATAATGTCGATTGGTTATTAACTGCACACCATGCCGATGATAATATAGAAACGGTAATGATGAATTTTTTTAGAGGCACTGGTGTAAAGGGTATGAGGGGTATTTTGCCCAAGCAAAAAAAGATTATTAGACCATTATTATTTGCAAGGCGAAGTGAAATTGAAAACTATGCTGTGGAAAATAATATTGTATTTGTAACAGATAGTACCAATGCCGAAAGCGATTACACTAGAAATTATTTTAGAAATGAATTGATACCTGCCATTGAAAAAATGTATCCTGAAACGGCTAATAATGTTTTGAGGAATATAAATCGATTTGCAGATGTGGAAATATTGTACAACGAAAGCATGCATACCATAAAAGAAAAGTTGGTTGAAAAACGAGGAAATGAAGTGCATATTCCTGTGCTAAAATTGGCAAATGCAAAACCACTACATACTGTTATTTACGAAATAATAGCGGAGTATAATTTTACAGCTGCACAAGTAAGAGAGGTAGAGAAATTGTTGAATAGTGATTCTGGAAAATATGTTACATCAGCCACGCATATAATTTTACGAAATAGAAAATGGTTGATTATTTCGCCGATAAATATTGTAGAAGAAGTTGGGCATTATGTTATTGAAAAAGATGAAACCGTTATTTTTTTTGCAGGAGGAAAATTAGAAATTAACACGGTGCCAAAACCTGAAAGCCTTGTAACTACTGCTGACACTGCGTTTATAGATGCATCCAATTTAAAATATCCTTTACTGCTTCGTAAATGGAAACAAGGAGATTATTTTTATCCGTTGGGTATGGACAAAAAAAAGAAGCTAAGTCGCTTCTTTATAGATGTAAAATTATCAATTACTGAAAAAGAAAATGTATGGGTGCTGGAAAGCGATAAGAAAATAGTTTGGATTGTGGGCTTGAGAATTGATGATAGGTTTAAAATTATCGACCAGACAAAATATATTGTAAAACTGAGCTTAGTTCTCTAGTGCCAAACAAACTAGGCTTTTTTATATCTTCTAATATATATGGAAATAAGTCTGGCCTTAAAGCTGCAACCAATATCCCTGTAAATACTAGGCCAAAAATTGAACCCCACAAATGCGCATCATGATTTACATTATCGGCACTTTTTTTACTCATATAAATGCAATAAACTAAATATAATACTGCGTATAAAAGCATAGAAATTGGAATGCCATAAACACCAATTTGGCCCCATGGTGTAAATATAATAGAGGCAAATACTACAGCTGACACCGCTCCAGATGCACCAAGAGAACGATACTCTTCATTATCTTGATGTTTTAAATAACTTGGAATGTCAGCAGCTATTAGTGCTAAAAAATACAAAGCTAAATAAGCAATATTTCCGCCAAGGCCTGCTGCACTAAAAATAATTTCTATATTCCTTCCAAAGAAAAATAGTGTGAACATGTTAAAAATAAGATGCATCCAGTCGGCATGCAAAAAACCTGATGTAATAAAACGATAATATTGTTTTTCTCTTTTTTCATAATAAGGCCATCCAATAGTTTTATACATTAACGTATTGCTGGAAAAACCTATAAAAGAAAAAACTGCATTGGCTGCTATAAGCAACATCGTAATAGGGTATTGTGCAAAATCCATAAAATATAATTTTCGTTAAAGCTAAGCAAAAACATTATCCAAAGTTTTGTTAAGGTATAAAAAGCAAAAATGTTTTGTGAAATGTTGGTATGCAATTTGAAAATTGTATGGCATCACCTTAAAATATATAAATATGAAAACAGTTAAACTTTTAGCCCTAGCGGTAATTATTATTTCTTTTGCAAGTTGCGATGCCGTTCGTCAAGCCACCAATACCACAGGTGGTGCTGTATTTTCTTTAAATGGTAAATGGCAAATGAATAGTAATATCCCTGAAAACACTTTATTAAATAGTGTTGTAACCGTATCGCCATTTATTTCGCAAGGCACACTTAGTACTGTAGCAAATAATACACAATGCTACAGAGAAAAAGATTTAAAATGGAAAACCATTAAAACTGATAAGGCTGGTGGTTACACCATAGACAACGCTACTAGCAATTGTACAAGTGGTACACTAAGCTATTTGCCAGCTACGATTACTGTAGTAAACAACAATGAAATAAAAATTGCAAGTAAAAACGCAGCAGGCGCTGATAATACAGAAACTTGGACGAGGGTAAAGTAGTAATTAGTAATTCGGAATTAGTACTGGGAAACTTCAAATTAAAAAGAAGTTTCCCATTTTGCACATCTGCATATTTTCCTATTTGCATATTGTTCTCATGCGTGATGATACTTCTCATTTCTCATAATACTACAAGCTCTATAAATTTGCTCAGCAAGTATAAGTCGTACCAATTGGTGCGGAAAAACAAGGTTTGATAAACTCCATTTAAAATTTGCACGCTTCATCACCTCATCGCTTATGCCATACGCACCGCCAATAAGGAATACAATATTTCTTAAACTTTCTCCTGCACGCTTTTCTATAAATGTGGCAAAGGCTTCACTGGTAAAGGTTTTGCCTCTTTCGTCTAGCAAAATTAAATAATCATCTTTGTTAAGTGCTGCAAGTATGGCTTCCCCTTCTTTTATTTTTAAAATGGCAGGCTCCATAATACCAGCATTTTTTGGCATGGGGATAATATTCCACTCCGCAGGAAAATAATTGGATATTCTTTTTGTGAAAAGTTCAACACCTTCTTTTACAAAACTTTCGTGTGCCTTGCCTATACTCCATAGTTGTATTTTCATGTGTATAGTTTAATTATTTTTCACCAAGCTGGGCCTTGTATCTAGCAATGGTATTATTTGCCTCAATGAGTTTGAGTTTTAATTCATTTACGGCAGGTTCGCCTTTAGCCAATAATGCCTCTGTTTCTTCATTGCTTTTTTGTAGCAATAAAATATCGGCATCCATTTGTTTGGCTAAGGCCTCAGCTTTACGAAGTCTTTCTTTTGTGGTAAGTAAATGTGTATCGGCAGACTGTATTAAAAAGCTATTTTCTTTTTGAGCAGTTTCTTTTTTAAGCCTTTCACTTTCTAAAAGCCCTTGTGCACTTTTATGCTCTTTTTTTAGTTTTTGTATGCTTATCATTTGTATAATAAATGCTAACAAAAAACCTCCCACAAAAGCTGTTATGATGTATATATAACTCGACATTTTGTAAAAATAAATTATTTGTGTTTAAATACCCATAACATTTTTTACTTTTTTATTTACACAATATTTTTAAATTAAAGCTTTGGGTGGAACGCCTACAGCGGCGGCGGGTTTAAAGATGGGGCCCATCCACTACACTATAAATTAATTTTGCATACATGGTACATGAAACACAAATTTGCTGCCATTCCCTTCTTCACTTTCTACATAGATATTACCACCATTTTTTACTAAAAATTCTTTGCATAGCATAAGCCCTAATCCTGTACCAGCCTCATTGGCGGTACCTGCTGTGGTAAAGTAATTATTGGAAAATAATTTATTGATATTTTCTTTACTAATACCAATACCTGAATCTTTTACAAATATTTCTACCATATTATTCTGTAAAGAAGTGCCAATAAAAACTTTTCCTTTACTTGGTGTAAATTTTATAGCATTGGAAAGCAGGTTTCTCAGCACCAGTGTAATCATATCTTTGTCTCCATACATAAATATATTCAGATCTACTTTGGAGTCTAACAAAACTTCTTTGCTTTCGGCTTGCAAGCGCAATAAATTTTGCGTTTCTTTTATCATTTTACTTACATCAATGGGTTGCGGGTTAAGTGTACTACCTTCCATTTGGCTTTTTGCCCACTGCAATAAGTTGTCCATTAAATTGGTGGTGTAATTTAAATCGTTTAAAATATCTGGTAGTAATACTTTTATTTCTTCTCCAGGTAAATTGTATTCCTGCACATTTCTAAACAAATTTTTTAAACTATATATTGGATTTCTTAGATCATGAGAAATGATAGAGAACATGCGGTTCTTCAATATGTTTAATTCACTTAACTGTTCAGTTTGTTCTTCTAGTAAATATGTTTTTTCGGTAAGCTCCTCCTTATTCCTTTCTAAAGCTACATTTGAGTGTAAGAGATTGTTATTAATTGTAGAAAGTTCAAATTGATAACTACTATTTTCTTTTTTTATTAATATTAAACCGAGAAAAATAAAGAATAATGATAAGAATTGGTTACAAAAATAAAATGCATAATTAATATCTTTCATTACATAATTATACTTACCATGCAATGTGTAAATAATAAGATAGCATACAATTGAAAAACTTACAGTAACCAATATCGCCTTTATATTTTGTAAGAAAAATACGGCAAGTACACCATATAAAACAAAGAATAATTCTATACCCACATCTATACCACCTGCATATACAAGCGAAGTAATGATTGGGTACATGATAAAATACCAAACCATTGCAAATTGAAAACGCTTATAATAATTACTTATTAAAACCGCAGCACTTATCACCAGTGGAGACCAAGCCACCACCCAAGCTATTGGCGGTAAGTATCCACTACTGCTCAATGCTGCAATAGGTATTGATATACCCGTTATTATTCCTAAAAAATTGATAAGATTAAAAATACCCAATCTTCTCTTTTCATAATCGTCCATGCCTAGGCTGTGGCCAATAGATTTTATAAAGGAAAAGAAGATACTAATTTTTGGGATAATAGTTAGCATTGGATGGCAAAGTACAGTAGTACTTTATTGAATTTTATTGGTTAGATATTGGATTTTCTTTTAAGCTAAAACAGGTACGAAATGTATATTTAAATTGATTTATAATTTTTTTATTATTAATGTTATTGCGAAACCATAAGCGATCTATTTCTTGCAACAAGGCACCCACCCATAACACCTGCTTTTTCGCCCAGTTTAGAAATAACCAGTTTTGTATCGTTGCTCACCAAATTTAATGAATATTTATTAATGGCACTTTTTATGGGAAGTCTAATAAAATCGCCTGTTTCAGCCAATATGCCTCCTAAAATTACCAATTCAGGATTAAAAATATTTATTAAAACGGCCAATCCTTTCCCCATTTTTTCTCCAATCTCTGCTATCAATTCAATACTCAAAATATCTTCTGCCTTTGCAGCATTTACAATATCTATTACCCTCAACGATTCATCGTTTTTTTTATTGTACGCAACCGATGAGCTGGAGCCTTGTTCAATCTTTGCTTTAAAATTCCTCAGAAGCGCTATTCCACTTGCTTCTGTTTCTAAGCAGCCTTTTTTTCCGCAGTGGCAAATTATTTCATTAGTAAAAAAAGGAATATGACCAAACTCTCCACTAAAGCCCGATTTACCATAATACACTTTTCCATCTATTAAAATTCCTAAGCCTACGCCATAGTCCATATTTATAAAAAGTACGTTCTTTTCTTTACTTACTATACCGCTACAAAATTCACCATACGCCATAGCCTTGCTATCGTTTTCTAAAAATGTTCTTATGCCAATTTCCTTTTCTATTGTGTAGCTTAACGGCTCTTCATGAAAATGAAAAAAGCTGTAGCTATATCCACTAGTTTGGTTCACCCTACCTGAAAGATTAATACCCATGCCTAAAATCTTCTCTCTTTTTACGGGAGCATCTTCAATAAATGTATTAATGATATTGATTAATTCTTGGTAAGCTTCGGGAGTATTTTCAAGTTGGTATGGTATTTTTTCTTTTATAGTTACTAGATTTTTTTTAAAATCTAGTAAGCCAATATTTATATAATATCTTTTGATGTCCACTCCTATAAAATAACAAGAATCTGATACAAGACCATACAAACTTGCTTTTCTACCACCAGTAGAATCTTCTTTTCCATAATCTTTAATAAGTCCATCTTCTATTAGCTCTGTAATGAGTGTCGTTATTTTCGGCGCACTTATGTTCAACTCTTTGGTAAGCTCGGCTATTGTTACATTACCAGTTACATCTAAATAGTTAATTATTAATCTTTTTAGCACTCGGTTTTTATATGCTACGCCAGATGCATTGTCTTCCGAAAAAACTTCAAATATTAAATGTGGTTCTGCCATGATAAATTTTCGCTTTTTTTAATCTGCGTGAAACTAAAAAATAATTTTTATAATGTCAATTTTAATAAGATGTTAATAAAATATTTTAATAAGTATCTTGTTTATTGTAAATTTATTATTAATATTGGTTATTCAATTATTAATTTTTTATAACTGAACCCCTATTTATGGAGACAATAGTAGCACCTGCATCACAATCTTCGGAGAAAAGTAGCCATCCACTTTTTGAATATGCACCATTGTATAAAAATGAACTATTGCAAAACATACTTCCGTTTTGGTTAAAGAACAGCAAGGACGAAAAAAACGGCGGATATTTTACTTGTTTAAATAGAGAAGGAAAAGTATATGACACCGATAAATTTATGTGGCTGCAAGGCAGAGAAGTGTGGTGCTTTAGTTATATGTATAATAATGTAGCGCAAAATAAGGAATGGTTAGATATGGCATTGCATGGTGCAAATTTTATGCAACAATATGGTAGAGACAAAAATGGGGATTGGTATTTTTCTTTAACAGCCGATGGAAAACCATTGGTGCAACCGTACAATATTTTTAGTGATTGTTTTGCTACCATGGCTTTTGCTTCACTAGACAAGGCAACACCAAATGATGAATATAAAAAAATAGCATTAAATACTTTCGAAAATATAATTCGTCGTCAGCACAATTGGAAAGGTAAATACAGCAAGGCTTACCCGGGCACAAGGGCATTAAAAAATTTTAGTTTGCCAATGATATTGTGCAATCTTTCTTTAGAGCTAGAACATATTATTGGTAAAGAAAGAGTAGATAGTTTTATACCAACTGTTATACATGAAGTGATGGATGTTTTTTACCAACCTGACCTTGGGTTGATTTTAGAAAACGTGTATGAAGATGGAAGTTTTTGCGACAGCTTTGAAGGTAGATTACTAAATCCTGGCCATACCATTGAAGCTATGTGGTTTATTATGGATTTGGGTAAAAGAATGAATGATGAACTGCTTATAAAAAAAGCTTGCAACATCATGTTAGATACCATAGAACACGGATGGGATAAGGAATACGGAGGTATTTTCTATTTTATGGATGTAAAAGGAAATCCACCACAACAACTGGAGTGGGATCAAAAATTGTGGTGGGTGCATGTAGAATCCTTGGTAGCATTGGCAAAAGGATATGCATATACGAAAGATCAAAATTGTGCAATTTGGTTTAAAAAAATACATGATTACACGTGGAAATATTTTAAAGATACCGAGCATGGAGAATGGTTTGGTTATTTAAACAGAAGAGGGGAAGTATTGCTAGATTCGAAAGGTGGAAAATGGAAAGGTTGTTTTCATATACCGAGGTCTTTGTATCAGGTTTGGAAGACGCTGGAAGTAGCCCCCTAAATCTCCCGAAGGGGGACTTGTGAACTTTGTAATAATTGTTGATTTGTTGAATTGTTTGGGTTTTATAAATTAATTATTTTGGGTCTTAAAAGAGAAGTTCAAAAGTGAATATTCTTAAACTGTGAATCTGTGGCTTTAAATTTTGGGAAGCAAAATAAAAACGGTTTTTTGTGTAAGCTGCCGTATTTGGTGGGCTAAGCTGTAACAAAAAAATACGAAGTAATATAAGCGTAGCTTTTTTATTCGTGCATTCGTGGCAAAGTATTTTGCGAAGCAAAACTTTAAAAGCGAAGCTTTTCTCTTTGTGTCTTAGCGCCTTTGTGGCAAAACACTTTTTTGCGGAGCAAAAAAACTTACCGCCTTAAAAGTAAAAAAACTTGTAAAAAATAAATAAAAAGCCTTATCGCCTTATCGGCAAAAATGAAAAAAAACATACTCATATTATTCCTCCTATTTACACTTAGCAGCCATGCCCAAAAACCCATCATGCTTTGGATGGATGCCACAGCAAACTTTGCAAGATTATCAACAAATGATTCTGTAAAATACTATTTGCAAAAATGCAAAGAAGTTGGTGTAACAGATGTGGTGATAGATATAAAACCAATTACAGGAGAAGTATTATACGAAAGTAAGATAGCTCCTGTAATGCAAGAGTGGAAAGGGTTTGCAAGAAACAAAGATTTTGATTTGCTAAAAATAGCTATTGAAGAAGGGCATGCATTAAACTTAAAAGTACATGCATCTATAAATGTATTTAGCGGTGGGCATAGCACTTTTCAAAGAGGAATAATTTATACCAACCACGCAGATTGGCAAAGCAAATTATATACTGACAGTGGTATTATAGATATTTCTAAAATAAAAACAAAATTATCTGGCATGCTAAATCCTGCAAATGCTGATGTACAGAAATATGAGTTATCAATTTTAAATGAGTTGCTACAAAAATATAAAAAGCTTGACGGTATTATTTTAGATAGGGTAAGGTACGATGGTATGGAATCTGATTTTTCTGACTTATCAAAAAAATTATTTGAAAAATATATTGGTAAAAAAGTGTCACATTTTCCTGAAGATATTTTTAGCTATAAAAAAAGGGAACATAAATTAATAAAAGAACCCGGCATATTATATAAAGAATGGATAGAGTGGAGAGCAAGTGTGATTTATAATTTTTTTAAACAAGCACGAGCAGTAGCAAAAGCAGCCAACCCAAAAATAGTTTTTGGCGATTATACTGGTGCATGGTATCCTACTTATTACGAAGTAGGTGTTAATTGGGCAAGTAATAAATACAATGTGCAAAAAGATTATCCCACTTGGGCAACAAAAAAATACCAACAATATGGGTATGCAGAGCTCTTAGATTTGTATAGTAGCGGTTGTTATTTTTATGAAGTAACGAAGCAAGAAGTATCAGACTCCAATGATATAAAAGCCGCAAGAACAGAAGCAGGTATGAGTGACCAAAAAGCGCCCTGGTACTCTGTAGAAGGTAGCGCAGAAATGGCTATGAATATTACCATGAAAGCTGCACCACTGCTAGGAAGTATTTATGTAGATCAATATAAAAATAATAAAGCGCAATGTACTAAAGCCATGCAAATGTGTTTAAGTAAAACCAATGGGTTAATGATTTTTGATATGGTGCATATTGTAGATAGAGATTGGTGGGATGCCATTAAAAATTTACAAAAAAATTGATGCGTAAAAAACTACTCGATATTATTGTTTTACTTATGTGTGGTACACATGCATGTGCGCAACAAATGTTACCCATACGTACACAAGTGCTTGTAATAGACGGCGGCACAGGCGGTACAGCAGCAGGCATACAAGCTGCTAGACTTGGTGTAAGCACCATTATTGTAGAGCGTACTACTTGGCTTGGTGGAATGATAAGTGCAGCCGGCGTAAGTGCTACAGATGGAAATCATAAATTGCCAAGCGGTATTTGGAACGAATTTAGAAACAACATTTATAAAGTATATGGTGGTGCAAAAGCAGTAGAAACTGGTTGGGTAAGTAATACTCATTTTGAGCCACATGTAGCAGATAGTATTTTTAAAGCCATGGCAAAAGCAGAAAAGAAATTATCTGTTTTGTATAAATGGGAATTTGTAAAAGCTATTGTAAAAGGTAATAAAGTTGTAGGAGCAATATTTAAAAATGAAAAAAATCCACCTAACGGCGGACAAGTTATTACGCAGGAGATACTTGCAGATGTAATAATAGATGCAACAGAAATGGGCGATGTAATGGCTAGCGCAAAAGTGCCTTACGACTTAGGTATGGAAGCAGAAAGCATTACAAGTGAAAAAGTAGGTGTAACAGAAAGCAATAATATTGTGCAAGACCTTACCTACGTTGCCATATTAAAAGATTTTGGTGCAGGCACAGATAATACCATTACAAAACCTATAAGCTATGATCCTGCTGAGTTTGATGGCGCATGCACAGATTATTATATTAATAAAAATTTGAAAGCGCCGAATGTAGATGCCAAAAAAATGTTGGATTATGCAAGATTGCCTAACGGAAAGTATATGCTTAATTGGCCAAACAAAGGCAATGATACATATTTAAATATTGTAGAAAAAACAAACGAAGAAAGATTGGTTGAACTAGAAAAAGCAAAACAAACAACCTTGCGTTTTGTATATTTTATTCAACAACAATTAGGGTTTAAAAATCTTGGTTTGGCGAATGATGAGTTTCCTACCAAAGATAAATTGGCATTAATGCCTTATTACAGGGAAGGCCGAAGAATGAAAGGATTGGTAAGATTTACCATAAACAATATTGCAAAACCTTTTGAAGGAGATGCATTGTATCGCACAGGAATATCTGTTGGTGATTACCCAATAGATCATCACCATAAAAAAAATGAAGCTGCACCACAGCACTTAGAGTTTTATGCTGTGCCATCTTACAATATTCCATTAGGAGCATTAATACCACAAACAATGGATGGGCTTATTGTAGCAGAAAAAGGAATTAGTGTAAGTAATGTAGTAAACGGTACTACTCGTTTACAACCTGTTGTAATGCTTACAGGGCAGGCGGCGGGAGCTTTAGCAGCACTATCCGTTTTACAAAAAAAGCACCCAAGAAATATTTCTATACGATCTGTACAAAATACCTTATTGAATGCTGGTGCCTCTATCATGCCTTATATGGATGTAATCCCCACACATCCACATTTTAAAGCCATACAAAAAATTGGAGCTACTGGCATTTTAAAAGGTACTGGCATTCCTTTTAAGTGGGCAAATCAAACTTGGTTTTATCCTGATAGTACAATTGTTGCAAGTATTTTTTATAAAGACATTGCAGAATATTTAGATGTTCGTTTTAGAACTTCTTCAAATAAAATTCTTAGTATAGGACAATGTACAGAAAGGTTAACTAATTCAACTTCAAAAAAAATAACAACAAAAAATATTATAAACGATTGGACTAAATTAGGATTAAAAAATTATGATGCTAATAGACCCATTAAACGATTTGAAATAGCCGTGCTGATTGATTATTACCTAAAACCTTTTGAAACAAAACAAATCAATCATCAGGGAAGTTTCATTAATACAAAAACTAAATAAACGAGTGCCAAATCAATTTTAAAACAAAAACAGCAAACATGAAAAAGAAATTTTATTTACTTCTAGTACTCTTTGCATCCTTTATTGGTAGTGTAAAGGCACAGAATATCAAAGTGACAGGAACTGTTACGGATGAGACTACGGGCAGACCAGTTGAATCTGTCTCAGTAGTTGTAAAAGGTAAAACGAAGGGAGGAACAACAACGGATGCTAAAGGAAGTTTTTCGTTAAATGTAATTAGTGGTGCTACACTTGTAGTAAGTAGTGTCGGTTACACGAGCC
>JANOZW010000271.1:0-4798 GCA_031429575.1 Ferruginibacter sp.
AGGCACGGTGCTTTTTTCTGCATGGCGCACGATGTAGATTTTATTATAGCAACTACTTGCTAATAAAATAAAAATAAAGAAGATAAATATTTTCATACATTTTTTTAAAACACATGCGCAAAGTGCCATTCATTCGTAAACGCTCCTACCACCGCTGCCCCATCTTTAAATTTCAATTTACCAAGCTGCAAATCATCAATATCTTTTTGTAAAACTTTTCTGTGGTAAGGGTTCATCGTTCCGCCATTAGAACTATCGCCAGCATCACCAGCTGGGTTCCATTGAAAAAGCGCATCCACAATCGTACCTCGTGGGTAAATAATGCCAGGTGTACCCTGCCCACGTATATCTAAGTCCTCGGGGTGCTCTAGCCCAAGTGTATGTCCAAACTCATGCGCAGCAGTGCTAGAGTTGTTTAACAAATTATCCAATTGAAAATAACCTGTATTGCTATTTATACCATCTACAAAAGAAATATTGCCGCTTGCTTTTTCTTCAATTCTAAAATAATTGTTTAATGGATTTGAATTTTCCATCACATCTTTTTGTGTAAGAGCCGGGGCATAAAAACCTGTTGCGTTCAAAATAAAACCAAAGCCTCGCCCACCAATCATTGCATGCCCATCCAAAATATTCCAAAACAAATTTATATCATCAGCAATTTGCTTGCTCAATGTTTCATTGGCTGCATTGCCATAAAAGAAAAGATTTGCTTTTATGCATACTGTATTTGTGTCGTTGTTTATTTCTGCAATACCCATATTTAGATGTTAGATGTAAGACATGAGATATTAGATACTAAATTCAACGCCTATTACTAATATTTTTGTTTTCAATATGGCAGGCACTGCCTGCCATATTGAATTTTTATTCTTTCATTTATTATATCACTTTCGGTTTCACCACCATTGGTGCTGCGAACATATCCACGGGGTTTCACTCACCACCGGTGCTGCGCACCTCCCATGGGTTGCACCCATGGCTATTCAAGGTCAACCCCGTTGGGGTTGGTCGTTTGGAAAGTTTAAAATAAATAATAGACTTTGCATGAAAAACTATGATAAAGAATAAATGATAAATCAAAATTAAAATTGATTCGATATGAAAACAGCATTTAAACATAATCGAATATAAAAAATTACATCAACTCTTTGTCGCCAAATCTCTATTTTCAAATTATCGAAATCTAAAGTCTCCATACTAAGTACTCAATACTAAAATCTACTTCACATATTTCTTCAACCACTCCCCCTGCTCCCACAACATGTGCAACAAATTTTCTTTACCCCTGTAGCTATGTGCTTCGTAAGGCAAAAACACAAAACGCACTTTACCACCATTACCTTTTATAGCCGCATACAAACGTTCGCTGTTTATCGGAAACGTGCCTTGGTTATCATCGCTATCACCATGTATTAAAAGTATGGGTGTTTTTATTTTATCTGCAAAGCTAAACGGACTCATATCAAAATACAATTGTGGCGCTTGCCAGTACGTTCTATCTTCGCCTTGAAACCCAAACGGAGTAAGGGTTCTATTGTATGCACCACTTCTTGCAATACCTGCTTTAAATAAATTTGTATGTGCCAATAAATTTGCTGTCATAAACGCACCATAACTATGCCCGCCAACGGCCACCCTGTTTTTATCGCCCACACCCATTGTGCTCAGATTATTTATCGCCGCCTCTGCATTCAATTTTAATTGTGCTACAAAATCATCGTTTGGTTTTTTAGACGTGTCCGTACTCACTATCGGCATTTCTGCATTATCCAAAATAGCATAACCCTGTGTTACATAAAATATCGGACTAGCCCAACTTAATGTTGTAAATCTATCTTTGCTACCCCTCACTTGCGCTGCATCAGCAGCACTGTTAAACTCTCTCGGGTACGCCCACATAAGTACAG
The DNA here is from genome assembly GCA_031429575.1 of Ferruginibacter sp. Lineage (GTDB taxonomy): Bacteria > Bacteroidota > Bacteroidia > Chitinophagales > Chitinophagaceae > Ferruginibacter. The sequence continues at coordinate 1,911 of JANOZW010000271.1, forward strand.
GCAATGGGCCATCTTTTTCTTTGTTGTATCCCTTTGGCAAATACAAATCACCAGTAAGGTCCACACCATCGGCTCTTTTATATTGCAGTTTTTGTTTTGTAATACCTTCCAGCGCAGGGTATGGGTTGGCAAAATTGGTAATAGCCACATCTGCCATTTTCAATTTTAAATTTTTAATAAAATAATTTGGCACATCTTTTTGCGATTCTTTACGAGTAAGCAATTGCAATTTATCTGCATCCAATACCGCCACCACTTGCTCATACGCTCCCTCTTGGCAGCGCCACAGCATTTCACTTTTTTTAGTAGCTAAGTCAAAGGTTGCTAAAAAAGGTAAGTCGCCTTTTGGCGATGCACCCTCTGTGTTATTTAGCAACAAACTATTGTTTGTAATTTTTATAACATCTCTATTAAATTTATTTTTTTCTGTTTCAGGCTCACCAGGTTCGCTGTATGCATCGGTGCTGTTGTACTCAAATAATTTTTCCATTGCACCCGTGCTAGGGTTGTACCTGCTTGTACGTTGCACCTGCTTGCCTTGCAAAAACTCCACTACCCATGCAAAGCTTTCATTGCCCCAAGCCACGCCACCGTAGCGCATTTGCGTTTTAAACAATTCTTTTGCCTCAGCATTAAACGGTGCACTCAACGCATACACCGCATCATGATATTCCATTTTGTTTTTTATCAATCCACTATCCAGCGCCTTGCACCAAGTTATCGTAGCCGCCTCATCATCCCTCCATGCAAAACTCCTTGGCACATCTTGTACATTATCATTTCCGCTAGGCCTAGTTTCTATGTTGGGCAACTCTGCCAATACTTTTACAACCTTGCCTTGCATATCTGTAATGCTCACCACACTCGGAAAACCACCCGCAGGCACCAAGTACGAAAACGGTTTTACAATTGTGCGCTGCATCATATATTTTTTATCGGCACTAAAAGATACCGCCGCATAAATAGCAGGCTTACCAATATTTGTTTCCACGCCATTTTTATTTACTACCAATTGTGCCTTTGCCATAAACGCATACAGCTGCTCATCGTATGGCGTTTTTATCAAGTCTTGATACGTTCTTGTAGGGGCAGCCTTACCAATACTTTGTTGTATCGAAGGCCCAGATGGTGTAATTGGTTTTTTAGGCGCAGCACTTGCAGGCACTGTAGCCACTTTATACATAATGCTGTTATCGTCCACCCAACGTATATTTGCGCCGTTTATCAAATTCAGCGGTTGCTTATTTACACGCATTGCTTTTTGCGTAGCCACATCTATAATGTATGCATCCACCCGAGTGCCCGTAGTATTTGTAAACACAATTTTCTTTTCACTATCGCTCCAGCTTACATTGCTCGCCAGCATGTTTGCAGGCAAGCCATTTATTTTATATTCCTTACCCGCCTTTATATTTTTTAGCGAAAAATTATTAATGTACGTTTGCCTACTCGGGCTAAAATTATTAGGGTTCAATCTCAAACCAGCCACACGTATTTCCGGCTGCCCAAGTTCCTCCACCGTGGGGTAACTATTGCGTTCGCTCAGCAGCATCCACTCGCCCTTGCTATCCACACTCACGCTAGGCGTAGGTTTCGCCAGCAGCAAATCAGCAATTTCCTTCGGCGGCACTTGATATCCAGCAGCATCTTGCGCATGCACCCGCACACCCACACACACAAAGCACACAAACAATAAAATTTTTGCAACACTAAAATATTTATTCATAAACTATTTTTTAGGATATGAAGTTATGGGAAATTTTGCTTTGAGGAATTGGGGAGGGAGTCTTTTTGTTTTGGGGCTGTAGGCGGTAAATCTTTATTAGACATTTACTCGGGCTATCCGTTACAATCTTTTTTGTTTGTTCACTCCACTGCGGGGTACTTGCTGCAATCGGGCGTAGATTTTCTGCGGTAGAATATTAATCAGCATTTATAATTCGAGGGTTAAATAATTTACAAAACTTTATTTACTTTCAACTTTCCCTCCCACCACAATCACTATCTCCCCCTTCACCGTCTTAGCATTAAAATAATCATACACTTCTTGCAATGTACCACGCTTATTTTCTTCAAACATTTTGGTAAGTTCCCTGCTCACACAGCATTGGCGGTCGTTTCCTAAATATTCTGCAAGGTCACGTAAGGTACGTAGCAAGCGCATAGGGCTTTCGTAAAATAGCATGGTACGTTTTTCTTCAGCCATGCGTTTAAGAAAAGTTTGCCTTCCTTTTTTAAGTGGTAAAAAACCTTCAAAACAAAAACTATCTGTAGGCAAACCACTGTTTACAAGCGCAGGCACAAAAGCAACAGCTCCAGGTAAGCAATTTATCGCAATATTATTTTTAATGCACTCTTTTACCAAAATATGTGCAGGGTCGCTAATACCAGGTGTACCAGCATCAGTAATCAATGCTATTGTTTTACCCGCCAGCATTTGGGCTGCAAGGTGAGCAGCTATTTTATTTTCGTTGTGTTGGTGGTAAGGAGAAAGTGGTTTTTTTATACCATAATGATTTAACAATACCGAAGATGTACGAGTATCTTCTGCCAATATTAAATCTGCATTTTTTAAAACCTCTACCGCACGAAACGTCATATCTGCAAGGTTTCCGATGGGAGTAGGAACGAGGTAAAGCATTAATGAATAATTTATAATTCAGTATTGAGTACTTAGTATTGAGTATTAAGATAATCCTTAATACTTCTAGATCTATTATTTCAATTACTTTTTTTCGTTTTAATAACTTAATATTATCTTTATATTTAACAAACTGCCCACTGCCCACTGCCCACTGCCCACTGCCCACTGCCCACTGCCCACTGCCCACTGCCCACAGCCCACTGCCCACTGCCCACTACTAACATCTAAATGCTAAATGCAAATT
>JANOZW010000272.1:0-5424 GCA_031429575.1 Ferruginibacter sp.
TGTAAAACAAAACTGGGAAAAACTAAAACGAAAGGAAGGTAAAAAATCAATTTTAGGCGGTGTGCCAAAAAGTTTACCTAGCATGGTAAAATCCATAAGACTTCAAGAAAAATCGAAAACGGTAGGTTTTGAATGGGAAAATACACAGCAAGTATTAGATAAAGTAGAGGAGGAGATGGGTGAGCTAAAAGAAGCCATTGCAACAGGCATACAAGATAACATAGAAGATGAAATGGGCGATGTTTTTTTCTCTTTGGTAAACTTTGCAAGATTTTTGCAGGTAGATGCTGATGCGGCATTGGAAAGAACAAACAAAAAATTTATTAGGAGATTTACAGCAGTAGAAAATGCAGCTGCCGCACAAAACAAAACCATGCACGATATGAGCCTGCAAGAAATGGATGCTTTGTGGAATGAGGTAAAGAAAAATGAAAAGACTTAACTTGCTAAAACAATAATAGCTTTTGAAAATAAACTTTATAAAAAATAGCTTTTTAAAAGACAACAGTTACTTGTTGTTTGCATCTGTATTGCTATTAATTATTTCTGTTTTTACACAAAGAACCGATACTAGAAATTTCTTTTCTCGCTCATACACCAAACAATTGCAAGCCTATATTAGCACAGCAGAAAATAACTTTGATCGTTTTACGGCAGATACAGCTCAATTAAATGCATTGGCAAATGCCACAGCTGATGAAGTACAAGTAACCAAAATAGCCACACAACAAGAGTATTTTTACTTGTATAAAAAAACAAATAGCATAACTAAACTTAGTTTTTGGAATACACAATCTGTTTTTCCTGATTCTTCAATATTATCATTGCCCGATACAGTAGGGTTTACTACACTAGTAAACGGGTATTATTTCTACCAGAAAAAACTTGTTGATACTATTGAAGTAATAAGCCTATTACCCATAAAATGGAATTACATTGTAACCAACGATTATTTAAAAAACCAGTTTGTAAAAGATGCTGCTGTAGGAAACAAATTTGATATTGCTACTGAAAAAACAGCTACATCTATTTATGCAAAAAACGGCAACTTACTATTTTCTTTACAACCAAAGCAAATAGCCAATGTAGTGGGCGAAAATAAGCTTACCATTTGGCTTCGCATTTTATCTTTTTTACCCTTGTTTTTGTTTATACATTTTACGGCTGCACATATTCTTGCAAAACGAGGTATTTTTACTGCTGGCTTTTTTTTGGCTTTTACCTTAATTATAATAAGGCTATTTACATATTTATTTTATGCTGAATTAAATTTTAGACAGTTTGAATTGTTTGACCCTTCGGTATATGGGTCAAATATTATATTACGATCCTTAGGCGATTTATTGTTGAATGCATTACTGTTTTTGTGGTTTATTAATTTTGTAAGAAATAATTTAAAAGAAAATCAGCCCAATGTAAATACAAAGAGTATTTTTAAAAAATGGCTTGTATTAGCTGGCATTGTAATTCTTATATTGGCAGGTACATATATTTCTGGTTCAATTATCAGATCTATGGTGGCAGATTCTCAAATATCTTTTGATGTAATGAATTTTTTCTCGCTAAATTCTTACAGCGTAATTGGTTTTTTAGTGCTTTGCTGTATTACCATTGGGTATTATTATTTTTGTACAGCAGCTTTTTTGTTTGTAAAAAATTTATTCAATCAAGCAGTTATTCCTTTCTTTTTATTGACAACTGTATTTGGTTTACTATTACTTAGTTTTATGATTGGCAATCTTACAAATGGGTTTGAATTTTATGGACTTATTTGGTTACTACTTTTTTTATTATTGTTAAAGATGGATTTATCAGGCGTGTCAACGCTGAGCATTATCGTTTCTAGAATGGTTTTTTGGCTCTTCTTTTTTTCTGCAACCATTGCCGCAGTTATTATTACAGAAAATAATACAAAAGAATTTAGAAATAGAAGGCACTATGCGGAAGTGTTGGCTGCAAAAACAAACCCTATTAGCGATGTATTGCTCAATACAATCTTGACTGAGTTTAGGCCAGATGTGATGACCAATAAATTTTATTTATTTAAAAATGAAAAAACTGCTACGCTTTTACGTGACAGTTTGGTGAGTAATAATTTTAATAGTTATACAGACAACTTTGAAACAAAAGTATTGGTATATGATAGCGCAGAAAATTCATTGTACAATCAAGATCCAGTATCGTACAATTCAATTAATAGCATACTTAATACACAGGCAAAACCTACGGCCATTCCCGATATGTTTTATTATGATACAGATTATGATAAATTTAATTACATAGCTAAAAGGGTAATAAAAGATACAAGTAATATTTTAATGGGTTATGTTTTTATAGTAGTGAGTCCAAAAAATTTTTTGGCTGAAAGTTTGTACCCTGAATTATTTAGCAGAGGGCATAACAATTCTATTGAAAGCTCCTCTGAGTATGCGTTTGCTATTTATGACCAAGGTAAGCTAGTAAGCAGTCATAATGATTATGCGTTTTCTACCCGGTATTCAGAAAAATATTTTGCAGGTAAACAATTTCTCTTAGAAAAAAATAAAAAATTTAATGAATTATGGTACAATGCAGGAGCCAATAAATTTGTACTTATTGTAAAAGAGAATAAATTAATTATAGAATCTATTGCGCTGTTTTCATTTCTTTTTTGCACGTTTATTTTGTTAAACGCTTTGTCTTCTTTTATATCATTGTTATTAAAAGCAAGGTTTAATTTTCGTAAAATAAAAAATGCTATTCAACTTACAATAAGGCAGCAAGTACACGGCACCATTATATTTTTTAGTGTATTATCATTTCTAGTAATTGGCATTGCTACTATCTTGTTTTTTATAACTAGGTATCAAAATAACAATAAAGAAACCTTGAGTAGAACAATAAAAATTATCGGAACAGATGTATCTGCAAGCGTAACAAAAAGAATGGTGGATAAAACTATTTTTGATAATAAGAATGTAAACCAATCAGACTCTTTGGAGAAAATTGTAGAGCTTTTATCAAAAGTACACAGACAAGAAATAAATCTTTACACGCTTGATGGAGATTTAAAAGCATCATCTTTATCATTGCCCTATATGAAGGGAATTGTAAGTACCAAAATAGATCCCTTGGCCTATTTTCATTTGCATGGCGGAAACGAAATACAATATTACCAAAAAGAAAAAATTGGCAGCTTAGATTTTGTGAGTGATTATATTCCAGTTACTAAAAAAGACGGAGAAGAAATTGCATACCTCAATATTCCTTATTTTACTTCGGAAACAAATTTGAAAGAAGAAATTTCTTCTTTTCTTGTTACCATTATTATCTTAAATGCCTTTGTATTGTTAATAGCAGGTATTGTAGCATTAATTATTACCAACCGCATTACCCATTCTTTTTCTTTAATAAGCAATAAAATGCAAGATATTAATCTTGCACAACGAAACGAAGCCATAGAGTGGAACAAAAACGATGAGATAGGTGCCTTAGTAAAAGAATACAATAAAATGGTAGCTAAGCTAAATGCAAGTGCAGCTACACTTGCCAAAACAGAAAGAGAAAATGCATGGCAAGAAATGGCCAAACAAGTAGCACACGAAATAAAAAATCCGCTCACGCCAATGAAACTGAGTATGCAGTTTCTACAAAAAGCCATTAACGAGGGTGCGCCAAACATAAAAGAATTAAGCACCAAAGTATCTGCTACGTTGGTAGAGCAAATAGACCATTTAAGCGCTATAGCAGGAGAGTTTAGCCGCTTTGCAAACATAGAGCAAGCAAACCCCGAAACGTTTAATATAGGAGATGCATTAAATTCTGTAAAACAATTGTACGAACGAGATACCAAGGCAAATTTTACATGGAGAATAATTCCCAATGACGTAATGGTATATGCAGATAAAACGCATATCAATAGAATGCTTACCAATTTAATTTTAAATGGCATACAGGCGGTGCCAGAAAATAAATATCCACACATAAGTGTTTACCAATCTGTGTACGATAATAAAGTAGAAATAAAAATTACCGATAATGGTATCGGCATAAGCGAAGAAATAAAATCAAAAATATTTGCCCCAAATTTTACTACCAAAACATCTGGTACTGGTCTCGGTCTTGCCATGTGTAAGCGCATGGCCGAGCAAGCAAGTGGCGATATTTATTTTGAAACATCTGATGAGGGTACGTCGTTTTTTGTGGAGTTGCCGATCTTAAGTGGTTAAATACCTTTCAACCTCTTCCTCCCTTCCACAAAAGCCTCAAACTCCCCCAGAGAAAAACTACTCAAATTCTTCTCTTTAGTAAGCATTGCTTTTTGCGCAGCAAACACACCATACTTTATATCATCAATACCGCTTATACTATGGCTATCGGGGTTTACTGATATGAGTACATTTTTTTCTAAAGCATATTTTATCTCTCGCCAATCTATATCCAATCTACTTGGGTTGGCGTTTAGTTCTATTACCACATGGTTGGCAGCACAGGCATCTATTATTTTTTTAAAGTCTAACGGATAGCCTGGGCGGCTAATCAAAAGTCTACCCGTCATGTGGCCGAGTATAGTAGTAAAAGGGTTTTCTATGGCAGCAAGCAAACGAGCCATGGCTTTTTCTTGTGTCATTTTTAAATTGCTGTGTACACTGGCTATTACCAAATCAAACGTGGAGAGTATGTTATTGCTATAATCCAAACTGCCATCGCCCAATATATCGCTCTCTATACTTTTAAAAATTTTAAAAGGTGCAAGTTTTACATTTAGCTCATCTATGTATTGGTGCTGTGCTTTTATTTGTTTTTCTGTTAGGCCTTGTGCATAAACGGCTGTTTTACTATGGTCGCTTATAGCTAAGTACTCCATGCCCCTAGCTTTTGCTGCCAAAGCCATTTCTTCTATTGTATTGTTGCCATCGCTCCAGTTGCTGTGGCAATGTATAAGCCCTTTTACATCTGTCGGTAGTAATTTGGTTGTAAAATCTATTGTTTTGCCTATTATAGTCTCATCTTCCCTCAAAAAAGCTGGCACAAAAGGTAATTTTCTTACATCAAAATAATCAGCTTCATCTTTTGCAGCTACAACACAACCATAATCTTCAGAAAGTTTGTTAAAAAAACTTTCTGAAGAAGATGTTTCTATTAATTTTTCGATAGTAAGCTGAGTAGTGCCATATATTTTTACACGTACACCTATTACCGTTTTGTATAATAAAAAATCTTCTGTACTTTCTAAAAATTCCAAACCTTGTTGTGTAGATAATTTTTCTTTTATCGTTACTATATTTTCTTCTACTATATATTCAAGCAATGTTATTATTTCTAATTGCCTTGCAAATTCTCCTGTTACAAAAACACGTTTGCCCGAAAATATTTTTTGTAAGTATTGTAAAAATTGTTCTGCACCATATATCATTTGTGCGTATAAAAAACTTCCTTGATTGC
>JANOZW010000273.1:0-20050 GCA_031429575.1 Ferruginibacter sp.
AAACGAATAGGTACTTCATCTTCAATAATCGTTTTATCTACTCCAGCACCAGTTATTAAACCAACTTCCCCTAAAGATTTATGTAGCCAACCTTCTTTGGGTTGCAGAAGTTTTTGCATTGCCCCTTGCTTGATGTTACGTTTTTTGGCAATGAGTTTTTCTAAATTGCTTATCAAGGCATCGGCATCGGATAGAGCGGTGGCTATGGCAGTTTGTTCGGCTTTGGTGGGAGGAAAGGGGATTTTTGTTTCTGAAACTGTCTTCCATTCAGCTCTAGGCATTTTCGTGCCAATAGAAAGATTTGCAGATTCAATTATTTTATCGCTTTGGACTAATTGATAAAGAAACCTATTTGAAATTTCTTTTTCTGATTTTAAAACCCAAATTTCTGTTGTGCAAACACCATTAAAATCAGCAAGTAAATATTTTCTAAGATATGGTCTTAGTTTCCCAAACAGAACATCACCTTTTTCAAAAATTGATTTCTGACTTTTTAAATCTTGTGAATTGGCAAGCCCAAGTAAAATTCCAGAACCTTGTGCCAAATGTTCTAATTCAACACATTTATAGTTTTCAGTTGATGTAATTGGATTAATTCTTGCTTTTGAAGGGTAACAAATTTCACCAAATTCTTTTAACTCCCAATCATTCGGAATTAATCCTATTTCCGTTTGCTTATATTGTTCTGCTACTAATTGTTCGCTCATTTGTTTTGTTTTTTATTGGTGCCAACGAAGCTTACGCTTTCCATACATATCCCATTTTTTGAAGGTGAGCAGAAACTTTGGTTTCCAATTCGGCTACATCGGTAGTTAGTTTAGGTAGCGGTGTTTCATAGCGTTCTACCAGTTCTTTTATTCGTTGGGTAAGGCGTTGGCTAATCCGTTCCATTTCAGTTTTTACACTTCGCTCTATACTTGCCATCCATTTATCATCTACCACCAATTGTTTTATTTCAGTTTCGGTAAGTGTTTTGTATCTAGCCAACATTAATCTGTCCAGTTCAGCTTCGCCAGCTTTTATTTTTTTATTTAATTCTGTCTGCTCTTCTATCAATTTTAAATACTGCTCCAATACTCCTTGTTCTCCATAATGAGTTTCGGGTTCGGCTGCCACAGAAAAAGCAACTTTTTTTATTTTTACTTTTGGTTTAGTAGCTAGAACTTCTTTCAATCTTTTTTGTACATTAGCTTTATTCACCTTATCGTAATCATTAAAATAACCATCATCCCCACTATGTTCTTCTTCCAGTTCTTGCAAAGTTGTAGATGTAATTTCTCTTTCTATTTCTAATTTTTCAATCGCTTTTTTCTCTTTTAAAAAGTATCTCTCCATTACAAAAGATTTTGGCACTAAATCGCAATTCCATCCTTTGTCAATTTGTTTATCTTTTTTATTCTTACTCTTAACTGTTAAAATAATTCTATATGGTTCAGCCTTCCATCCATCCACAGCAATCAAATAACAATCATCTTGCATTACTTCATTCCAGTAATTCATTAAATGCTGATAAACATCATATTTATTCATCAACTTTTTATGAGTGTAGGTTTGTAATATATCTTCCGAAACGGTGTGTATGGTTTGCTTTGGTTTTATACCAGCTGTTAAGGCTTTCAGAAAAATTATATTATGTTTTTTCCATTTAGCAAACAAACTATCCATTTCTTTACTAAATATGATAAATTCAGGATGGTTGAAAATGGTTTGCTTAATGCTGTCTTTATTTATTTTTAGTTTGTTGTAACCTTTCCGTTTACTCTTTGTAAATAATTCAACCTTCAATGTTTTATATACATCCCAATATTCATTAAGGGCATCTACGTCCACATTAGGAATATCGCCCAATAAATGTGCTTCAATATCTTGTATGTCTTCTACTTCTTGGCTATCGATATAGCGGGGAATATTTAAATTAAAATTATTTTTCGGGTCGCTTATTTCTTTATACGTAACAAGACGGCTGAACTTTGGCACTTGAATTTGCTTGTTAAAAACATCTACAATTTTATGAATGTCTTGCTCTCGCAATCTATTCTTGTTTTTGTCTTTTGTAAAACCTTTGCAAGCATCTATCATAAAAATCCCTTTTTCATCATCCGAAAGGCTTTTGATATATTCTGCATTTTCTATGTCTAAAATAATTACACAGGCAGGAATACCCGTTCCATAAAACAAGTTAGCAGGTAAACCAATAATGCCTTTAATATAACCTTTCTCAATAATGCTTTTTCTTATTTCGCCTTCTACATTACCTCTGAACAATACTCCATGGGGCAAAATACAAGCTCCTTTACCAGTACTTTTTAACGATTTGATTATATGCAATAAAAAAGCATAATCACCATTTTTTTCAGGTGGTATTTTTTCTATTTCAAAACGGTTATAGAAATCTTTAGTAGGGTCGAACCCGTCTGTCCAATTTTTAGAAGAAAATGGTGGGTTTGCCACTACAAAATCAAAAGTTTTTAAATTGCCAGTAGTTTTTTCTATATGCAAAGGGTTAGACATTGTACTTTGTCCTTTTTCAATAACAGCTTCAGGGTTGTTATGTAAAATCATATTCATACGAGCCAAGGCAGCATTGGAAGTCTCTTTTTCTTGACCGTATAAATTCACTTTGACTTCTGTTTCTTCTGCCACCTTCAATAAAAGTGAACCCGAACCACAGGTAGGGTCATAAACAGTTTGCTTTTCTTTGGCCACTTTTTTTATCCCAATCACTTTTGCTAAAACTCTGCTAACTTCCGCAGGTGTGTAAAATTCGCCTTTACTTTTGCCGCTATCAGATGCAAAATGTCGCATCAAATATTCATAAGCATCGCCTAGTATGTCATCTCCTTCGGCTCGGTTCTTACTAAAATCTAAAGATGGATTTTCAAAAATTCCAATTAAATCAGTCAACTTATCAATCATCTCTCTTCCCTTACCTAATTTTTCTTCATCCTGAAAACTAATAATATCTATAACTTTTTCTAAGTCATTTTCTTTGGCCAAGGCACTTATGGCAATATCCATTTTTTCGCCAATTTCACTATTTCCTTTAAGTGCTTGTAAATCTTTAAAACCGCCACCAACAGGAATTTTAATTAAACCATTGGGGTCGTTACCATATTTATCACTTACATATTTTACGAACAATAATACCAATACATAATCTTTGTACTGGCTTGGTTCCATAGAACCCCTCAACTTGTCGCAACTTGCCCAAAGAGAGCTGTATAATTCTGATTTTTTAATTGCCATTTAGCTCTGCGTATATTTTAAAGTTTGTTAATTTTCATATACCTTCAAATATAAGTAATTCTCTAGGAGGTAATGATGATATTATGGTAAGAAATTATGAGAATAGCTGTAATAAGCAATCTGGAAAGTTAGGTTTCAACTATTAAATAGTTTTGAGTTAAGTCTTAGTAATTTTTAGCAAATGACATTTATTTTTACATTTTACAAATAATATCATTATGTTTGCATTCTTAAATAAAGAATCAACATGATAGGAAATGTAAACACCAATATGATAATACTTGCCAGAGAAGCAAGGGGGTTATCTCAAGCAGATTTGGCAGAAATGATAGGCATGAGTGCTACGAACCTAAGTAAAATAGAAAGATGCGACATCGGTATAAATGATGAAGTAGTAGAAATCATCGCAGAAAAAACAAATTTCCCAATACACTTTTTCAGGCAAGAAGGGGATATTGTACCCGAAAATCTCAACTATCGTAAAAGAGATATTGTTGCACAAAAGCTAATCACTCCCATACATGCGCAAGTAAACATTATCCGCAAGCATATCCATTTTCTTACAATGGCTTTAAATATTATAAAGCCGAATGTACCTGTATTAGAAGTATCGGAAATACAAACTCCACAAAATATAGCTATTAAGCTAAGAAAACTATGGAATGTAAACACTCCAATAATAGAAGACCTTTCCAAACTCATAGAAAGCAATGGTATTGTAATAAGTAGCTTTCCATTTGGTACTGATAGAGTAGATAGCAGAAGTATTTTAACAGACGATAAATTCCCAATTATCTTTTTTAACCAATCCCTTTTAGGCGATAGACAACGTTTTACCTTAGCTTATGAGTTAGGGCAATTGATAATGCACAGCTCATCTATTGTACCATTAGAAAGAAATGTAAGTAATGAAGCCAACGCCTTTGCAGCAGAGTTTTTAATGCCTGCAACAGAAATCATAAAAGATTTTAAAGATGGAATTACAATCCCACTACTCGGAGAACTAAAACGCAAATGGAAAGTATCTATGGTTGCATTACTCTACCGAGCAGATGATTTAGGTATGGTAACAGCCAATCAAAAACGATACATACTTCAACAGTTTAACCAACTACATATAAGAAGGAGAGAACCAATGGAACTTGATGTACCAAAAGAAGAACCAAAGCAACTAAAACAATGGCTTGCCGAGTATAGGCAAAAAACAAAGCTAGGCACAGTAGAACTAGCCGCTATATTTTGCTTACAAGTAGATGAGTTCATGGAACTCTATTCATAAAGTCAATACCAATATCCAAAAAGAAAAACCAATTACCGAAACAACAAAAGAAACTAACGATGGGAACAATTAGCATGATTGACGAGATAAGACCGTATTCAACAAAAGACTTAGCAATTATTTATGGTGTATGTGTAAAAACTTTTAAGAAGTGGATATTACCTTTTACCACCGAAATTGGAGAAAAGAATGGCAGATACTTTTCTGTAGCACAGGTAAAAATAATTTTTGAGAAACTAGATGTGCCATGCAAAATGAAACAATAAGCTACACAAGCAATCTTTGTTTTGCATTTGATGGAATTGTTTTGCATTAGGCTTCTCAAACTTACTCAAACCGTAAAGTTAGATTTTGGGGCATTGTATGTTTGCACATTAAACATAAACAATGGCACAAATTATTAGCTTACAAGATTGGCAAAACGACCACAAAGATGATGGCGATAAAAGATTATTTCTAACTGAAAAACAAGTAAGGTCTGTAAAAGGATTTGAAAATATTTCGGATGAAGAAGTAATAAATATCATACATACCCTCCACGAATTCTCCCTCATTACTTACGAATTAATCGAAAGAGAAATAAACCAACAAGTTGTAATAGTTGGTGCAGCTTGACTTTAAAATTTATTCATATAATACATTGATTATCAATATATTTGTATTATTAAATCTTTAAGAAATGGAAAAAATATTATCATTAAATAAATTTGCAAAAGGTGCAGAAATTGCTGCTACAAAAAAATCTAACAATTGTGTAATCTATACAAGGGTATCTACAAAAGAACAAGCCGATAACAACCTTAGCTTAGAAACGCAAAAGAAAGGTTGCGAAGCTTATGTTTTAAAACTGAAGTACGATGTGCTTTCCTATTTTGGCGGTACTTATGAATCTGCTGCAAGCGATGAAAGAAAAGAATTCAAACGTATGATTGACTTTGCAAAAAAGCAAAAGACAAAAATCTCTTACATTATCGTTTACAGTTTAGAAAGATTTAGCAGAACAGGGGATAATGCCATTTGGTTATCAAGGCAACTTAGAGATTTAGGAATTTCAATTATTTCAGTTACTCAGCCAATAGACACATCTAATCCATCAGGCATACTTCAACAAAATATTTTATTTCTGTTTGGGCAATACGATAATGACTTGCGTAAACAGAAATCGATGGCAGGTACAAGAGAAAAATTATTAACAGGTTTATGGTGTACTAAAGCACCAAAGGGCTATGATAATGTACGTAGAAATGGGGAGCGGTTTATAGAATTAAATAATACAGGGAAACTTATTAGAAAGGCTTTTCTATGGAAGGCAAATGAGAATAATAGCAATACAGAGATTATACAAAAACTTGCACAGTTAGGGTTAAAAACTACCTTAAAATTCTTAGCACAGATATTTAGGAATCCATTTTACTGTGGTTTACTTTCCCATAAAGCCCTCGGTGGTGAAATGGTAGAAGGAAAGCATACGCCTCTAGTTTCAAAAGAGATTTTCTTAAAAGTAAATGAAATCAAATATTGTAGTGTTGGGAGCAAATACAATTCAGAATTTGAAAGTACTCCGTTAAAACTATTTTTTAAATGTGATACCTGTGGAGAGCATTTAAGGGGTTATTTGGTAAAAGCCAAAAGGCTTCATTATTATAAATGTGACAATAAAAAGAAATGCTCTTGCAATAAGAGTGCAAAAGACTTGCATAAGATTTTTGAAGAAATACTTTCAGAGTTGACATTAGATAAAAAGTACATACCATTATTAAAACTTCAATTAGAGAAAATATACAATGAGCTAAATGAGGGTAAGGATAAACTAAATGAACAATTCCAAAAGCAGTTAATGGAGGTTAAGAATAAGATAGAACGCTTGGAAGAAAGGTTCGTAAATGAGGAGATAAAGGTTGATTTATACGAAAAATTTATTACTAGATTTAAGCAAGAGGAAGTGGAAATTAATGCTCAAATGCAAGGTAGTTCTATTTCAACCTCGAACCTTGAAAAATACATCAGTCGTACGCTAGAATTAACAACGGAACTGCCGTCCCTATGGACTTCAGGCAATTATGCAGAGAAACAAAGATTACAAAGATTGCTTTTTAAAGAGGGTATATATTATAACAAGCAAAAGAACCAAACTCGAACCACAAATTTAAACGCCGTATTTTCCTTAATTGCAAGCCTACAGGACAATACAGGGCAAAAAAATAACAGACCCCAGAGTGAAAATCACTTGAGGTCTGTTTCGGTATCGGGAAGCAGACTTGAACTGCCGACCTTCGGGTTATGAATCCGATGCTCTAACCAGCTGAGCTACCCCGACATCCATAATTGGGCGGCAAAAGTAAAGATATTTGTGTGTAATAGGAAAGAATTTAGCATTAATTTATTTTTTACCTTATAATTATTCAGATATTAAAAATAAATGACTGAAATTATGATTTGAGATAGCCAAATAAAGATGTGTTGTTATGGATATTTCAAAATGCGGTTTTTTTAAATATGAAAATAAATCATTTTATAAATTTTAACATTTTATCACTTTTAAAAAATAAAAACTAGTTTCCATCGTTTTACAAGTATAATAATTGTCAAAGAAGTGTAAAAATCCACGAAAATTCCTTTATTTTCGCAAACGATTGAAGTGATTTAACTACCCCCTAAGTAAATCTAAAAAAATAATGAACGTAAACGGCGACATTTCAGATATAAATGCAGTCTTAATAAATAGAGCAGCTGAAGGAGACGATGCTGCTTTCAAAACTATTTATGACCAAATTTCTGGAAAAATGTACAGTTTGTGCCTTCGCTATGCTACAAGTAGCGATGAAGCCAACGACTTTTTTCAAGATGGGTTTATAAAATTATACAGAAATTTAAGCGCATTTAGACACGATGGCTCATTTGAAGGATGGGCGAGAAGGATATTCGTAACCACCTGCCTAGATGAATTGAAGAAGAAAAGAATACCATTTTCTGACCTTGATGAAAGCATAAACATAAAAGGAACCGAAACCTCCGTTTTAGATAAACTTTCGCATGATCAATTAATGAAAATTATTACCGATTTACCAGATGGTTATCGAACAATAATAAATTTATATGTAATAGAAGATTATAGCCACAAAGAAATTGGTGAAATGCTTGGCATTACCGAAAGTGGCAGCAAATCTAAATTACACAAAGCAAGAACCTATTTGAAAAACTTATTACCTGCCGAAGCATAAATTGAGCAACAACAACACCATATTATTACCTGATTTGAAGGGCTATGCTATTGCTCCTCCAGCTTTTTTGTTTGATAATATAAAAAACAAAATTGAAGAGGACAATACCAACCTTACCAATACATTTAAAACGTTGGTACAACATTCCGTTGCGCCTCCCGCTGCCGCTATTAGTTTTGGTGCTATAATGAATCGTATTAAAGAAACGGACCAACTAAATACATTTAAGCCGCTAAAAGATTACGAAGTAGCCCCACCTTTTTCTTTTGCTAAATTAATGGAAATTATACGGGGCATGGTAGCAACTACATCTATAAAGCCTACGGCAAAAGTTATTTCTTTCTCTGCTAATTTTAAAAGAATAGCAGCTGCTGCTGCAGTAATATTAATGTGTTTTGTAGGCTATCTTGTCTATCAAAATACTTCTGTTAAGGTGGATGAAGGTAGCACTGCTAGCACTACTGCTACACCCACATCTTCTATTACGCCAAGTATAGTTACGCCGCCTTTAGCAGATACTGCTGCTATAAAAAACAACAACCCTACATTGGCTTTTATTGGAAACAATAATTACAACGCAAAAAATAAATTTGGTACTGGTCGTGATGGTAAACGAAGCATGTCCTTTGGGGCTGCTTCTACGCTTGATGTACCTGTACCAACAGAACTACTAATAAATGGCAGCAAATTTACCATAGTTGACAATGATTATTTGGCCACTTTTGCTTCATTTAATGAAACCAACCTGCCAGAATTTTTGAAAGCAGATAATCCTGTTGCCACACAAATTACTATTGATGATTATGCATCTATCACCATTACCGAAGGCATGGGTGCTATGATGAAGAAAATGTATAAAACCAAAAAGAGTGGTAAGCCTACAAGGCGTGCTAGAAAACAAAAAGAGAAATTAGAAAAATGGAAAAAGGCAGATACAAATTTTTTTAATCCAAATGCCAATTTAAATCCGTTAGACCCTATTGATCTTGGCAACTTTATTTTGTACAAATAATCCGTATTTTATTCTTTATTAGATTAAAATATTTAGCAGATAAAATGGCATTACTTACATACAAGAAAAAATATTTTTTATTCATTAAAGCTATTTGCTTTATCTGCGTGCTCTCATTTTCTTTTGTAGCAAATGCTCAATCTTCAAAAAAAGTTTTAAAAGAAGCCAAACCCAATACAAAAGAATTTGTAATTTCTTATGCCATTGTTGTAAAAGGCGACAAGGTAAATGACATTGCCGAAACCTATAATGGTGGGCTGAAAACAGCATTTGTAAAAAATGATATTGTACGCCTAAGGTTGGTGAGCCTGATGCGCATGCAAAGTATTTTTTACAACAATAAAAAAGGGCTTACAAAAAAGAACGCTGCCATTTTAAAAGAATCGGGTAAGGATAGATTAAAAATGTATTTAAATGCAAAGGAGTGGAAAAAATTTAATGCCAAATATGATGGCCTTCGTTGTGATGTATATAAAGAAGATACAGTAAGAATATTAGATAAATTGTGTACCAAAGCCATCATCACTACAAAAGATAGTACTACACTTACCACCTATTTTTTACCAAATTTAAAAAGCAAAGCGCTAGCGGCAGCCGAGCCCCTGTTTGCACAAGTACCTGGCTTGGTAATGAAATATATTTATACAAAAGGAAATAAATCTATTGAATATACTGCCACCAGTTTAAAGTTTGCACCCATTGCAGCATCTGTATTTTCTATTCCAAACAAAGATTTGGTAACCATAAAATATGCGCCCGGATCTACTGAAAATATAGCCGCTAATTTAAATGACGATGGCAGTGAAGATGATGCAACAGAAGAAGAAGAAACAGAGATGACACCTGCTGGCACTCCAAAACCAGATTCTTTAAAAGCCATCGTACCAATCCCTGATTCTCTTAAAGTTACTCCACCCGCAAATCCAAAATAAACTCAATTACCACCCACTAGCCACTCCCTCTACTCACCACTTCCTACTCCCCATTCCCTACTTCTTCACCCTAGCCACCCACGGTATTTCTTCCACACCCAATAAATGCGCAGCATACCTACTCATCACAAAAAGATGATCGCTTAGTCTATTGAGGTATTTTATAACAAGTGGTTCTACAAAAATATCTTCATTATGTAAGTGTACACATATACGCTCTGCACGCCTGCATACACAGCGTGCTACATGTAAGGTAGATACAGTAGGGTGCCCACCTGGCAGAATAAAAAATTTCATTGGAGGTAAAATTTCCATCATCCTATCTATATCTTTTTCTAAAAATAAAATATCCTCCTCCAACAAATCAGGGATTTTCATTAACGGCTCTTTGTCAGGATCACAGGCCAACGATGAGCCAATAGTAAACAATCTATCTTGTACTTCTTTTAAAACGGTATTACAATGTTCATCTTTTATTAAATCGTTGCACAAACCAATATAAGAATTTAATTCATCTACGGTACCATAGGTTTCTATACGCAGGTTACTCTTTAGCACTTTTGTACCACCTATTAAGCTTGTTTTACCTAGGTCGCCAGTTTTTGTATATATTTTGAAGGACATATTTTTTCGTTTCTCGTTTTTGCGTTTCTCGTTTGGTGTTGATTGTTTGGTGTTGAGGAATTCAATTTTGAAATAGCCGTTATTTTTTCAAGACAATGGTAAATAATGAATTGTCTCTTGCCCACTGCAAACTGCCTACTGCAAACTGCCTACTGCAAACTGCACACTGCCAACTGCACATTGAGCTTATCACTCTCCACCAATCCATCCCTCAATCGTATCACTCGCCTTGCAAAGCCAGCAATATCTTCTTCATGCGTTACCAATACAATTGTATTTCCATCATCATGAAGCTTGCCGAGTATTTCCATAATTTCATGAGATGTTTTTGAATCTAAATTACCCGTAGGCTCATCAGCCAAAATAATGGCAGGATTGTTTATCAATGCACGAGCTATGGCTACACGCTGGCATTGGCCACCGCTAAGTTCATTTGGTTTATGGTGCATTCTATCTTCTAGTCTTACTTTGTGTAACACGGCTTCCGCTCTTTCCGCTCTTTCTTTTTTACTAATGCCAGCATAAATTAATGGCAGCGCCACATTTTCTGCCGCTGTTAATCTTGGTAATAAATTAAATTGCTGAAACACAAAACCAATTTCTTTGTTTCTTACTGCAGCCAAATCATCATCCTCCATGCCGCTCACATCTTTTCCATTAAGGGTATAGCGCCCGCCAGTAGGCGAATCTAAACAGCCCAAAATATTCATTAAGGTTGATTTTCCACTACCACTCGGGCCCATGAGTGCCACATAATCGTTTTTATAAATATCCAGTGTTATGCCTTTAAGCACAGGCAATTCTTGCTTGCCTAGGTAATAGCTTTTTTTAATGTTTTCTAGCTGAAGAATTTTTAATGGATCCATAATTTACACCGTTGAAAATAATTAATACAAATGTAAAGGTTTACCAATATAGAAGTATTGCGTTTTACATAGACGGAGAAAAATATCTTACTATCGTTTTACCAAAGGAAGAGAGTATTCGGTTTTGTAATGAGTACAAAAAGAAAATGAAACCCATTTTTTTAAAATTAGAAAAGAAATTTATGGTATTAGAGTGCAAAAGTCCCCCTTCGGCGGATTTAGGGGGCTTTTTTATTTTATCTTCGCCGCATGAGCGAACAACAAATTTCTACTACTAAAAAAATAGTGATGAGCGGCATAAGACCTACGGGTTTTTTGCACTTGGGCAACTATTTTGGTGCTATACGCAATTATGTAAAAATGCAAGATGAGTTTGAGTGCTACTTTATGGTGGCCGACCTGCATAGCCTTACCACGCACCCCGATACGAAGGAGCTAAAACCAAATGTATATAGAGTTGTAGCAGAAAATATAGCTTGTGGTCTTGACCCAGATAAAGCGGCTTTTTACTGCCAAAGCCATGTAAGAGAAACATCAGAATTGTATTTGTATTTAAACATGCTAGCCTATATGGGTGAGCTAGAAAAAACAGTAACCTTTAAGGACAAAGCCCGCCAAAACCCTGAGAATATAAATGCAGGCTTACTCACTTACCCTGTGCTACAAGCCGCCGATATAATGATACATCGAGCTAGCTATGTGCCTGTGGGTAAAGACCAAGAGCAACACCTAGAAATGGCCCGCACTTTTGCCAATCGTTTCAATTTTAGATATGGCAATGTTTTTCCAGAGCCGCATGCTTTTAACTACAATGCGGAGTTGGTAAAAGTACCATCACTCGATAATACTGGCAAAATGAGCAAGAGCGAAAACCAAGCAGCCACGCTGTATTTGGCAGATGATGATGATACCATTCGCAAAAAAGTAATGAAGGCCGTAACAGATGTAGCCCCTACTGAAAAGAACAGCCCAATGCCAGAATCTATACAAAATATTTTTTCGCTGCTAAAACTTGTAAGCCCACAAGATAAAATAGATAAATACACAGCAGATTTTAATGAAACCACCATACGCTACGGCGATTTGAAAAAAGATTTAGCCGAAGATATGGTAACCTTTATAGCACCAATAAGACAAAAATCTTTAGATCTTTTAAACGATGAAAAAGCACTAAAAGAAATATTAGATATAGGTGCTGCTAAAGCAAACAAAGGCGCCAATGAAACCATGAGGATGGTAAGGGAGGCGATGGGGATGGTTTATTAGCAGTGGGCAGTGGGCAACTGGCAGTGGGCAGTTTGCAGTTTGCACATTTGCCTATTTGCACATTTGCCCATTTATTCATTTGCTCATTCTCTCAAATACCCTTACATTCGTTATCCGTATAAAATAACTTTTTTTAGAACTCATGGCTAAGATAAAAAAACCGAAACATATTGCTATTGCTGGTAACATTGGAGCAGGCAAAACCACCTTAACAGAAATGCTAAGCAAGCATTACAAATGGATACCACAGTTTGAAGATGTGGACCATAACCCCTACCTAAATGATTTTTACGAAGACATGCCAAGGTGGAGTTTTAACCTACAAATATTTTTCTTAAACAGCAGGCTTAACCAATTGCTAGAAATACAGCGTGGTACAGAAACGGTAATACAAGATAGAACCATATACGAAGATGCCAATATTTTTGCGCCCAACCTGCACGATATGGGGCTTATGGGCAAAAGAGATTTTGAAAACTATTACAAGTTTTTTGAAACCTTAAAAACGATGGTACAACCACCCGATTTATTAATTTATTTAAAAGCATCGGTGCCTACACTCGTATCTCAAATACAAAAAAGAGGCAGAGAGTACGAAGAAAATATTCGACTAGATTATTTGAAAAAACTAAATGATTATTACAACAGCTGGATAGATGGCTATAAAGAAGGCAAGCTTTTAATCATTGATGCAGACACCAATAAATTTGCAGAAAACGAAGACCACCTTGGGCAGATTATTAGTGGGGTGGATGCGCAATTGTTTGGGCTATTTTAATGGTTGCGGGTTGATGG
Source organism: Ferruginibacter sp. (assembly GCA_031429575.1). Lineage (GTDB taxonomy): Bacteria > Bacteroidota > Bacteroidia > Chitinophagales > Chitinophagaceae > Ferruginibacter. The sequence goes on from JANOZW010000273.1 coordinate 13,242, forward strand.
GTTACGAGTTTCGGGTTAAACTTTAAACTCTTAAACAATATTCAACAACATTCAACTTTGAACTACTCCAGCAACCTATTCTTCATGGCATAAAAAATTAGTCCTACAGAATTTTTTACACCAAAGCGCTCCATCAGTCTGTCTTTAATGGCTTCTACAGTACGGGCGCTAATGCTTACTTTGGCAGCTATTTCTGCAGCTGTAAATTCCATGGCTACAAGCATGAGCACTTCTTTTTCTCTTTCGCTTAATACTGCTTCTGTATTTAAAGATGGAGCAAATTTTTGCTTACTATAATTTTTTTTGATAAGAATACGATTTACAAAAGGGCTTAGGTAAAAGCCAGTTCGTTTTACATCATTGATGGCTTTGTATATTTCTGCAGGTTCTGTATTTTTTAATAAATAGCCCGCAGCGCCACAATCCATTAAGTGACCAACAAAGCGATCATCTTCATACATCGTAAGTACAATTACTCTTATACCGGGGTATTGTTTTGTAATGGCTTTGGTAGCATCTATGCCGTCTTTTACAGGCATTTTAAGATCGCAGAGTATAATATCGGGCATGTGCTCAGGTATCTGAGCCATTAGCTCTTCTCCATTTTCTGCTTCAAACACAAACTTTATATTGCTGTATTGGCGCATGGAAAGTATAACGCCCTTGCGAAAAATTTTATGATCGTCTGCTATACCTATTTTTATATCTTCCAACATATGGGCAATTTACCACTAACTAATTATCATTTATCATTTATTATTCATTAAAGACGACAGACCACGGACGGCAGACTACAGACGACGGGCCACGGACGACGAACTACACACAACAAACTCCTCAACACCAAACAAATCAACACCAAACAACAAACCCCAAACGAATAACTAAAAACGAGAAACGCTAAACGAGAAACGAAACCTTCAACCTTCCCCCTTCATCCCCTTCTGCCCCTCATCCTTCGGTATCTCCAGCGTAACTTTATAGTACGTTTTGCTTTCGTCTATTTCAAACGTTATTTTCCCATTAAGCACCCGCATACGACTAGCAATGTTTTTTATACCGAGCCCACTACCCATATATTTAAGTTTTTCAAACTCGGGTTGTAGTAGGCCTTTACCATCGTGGTGTATGCGTATAAAAATAGTTTCTCCTGCTATGTTTTGGGTAAGGTGTATGAAACCTGCACTGCTGTGTTTTATAATATTGTTTACCAGCTCTTGTATAACCCTAAAGCTAAGCATTTCATTTTCGGTAGTAAGCCTATCTTTATATTCGTGAAAACGAGCACTCGCTTTTATAACGCCACTGCCATTTATTTTTTGAAACAAATCGTTGGTAGCACTCTCTAGCCCAAAGTTTTTAAGCGTAGGTGGCATTAGCTTGTGGCTAATGTTTCGTATAAGCATAATGGCTTCGTCTATTATTTGCTTGGCGCTATATATGCTTTGTATTTGTTGGGCTTTTTCTTGGTTTACGAGGTTATCGTTTAGGTATAAGCGCACGGTAGCAAGTAGTGGCCCTGCATCATCGTGTAGGTCTGCGGCTATCCGCAACCGCTCTTCTTCTTGAAACTGTATGCTAGCCTTTAGCATAGCTGCTTGCTTTTCTTCTTCTACACGCAGTAGCTGTTTATTGAGCCCGTTTACCCTACGCTGGTGTATGGTTACAAATACTACCAATACCATAGCCAATAGCAACATACCTACCGTACCAAATATCATTATTTTGCCAGAAACTGCAGCATCTGTTACTTGTAAAAAAAACATGGGGCTAAGCGTGGTTTGGTTTAGTAAAAGGTAAATCATCATCTAAACCTAAACCGTTGGGGAATTTTATTGTATCTGCATCTATTTCTGGGCGCTCGTGGGCAAGCCATGCGAGGGAGAGGATGAGGTCTTTGGTGATGGAGACAATAGCGTATACTATTTTCATCTGATTAATCAAGGATAAATCCTTACTTGAAGTAACTAATAAATAGTAAAAAAAATTACCTGTAAAATAGATAAACAAACCTACGCAAATCCAGAACGAAATAGAACTGTATAAAGGTATTCCGGATACAACTCTCATTTTCTCATAAAAATAGTATGTAATTACTATTATGAACACTAAGAATTCAACAACTGGTTGAATATTATCAAATTTTTCTGCTCAGATTGATAGAAATTAATAAAGCAAAATATAGCAAAAGGTATAATACTGAATACTACGACTTTTTTAGCCAATTTATTCTGCAAAAGAAAATAGAAAAAAAATGAAAAGCAAATATACTCTACAAGATAGTAAATTCTTAGTTCTAAAAAGTAGGAAGCCCTATCGAATTTGAAATTAATTAAGTAGTAATTTAAAGAGATAAAAAAGAATAATGAAATTGCATAAACAAAAAAAACCTTAAGATATTTTGTATTGTTTTTTTTAAAAAAAACAATACAAAATATAAAAGGCAAAATCTCTAAGAGATAAATAATGTTGGCTAGTAGTTTCAGGAGTTATTAGTTATTTAAACAAATATAAGAAATAACTATAGAAAAAAAGAACTATTTAATTTCTAGCAAAACAATTCAGCGAAAAAAGATAAAATAGCGAATCCCATAATAATAAATTTTAAAATGTTTTTTAAAGGGTTTGAGTACAAATATGCCACCATACGTATTTATACGCAATTGTTATTTTATAAAAAGTAATTATACGTTTGCATGTAAAATTTACATTTTAAGCTCTTTAATTTCTTCGAGACATATAATTAACATATTTCGAAAAGCAAATGTACGAAAATTTACCGTAATTTTACTATATATAAAAAGTAAGTTTACGTAGTGTTTTTCTAATAAAAAGGGACGCTTATTAACATTTTTTAACAATCGTGGATATCTTTTGAGTCTTTGAGGTATTAAAAAAAAGATATTTAACCAAAAAGAAAGCTTGGGTTTTTAATTTTGTGAGGCAAGATGGATTTGAATTCACTGTGTGAATTTGTTTTGCCACGAATGACAAGAATTAGCACAGCTTGTCCCACTTTTTTGCGGGAAATGGTTTTTATTAGTGTTCATTTGTGTAATTAGTGGCTATAAAATTATTTTTAGCACAGAAACACATTTTATTAATAGATAGATATTACGACAAACAAACATGGCCAACGACCACATAATAAAATTTGCAATAGCAGACGATCATAAAATTTTTAGAGACGGCATAAAAATGGCTCTCGGCGATAAGGAAAACCTAAAACTATTGTGGGAAGCCGAAGATGGTAAGGATATGATGCACAAAATATCGGTAAAGCTGCCTGATTTATTGCTCATGGATATTCGCATGCCTGAGATAGATGGTATAAATGCACTACAACTACTGCGCAAAGAATACGAAAGCATAAAGATTATTGTACTTACCATGTACGACGATCAGCAAATGATAAACAAAATGATGGAAATGGGCGCCAACGCCTACCTTACCAAAACCACAGACCCCGAAGAAATATACAGGGCCATACTTACCTGTATGAACGAGGAATATTATTTTAACGACCTCGTAAACCAAGCGGTAATGGGCAAGCTGATGCGCCAAAAAAATGTGCGCCAAACCTATGCTGATTCTTTGCCCATTAGCTTTAGCGAAAAAGAGCTAAACATTTTGCAACTATTATCGGAAGATAAAACAATAGAGGAAATAGCTAAAATTGTTTTTCTCAGCCCTCGCACCATAGAAACCATACGCCAAAATATGAAAACCCGTGTAAATGCTAAAACCGTAGGCGGGCTTCTGATGTATGCTATTAGGAATAAGTTGATAGAGTAGGTGGCCCCCTAAATCTCAAAAAGCCTCCAAAATCCCCCGAAGGGGGACTTCAGTTTCCAATACTTTAAAGTGGTTTTATTTTTGTGAAGTTTTATACTTGATTATTGAAAATTGTTAGTTGAGCATTGAACATTTTAAAAGTACAAATGAAAAAATGTTCAAGAATCAATTTTCAAGTGGAAGTACAATTTGTAGCAATTTTATTTTTATAAAGTTTTATTATCCATTTCGGTCTTCGAGTAATTCCACTCCAGCGGAGGGGTGGACGCCGAAGGCGGACGGGGTGGGTTATTTAGCTCTTTATTGAAAACCTATAAAAATTTTGAACCTTTGAGTAAGTAATAATAAAATATTACCCTAATAATTATAACGTTTCCCAACACCAAACAAAAAGCACCAAACTAAAAACGAGAAACCACAAACCAAAAACAACAAACTCCCCAACCCCAAACAAATAACCCCAAACAACAAACTCCAAACGAGAAACAAACGAACGAGAAACGAATCAACGAGAAACGAAATAACTAAAACGTAACAATCCCACACTTCACCGCATATATTGCCAATCCAACCCTACTCTTTACATCCAATTTTTCAAACAATGCATCTCTGTAGCCATCTATAGCACGGGCGGTCATACCAAGCTCTGCAGCTATTTCTTTATAGGTAAGATCTGTACTAGCAAGTTTTAAAAAAGATATTTCTAAAGGGGTGAGTAATGATTTTTCATAAGCAGCATGACCTTTTTCATCTTTAAAAAAGAATGATGCCAACCTACCTGTGGCGGCATTGCAATAATAATACCCATTTTCTGCTACGGAGTGTATGGCAGCTTTAAGGTCGTGCGGCATAATATCTTTTTTCATAAACCCACGTACACCTGTTTGCAACAAGCGTATAAGTGCCACCTCGCTATCATACATGGTAAGTATAAGTATTTTTACATCGGGCTTATTTTTCTTTAGCCACTCTGCTGTGGCATAGCCGTCCATGCGAGGCATATTAAGGTCTAGTATTACAATATCAGGCTGTGTGCCTTTGTCTATTTTTTGGGTAAGCTCTAGCCCATCTGCCGCTAGGCCCACCACACGGCAGCCATCAAATGTATCTATGTACGCCGCTAGTGCATCTCGTAACAGCACATGATCATCTACCAAAAAAATATTATGCCTTGTTGTAGCCATGTATGGGTATGTTTATATGTACGCTCGTACCTATTTTTAAAAAACTTTTTATTTGGCAATGCCCACCCAGCATTTTAACACGTTCTACTATATTGCGAAGACCGAGCCCATTTTGTTGCTGTTTTGTATTAAACCCTTTGCCATCATCTTGCACACATATACTCATACTACTAGGTTGAAAATGTATGCTAATATTTACCGTAGTAGGCATGGCATGTTTTACAATATTATGTAAGCATTCTTGTATAATTCTATACAAAATAAGCTCTTGCTTATCTGCTAAAAATACAGTTTCTCCCGCTACTTCTAGGTTTATAGGAAAATGCATTACCTTTTGCAATTGTTGTACTTCAAACGTTACGGCATTTATAAAACCATTGGCTAGTAGCGCATCTGCATTAAGGGTGCGGCTAAGGTCGCTAAGATCGGCTATGGTTTTGCTGATAATATTTATTGGCTCTTCTAATGCGGCCTGACCATTGCCCGCAAGGGTTACCAGTTGTAGTTTTGCAAAAGCTAATTTTTGCCCCACATTATCGTGTATTTCTCTAGATATGTTTACAAATGTTTGCTCTTGCATTTCTAGTTGTGCTTGCAGTAGGGCATTTTCGTGGCTTACGGCTATGCTTTGCAATGTTTGCTCATGTGCATTTTGTTTTTGCTTGTAGCGAAAAATAATAAATACGATGAAAGAACTCAGTAGTAAAAAGAGTACGGTGAAGATGATGATGAAGAGGAAAATTATTTGTTCTGTTTTAGGCATAAAAGAAGAGCTTTTATAAAAATTAAATTCATTGAAAAATAACCAAACCCCCAAAATGCAGCGAACAAATGAATATAGTCGTTAGAAACTTTCAATAAATACATATATTTAATCATTAATGTAGAAGGGACAATTAATCCACTCCCAATAAAAATGCCACAGCACACATAAAAGATTGGACTATTTTTTAGTGCAACATTTATTTTTCCAATTAATAGTGTACGAAAATAATACAAGGAAAATAAGAATAAACAACCATTAGCAAAAGCAAAAGATGTTACATACCCCTTTTTAACATCAGCAATGATTAACCCAATTAAAACAATTAAAAAAAATAATCCAATAATCTTGAATCTAAAACTTCTATTTGTGAGTTTGAAAATAAAATAAGTAAGAAATGAATAATGAAATAATAAAGAGACAGTATTGACTGTGAATGAAATTCTTACAGGGACAATTCCTAAGTTTTTCATGGGTATAAATAAACAAACAATTACACCAACCAAAGGATAGAAAAAGAATTTTTTCATAATACCTTGAGTATCTTTATTCATAGAAACTCTGACTGCAATAATTAACTCAATAAAATACAATAACATTATTATTGACTGAACAATAAAACTAATATTTTTTCCCATAATTACCAATAAAGAAACGCTTAAATCATCATATACAAAAGAGAAAAACACCGAGCTGGGGGTTGTTTTTCTTCTAAAAGGCAATTCCTATAATTTGTAATCCTTTACTTTACGCCATGGTTCGTGTTTTCCGAATCATTCCTAAAAACCACCTTTCAAAACTATTTTACAATCCGAAGCTAGATTATTTGTTCTTGTTTATGCATAAAAGTGCTTTAAGAAAAAAAAGATTCATGATTAAATATCCTAGTGCAGAGAGTGCTCCATAAAAGTAGATTGTGCTTCTAGAAACTTGTAATAAAACTAAATATTTGTTCATAAGAGCAAAAGGGATTGTAAGACCTGTACCCAAAAAAATACCACAACATATAATAAAAGATGGGTTGCTTGCTAAATTCAGCGTAGGACTTTTATTTAATAGTCTATAAA
>JANOZW010000274.1:0-1995 GCA_031429575.1 Ferruginibacter sp.
CTGGGCTTAAAATATTTACAGGTTTAGTATTAAAAGCATTTTTCTGGGACACTACCCTTTTGCTCAAAACTAAAAGCAAACTAAAAAATAATAGTATTCTCATTGTTTTCATTGTTTTAAAAATTATACCCCACCCTAAAAATCACAGGCGGCGATTTTACAAAATGAGTGTTATACAAAAAATCATACAACACCGAAATCTTTGTACCCTTTACCAAACCTGCTTTTTTTCCTATGCTTGAAGAAGGAAATTTTATCTTTTTACTAATGCCAATGAGGCATGCGCTTTGCCAACCATTACCCAAACCTTGTTGTTTATACCCTGTAAAAACTTGACTAAAACTCTTGAAGCTCTGATTGAAATTTAATTCGTAACCGCTAGAAACAAAAAACTGCTTTTTCAATTTCCAATCCATATAACTTCTTATACCAATGCCACCATGCTGCAAGTAAAAATTATCTATACTACCGTAGTTTAGTTTGTAGCAAATTGAGACCCCAAAAGTTTTGAAATCTGATATTTTATAACCTAAACTAATCCCGATATTTGCTTGAGAAGATACGATGCGATTAGGGCGTCCAAATTGAAAATCGCTACCAAATTCTAAGCGTTGTTTAAGCGTTTTACTTTTTACATTTTGCTTTCGAAAACTAGCAAACTCGTCTTCGGCCTCTCCACTTGTGGAATTGTAAGAACCTCCACCAGCCGCTTTCATCAGCTTGTCTTTTAACTTACCTAACTCTGCTTGTGCTTGCTGTATGTTTGCACTTACTAGTGCACTAGCGTTTGGCCCGCCTGCGGCAATCCTACCTTGTATTAAACTATTGACTGAGGCACGAGTTTGTAAACCTGCAAGCGAAGCCATATCTGCCCCACCACTACTCGGGCTACCAAATAAACTTGCAAGCATACTATTGCTTTGTACAAATTCTTTTACCGCTGGTATTTTGTTTAGTATTTCAAAAGCTACTTTCTCTGCTTTGCCTGGCTCAGAAAAGATTTCTTTGTAATTCTTTAAAGTTTCTACATAGTAAAAACTCTCTTTGTTTATTTTATTAAAATATTTACTCTTGCCTAATACTTTGTATGCTTCGGTAAGCAGTTCTTTTTTTCTTTCTTTTATGAGTTTTTCGGCAGTTTCTGTTTCGGTTAAATCTTTTTCTAATTGCTTTGCTTTTTCTTTTGTTGCTTGCAATGGTTTTATGTATTTATTGTCTAGCTGGTCTTTTTGGGTTTCTAAATATTTAATATTGGTAATTAGCTTATCGTTGTATTCTGTATAACGAGCCTTAGCATTTTCTACCAACGATTTTCCTTCTTGTATTTTTTGTAGCATGCTGGCAAAAGTTAGTTTGCCATTTCCAAATAATTGTTGAGCCGTTTGTGGTGATGCACGCTCGAGCAGGGCACGTATCTTATTTTCCCACTTACTAAGCTTAGCCAAAGTTTTTTCGGTCTTGGATGTTATTCTACTTGTATACTTATCTATTTTATCGTTTGTTTGTTTGAGGAATTTTACAGGTACTTCGGTAATGGTGGGTATTATATCTGTAACTTTCTCTTGCTGCCCATACATAAGTGTGGAGTGCAGTATGAGTATTAATAAGAAAAGCTTAACCTTTGCAAACCCCATCAGCTAATGTTTTGGTAGTTAGTAACCTATTATAAAATAAATGTATGATAGCCTTTTTACATAAACAACTTTTATGTATTATATTTTTAAAAATATATAAGCTACAGGCAAAAAACTACATAGCTTGTAGGTTAAACACTACAAGATTAATTTTATTTTACTAAAAGACCAACAAGCTTGCTACATAAAACACCAAACTGAGAAGTTGTGGACGTACTATAAAAAATAATCGCAAAAAAAAGTATACAAGGACGAATATGCAATACATTTTCTTTAGTTGTATACAACTAAAAAAATTACTGCGCTCACGGAAAAAATTACAGTAACCCCAAAAGAAAAAAGAACATTGCATTTTCTTCTG
>JANOZW010000275.1:0-11569 GCA_031429575.1 Ferruginibacter sp.
ATTTCATCAACGATCCTGAGCCGGTACCGAATACGCCCTACGGCCAGGAATTGGCATTTGTCCGATTGGTGGCCGAGCAAGCGGAGGTGTATTATGAAGCAATAAAAGATTTTCCTTATCAAACAACGGAGTTTAAAATAAAAGACAGTACAGAAATGATATTTTATTTTAGTGATAATATTAAAGACATTAAAAAATATGATAGAACAAAGAAAATAGATTTGAATAGCTATAATGGAAATATACATTTTTGGAAAGAAGATGGAAAGTTTCTTTGGAAAATTAACATGAAATAAATTATGGAAAGAACAGAAATATCTTCACTCGGTGAATTTGGCCTTATTGACCACCTTACACAGAACAACGAAACCAAAAACGCATCTACCATTTTAAGCGTGGGAGATGATGGAGCGGTTATAGATCATTTTGGCAGACAAACTGTAATATCATCCGACCTTTTATTGGAAGGCGTGCATTTTGATTTGTCTTACACACCGCTAAAACATTTGGGCTACAAAGCAGTAGTGGTAAACCTTAGCGATATTTATGCCATGAATGCTACACCTACTCAAATTGTTTTGAGCATTGGTTTTAGCAATCGGTTTGCATTGGAAACGCTGGATGAGTTTTACGAAGGCGTGTATGCTGCTTGTGAAAAATATGGTGTGGATTTGGTAGGTGGAGATACAACAACATCTCTACGTGGATTTGTGATTAGCGTAACTGCCATTGGCGAAGTAGCGCCTGATGCATATGTAAAAAGGAGTGGAGCAAAAAGCGGTGATTTAATTTGTGTAAGTGGGGAGCTGGGTGGCGCTTTTCTTGGACTTACATTATTAGAAAGAGAAAAAAAGATTTTTGAAGAAACTGGTGCACAACCAGACCTAGAAGGACAAACATATATTGTAGGTCGATTATTAAAACCAGAAGCTAGGCAAGATATTATTGAATATTTTGCGGAAGAAAATATTATGCCCACAAGTATGATAGATGTAAGCGATGGCTTGAGTAGCGAGATTATGCATATCTGCAAACAAAGCCAAGTGGGTTGTGTGTTGTACGAAGATAAATTTCCGATGGCAGATGAAATGAAAGAGTTTGCATATAAACTACAAACAGACCCAACAGCATGTTTTCTTAGCGGTGGTGAGGATTACGAGTTATTGTTTACCGTACCACAAGGTGAATATGAAAAAGTAAAACTAAACCCATCTATCAGTATTATTGGCTATATAACAGACGAAGGCGAAGGCAAAAACCTTATAACTCGTGGTGGAAATAAACACGCTCTGGTGGCACAAGGTTGGAACCATATGAAGAAGTAATTTTAAAATGTCGCTTTTTGGGGGCATTTTTCATTTTAAATAACATACATAACTTTTATTGTTGTTTGCTTTGTATTAATTTCATTTTTAATTATGAACAAAAGCTACGCTATTTTTTTTCTTACAATAATTATTTTCTTTTGCTCATGCGCAAGCAGCAAAATAAATTACAATCCTGCTAAAAAATACGCACCAGAAACTTTACGACAAGATTTTGCTGTTTTGCGTCATACGCTAGAGGCTAAACACCCAGCAATCTATTGGTACACACCCAAAGAAAAAATGGATGAGTATTTTGAAAAATATTATGCGGTCATAAAAGACAGCATGACGGAGCAGCAGTTTGCGTGGCTTGCCGTAGCACCCATGATAGATAAAATACATTGCGGGCATACAAGTATGAGCCTGAGTAAATCTTACAGCAAATGGGTAAAAGGAAAACTCATTCCATCATTTCCATTGTATTTAAAAATATGGAACGATACCATGGCGGTACATGGCAATTTAAATTTTGCAAAAGACAGTATTTTTAAAAGAGGTACATTGGTTACATCTATTAATGGTATCCCCAATAAGCTAATGATAAAATATATGTTGGAGTATTTAGTAGAAGATGGCTATGCTTATAATGTAAACTACATACGACTTAGCGGAAATTTCCCTTACTACCACAGAAATATTTTTGGGCTTAGCAAAACATATAGTGTTGGGTATTTAGACAGTACTGGTAAAGAACAAAAAGTAACCCTACCATTGTTTGTGCCATTAAAAGATTCTGTAAAAAAAAATTCTACCAAGAAAGACACTGCAATTAAAAAAATAAAAATACCCAAAGCGGAAAAATTACTGACATATCGTTCGCTAAAAATAGATAGCACAAAAAAATATGCTACAATGGTATTGAATACTTTTACCGATGGGCATTTACGCAGATTTTTTAGACGCTCATTTAGGCAATTAAGAAAAGAAAAAATAAACAATCTTGTACTTGATATTAGAAACAATGGTGGTGGCAGGGTTGTCATGAGTACATTACTTACAAAATACATTTCTCGCCAGCCATTTAAAGTTGCAGATACGCTATCCACACATGCAAGAGGGCTTGGTAAATATTCGAAATATATTAAAGGCGGAAAATTAAATAATTTCCAAATGTTTTTAGTAGCTCGAAAAAACAAAGATGGCAATTATCATATTCGCAGAATGGAAAAACATTTTTACCAACCTAAGAAAAACAATTATGATGGCAAAGTGTATGTAATTACAAGTGGGCCTACGTTTTCGGCCTCCACACTTTTTTGCAATGCTGTAAAAGGGCAAGACGGTATTACATTAGTAGGCGAAGAAACTGGTGGTGGCTGGTATGGTAATAGTGGTATTATGATACCAAATATAACATTACCCAATACTGGTTTACGTGTACGTTTGCCGTTATTTAAACTGGTACAAGTAAACCATGGACAAACAAAAGGTACTGGTGTAATACCTGATGTGCTTGTACCACCGAGTTATGATGCGTTGCTTAAAGGGTATGACAAAAAAATGCAGGTGGTAAGAGAATTAATTAATAATTCTGTAATCAAAAATTAATATTTTTTTCGATGCTTAGTTTTTGGTTAAATACCAATTTGTATTTTAAAGCTTGCTCTTTAAAACCATTATTCGTTATTAATTATAAACTTATCTGCATCTTTCAAAAATGGAAACTTATTCCTTACTTCTAATAAGTTTTCTTTCTCCAAAGTAATGGTAAATATATCTTCCTCATCTGCTTTGTGATACAGCACTTGCCCAAGTGGATCTATAATCATTGAGTTACCACTATGATAAATATTATTGCCATCATTGCCCACACGGTTTACACCAATTACATAACATTGGTTTTCTATTGCCCTTGCACACAACAATGTTTTCCATGCGTGGCTTCGGCGCTCTGGCCAGTTGGCTACGTAGATTAAAATGTCATATTCTAGTTCTTGCCCCCCCCCATCCTCCCCCCCAACGGGAGGAGATTGTCTTGCCCAAACAGGAAAACGCAAATCGTAACACACTTGCAAATTTATTTTCCAACCTTTTGCTTGTGCTATTAATCTTTTACTACCTGCATTATAATGTTCATCTTCTTTTGCAAAGCCAAATAAATGGCGCTTGTCGTAGTGACCATATTGTCCATTTGGTAGCATCCAAATAAGCCTGTTGTAGTACTTATCTTCTTCTTTTGTAATTACGCTTCCTGTGAGAATTATTTTTTCTTCTGCCGCAATTCTTTTCATCCACTCCACAGTTTCACCGTCCATGGTTTCTGCAAATGCAGTGGGGTTCATAGAAAAGCCTGTAGTAAACATTTCGGGCAATACCACAATTTCTGTAGGCTCTTCCCTGCCTTTTATTTTATCTTCAAGCATGCTAAGGTTGGCTGCTTTGTTTTCCCAAGTTAAATTTGTTTGTATAATGCTTATGGTGAGTGGTTGCATAGGTGTGAAGGTAAGAAGAAAAATAATTTGATGGCCTTGGTGGGATTGTGATACTTTTAGAAAAATTATAAAATGAGAAAAATATTTTTTACAACAGTCTTTTTACTTTGTTTAATTGTACAGGGAGAAGCACAACAAACGATACAAATAATTGATTCCACTGATTTGCCTTTTACCAGAGTGGAAGTAGAAGCCGAATTTCCAGGAGGTTCTAGCGAGTGGAAAAAATATTTACAAAAAAACCTTAATCCAAATGTGCCTGGTGATAACAAAGCACGAAGAGGAAAATACATGGTTATTGTACGTTTTATTGTAGCTAAAGATGGAAGTATATCAGAGGTTGTAGCAGAAACGAACCATGGATATGGCATGGAAAAAGAAGTAGTAAGAGTTATTAAGATTGGTCCCAAATGGACGCCTGCTATGCAAAATGGTAACGTTGTAAAAGCCTATAGAAGACAGCCGGTTACTTTTTTGGTAGAATAATATTCAAAAAATTATGCTTTTCTACTTCTCAATTTTATTAACTACAAAATTTTCTGTGCAACATACGCCTGTGGGTATGGTATTTTTAACTTCTCCGGTAATGGTAACGGGTAAATTGTTTATTTTAAAATCATCCGCTAAGCTACAAGGCAATAATTTCGTATCAATTGTTCCATTTTCTATAATGTAAAATTCATTATTGATTAATTGGATGGTAGCTTGTTTATCTAAAATGGTCCTACTAGTTGCAATATCAGAAAAACAGTTGTTAGTAGTTTCTTCCTCTTTTTTACACGAAAGAAATGTAATCGCCAATAAAATGCTAATAAAGCAATGTTTCATTTATTTACTTTTAAGGTTAGACAGTTTTAGTTTGTATTTGGTTGCATGCAATATTTACTCCTCTTTTCTTTTTACAACTAAATACCAGTCATTCTCCAAAGGCAAATAACCCATATCGTAGCAAAAGAAATATACATCGCCTTTTTTGTTGGTATAAGAATGTGTGCCATATTTAAATTGAAAACCCTTCGCCAATAGTTTTTCGCCATTTGCTTTCGCCGTTTCTTGCCCTGCGGGTATAAGGCTTTCTAGTATGCGGCGGTTTTTACTAAGTGCATTATTTATGTTGCGCACTAGGTTTGTTGTGTTCGATTTTAAACCGTTGTTGTATTCGTTTCTGCAATAATCGTTACAAAATTTTTTGTCTGCACGGCCTTTTACTGCTGAGCCACAACTAAGGCATTTTACGGGTTCTTTTTTAGCTATCATAATGGTTCAATTAAAAATGAATTTCAATTTTATAATAAGTACATTTTATTAGATAAATAATTTCTCATGCTTAATCCAATCTTCATAAGAAATTACTCCTAACTCGGGTTTACCTTCCCCTTCTAAAATAGAAATAAATTCAAGATAATGTCCATCAGGGTCATTAAAATAAATGGCGATTGCAGGCATCCAAGCAAAAACCATCGGTCTTTCTGTGCCATCTTTTAAAAAATTATATGGCTGCAAATTTCTTGACTTAAAGAACAAGATTGATTTTTCTAAAATATCTTCTTTGTCACATCGAAACGCAAAATGGCGTTTTTGAATTTCTGCTTTTGGCTTTTCCCAAAGCCCAAGCATAGCTTCCTTTGGTTTACCTATCCAAAAAAATACAGCATTTCTTTCTTTGTCAAAATAGCATTGTTCTAAGCCAAGTACATTTTTATAAAAATCGATAGACCGCTCTAAATTTTCAACAAATAAATGGGTTTCGTAAAGTCCTTTAATCATGTTTTATTTATTAAATTATTATTTTGTGCTTTCTATTTCAAAGTTAGATTTAGGTTGTCAAATGAAAGCAGTATTGGGTTACAGCCTACAATATACAACTTTATTATTTAAGTACAACCGTTTACAAACGGATATATACTCATATAAACGGTTGAAATACGAGTGTCCCTTTTTTGGCGGCGCATCTTTGCATTGTCAAACTCAAACAGGATTGGCTGAAATAAATAAATTTTTAAACCGCAACACACATACTCAATATTGCAGTTGGGTGTTGCACAAATCGAAACATTATGTACGCATTAAAAAACAAAGTTCAATTGATTGGTAATTTAGGAAACGCTCCTGAGGTAAGAAACACCGAAAGCGGAAAAAAACTTGTACGCTTTTCTGTAGCTACAAACGAGCAGTATAAAAACGCAAAAGGCGAGCGTGTAACAGAAACACAATGGCACAACCTTATTGCATGGGGTAAAGTTGCAGACATTGCTGAAAAGTTTTTGGTAAAAGGAACCGAAGTTGCCATAGAGGGTAAATTGGTAAATCGTAATTATATGGATAAGGAAGGCAACAAGAAGTACATTACCGAAATACAGGTGAATGAATTGTTGATGTTGGGCAAGGCTACCGGGAGTATGGTGGCGTAGTGTGTGCCTGTGGCGCATATATGTGCAAGGGGTGTCCCCCTTGCACATGCCCACGGGTTGCACCCGTGGTTATGCAAATTGAACCACTTCGTGGTTCGGCATATGAAATACAGCTAACCCTGAAAGGGTTGAATATGCATAGCCATGGGTGAAACCCTTGGCGCATAAGCAACATAAACCAACCACGAAGGGGTTGAAAAAATAATAAAGCATGAGCACATATACACAAATATTTTATCAAATTGTTTTTGGTACAAAACATCGTTTGCCAACCATAGATAGAGAGCATGATATAGAATTATACAAGTTCATTTATGGAATAACGAAAGAAAAGAAATGTAAACTCTATCGCATAAATGGAATAGAAGACCATATTCATATTTTTACTGATTTACACCCTACAGTTTCATTAAGTAATTTTGTAAAAGATATAAAAGTAAGTAGTAGTATGTGGATGAAAGACTGCGGTAAATTTCCATTATTTGACGCTTGGCAAATTGGATACGGTGCATTTACATATTCTGTAAGAGAAAGGGATAAGATTATTAACTATGTGAAAAATCAAAAAGCACATCATAATAAAGAAACATTTTATGATGAGTATAAAAGACTGTTAATTGAAAGTGGGATTGAGTTTGATGAAAAGTATTTATTATAGCAGATTTATTATTTCTTCAACCCCATCCGGGGTTGGTTAAGCATAGATGCTTAATCCACTGGTTGCACCCGTGGTTATGCAAATTGAACCACTTTGTGGTTCGCTAATGCAAAAACAGAAACTACGAAGATTTTTGAGTTGGATAAATTGTACAGAATTCATGATAACAACCAACCCTGAAAGGGTTGAATATACATAACCATGGGTGCAACCCATGGAAAGGGTGAAACCCTTGGAAAAAGATGATTGAAAAACATCTGTCCAAACTAGCCCTGATAGAAGCGAAAATCCTTTTTTTGAGGAATGAAAAAAAAGATTGTAGCGAATAGCAGGGTTACAATTGCTCCTCATTGCAAAAAAGTTCACGCTCCTAAAAAATCTAATCGTTATTTTTACTATTCTAAAAAACACAAACGGTAGCTTATAAAAATGGAAAAAAATACAACAATAGAAAAGAATGAAATGTTTGAATTGGCTTACCGATTTGTAACAGAAACGGGCGAAAACATTTTTCTTACAGGAAAAGCAGGCACGGGTAAAACAACTTTTTTAAAATACCTAAAATCGCATTGCACCAAAAATATGATTGTGGCGGCTCCTACGGGTGTTGCGGCTATAAATGCAGGTGGTGTTACTTTGCACAGTTTGTTTCAACTGCCGTTTCATCCATTTTTACCTACGGCAAATAACAAAGAAGAGCTGCTAAAAAAAATGAAGTACAATAACCAACGCTTGCAATTGCTACGCAAAATGGAAGTGTTGGTGATAGATGAAATAAGTATGGTGCGTTGCGATGTGATGGATGCAATAGATACACTACTAAAAAGTGTTCGTAGAAATTATCATACGCCTTTTGGTGGTGTACAATTATTGTGCATTGGAGATTTGCATCAGCTACCGCCTGTGGCGCAAAACCACGAGTGGAATATTTTGCAAGAGTATTATGCATCACCATTTTTCTTTGATAGTTTGGCTGTGAAAGAGCAGCAGCCTGTATTGATAGAATTGAATAAAATTTACAGACAAAAAGAACAGTCGTTTGTTGACCTATTGAACAATGTGCGCACCAATAATATGGGTGAGGATGATTTTGAAATGCTGCACGAAAGATATATTGCAGGGTTTAGACCAAGCTACGATGAAAATTATATAACCCTTACAAGTCACAACAACCAAGCGAATATTATAAACAATAGTGAGATAGAAAAACTATTGACTGCGCCTTTTATTTACAAGGCCGAAGTTGAAAATGATTTTCCTGAAAGTATGTACCCTGCTGACCCATCGTTGTTATTAAAGGTAGGCGCACAGGTTATGTTTTTAAAAAACGACCCTGTAGAAAAAAGATATTTTAATGGAAAAATTGGTGTGGTTACAAAATTAGAAGCAGAAAAAATTGTAGTGGAATGTGATGGTGTAGAAATAAATGTATCGCAAGATACTTGGGAAAATAGCAAATATAATTTGAACCGTGCAGATGGAAAACTAGAGCAACAAGTTGTTGGTGCATTTACACAATACCCACTGCGCTTGGCTTGGGCCATTACGATACACAAAAGCCAAGGGCTTACATTTGATAAAGTAATGATAGATGCAGCAAGTGCATTTAGCAGTGGACAAGTTTATGTGGCGCTTAGTCGCTGTACAAGCTTGGGTGGAATTGTGTTGTTAAACAAAATACCTCAAGCTGCTATAAAAGACAATGAGCAAGTAAATAAGGGGCAACAAAACCTTACCCACAAAGGATCGCTTGCAGATAGATTTGAAGGTGCAAGGCAAGTGTACACGCAACAATTATTGGAAGATACATTTGCATTTTATGATGTGGACGATGCACTGTTGCAATTGCGTCTTCACATAGATGCAGAAAGTGGAAAGTTGAACAATGGCGCAAGAGAATGGGTTGCAAATTTACTCCATGAGTTTACAACAGAAAAAATGAATGGCTTAAAATTTATTAGGCAAATAAATACTTTACTAAAAGATGAACCTATTGCAGAAAAAAATGAACCACTGCAAAGCCGTATTAGTGTTGGTGCCAATCATTTTTTAATAAAATTTAATTCGTTTATAGATGCTGTAAAAAACCAACCAATGGTAACGGAGCATACAGACACTTCTACGGTTATAAATGAACATTTACTTTCTGTTGCCAATGCGCTACATGCTGCGGAATATAATTTGCAGTATTGTAAAAATCCTTTTTCAGTTACTAGTTATTTACAACACAAATTAAACTATGCCCAAACAAAGTTTAATCTCTCTGTGTATGCAACAACAAAAAGAAATACAAAAACAGATTCACCCAATCCTGAATTGTATGATACGTTAAAAAGATGGAGAGATATTATTTGTACGGATGAAAATATTCCTATTTATTTAATAGCGTCGCATGCTACATTAAAAGATGTGTGCACGTATTTACCAAAAACAAAAAGAGATTTATTATTGATTAGTGGTTTTGGGAAAGCCAAAGTAGACAAGTATGGCGACGAAATTGTAGATGCCGTTTGTGATTATTGTGAAAGACATAATATTGATACAAATATTGATGCAAAAAAAACAGCCCCTAAAAGAGAACGTAAAATAAAAATTGAAAATGGTTTACCAAAAGTAACCACGCAAGAATCTTCTTATAATTTATTTAAAGAAGGAAAAACAATTTTAGAAATAGCAGTTATTAGAAGCCTTACAGCAGGAACGATTGAGGGGCATATTGCTGCCTGTATAGAAAAGGGTTTGATTGAAATTACAGAAGTAATGAAAATAGAAAGATATAAAGAAGTTGCTGCAATAATGAAAGACAAAGGCGAAAAAACATATACAGAAATGAGAGAGCAACATCCAAACATAAGCTATGGCGAAATGAGAATGGCAGAGGCATGGATGAAATTAGAAATTCCTAAAAATGCAATCAGTTAATTAAACTCTAGCCTTTCTCTCTAAATTTGTGTAATTATTATATTAGCTGAATGTTTTATATCAAACATTCAGCTAATATAATAATCTGATTTATAAATTAGTGTCGTAAGTAATTCCAACAAAAAATCATTTTACCGTAGCCATCTCTTCCCACCTTGTTGTATAACGTGGGCTTCGGAGTTCTTGTCGCATTTTCCAATCTCGTTTTGTACCGCTTGCCACAAATTTTACTACATCGTTTCTCATGGCAAAATTTACATTATCCAGCGTACTCATCAATAAGCGATTGCCATTGCTAGCATCTGGTAAAAATAAATTGCCTTGTATGGTTGCATCTGGTACAAGTCCACTAAGCATTACGCCCGCTTTTTTATAAATGCGCCCATCCTCATATAATTTATCAACCAATTGCACAGCTGCTTTTATAATTTCATTGGTAGCAGATGTTGCTACTGGTAGTGTTACATAAGTGCCCACAGTTGGCCCATGCCTAAAATGCGTACTGTGGCTTTGCTCCTTTGGCACTACAAATACCTGTATAATGCTGGCGGCACTTTGTTGCCTGCGTAGTTTTTCTGCAGCTCGTGAGGCGTAAGTAGCTACAGCTTCTTTTATATCCGTAATATTTTTTACAGGGCTACCAAACATTCTTGTAGTGGCAATCATTTTCTTCACAACTAACTCTTCTTTATGTTGTATAGATGGTTCGCCTTTCAATTCTTGTAGCAAACGTTTTCCTACCACACCGCCTAAATTTTTATGCGCCCACTCTTCTGTTTTTTTGGTAAGATCAAATGCAGTGAACACTGCATTCATATCTCTTAATTTTTCTGCGTATTGTCTGCCCACTCCCCATACTTCTCCAACAGGTGTATCTTGTAGGGCTTTTTCAATTTTTTCTTTTGTATCTAGTACCACTACACATTGCGTAGCTATTTTATTTTTCTTGGCTAAATGATTGGCTACTTTAGACAATACTTTTGTAGGCGCTACACCAATAGATACCTTTATGCCAGTCCACATCTCCACCGTTTCTCGTATGCTTAGTGCTACTTGTTGTAAATCTTTATCAGTAAATTCATCAAGGTCTAAAAATGCTTCATCCACAGAATATACTTCTACATTTTCTTTGCCGAGCATAATGCGGAGGGTTTCCATTACTCGCCAGCTTAAATCTCCATACAAATTATAGTTAGATGAAAAAGTAGCTACCCTATGTTGTTCTATTAATGGCTTTGCTTTAAAATATGGCCCTGCCATTTCTACACCCAATTTCTTTGCTTCATCGCTTCTAGAAATAATACAACCATCGTTATTGCTTAGTACAACAACTGGCTTGTTATCCAAATGTGGCAGAAACACTCTTTCGCAGGAGCAATAAAAACTGTTACAATCTATGATGGCTTTCATGTGTCTTTATTAAAAAATACCTCCAAGAGGAATAGAGTAACAAAGATAAATTAAATACTTACTAATATCCTTAGTAATTTTTGTAGAGGTGTAAAACACCCAAAACTTTCAATTCTTTGAATAATAAAAACCAACGTATTCATATACATTGTAAAACATATTCATTCTGCTATTTTTAATTCGTGAGCAACACTTATCTAAACTCTTACAAGAGATGGGTGTATTCTTAAATTAAAGTAGGGGGCAAAGATATAACTCTTTGCCACCCTCTCACACCACCGTATGTACTTGCGTGTACGGCGGTTTCCTTAGAGTGATTTACGATGTAAGGATTGGTAGTTTTCGCTAAGGCTGTAAAAGCCTTGTTGT
>JANOZW010000276.1:0-21807 GCA_031429575.1 Ferruginibacter sp.
TAAAAGTTTGCCTTCTCAGATGTGCCAACAAGATTGTTGAATGTCTTTTCTGGCATTTCGTCAAAAACGAAATACAAACCGTTTTCAGAGAAATTTTCAACTGAAGAAAACTCGTTACCGTTTTCACTAAACAGAATTGAAGATTTGGTTAAAATTTTAATGTCTGTTCTACTTGCAAAATCTTCATCCACCGCATAGAGCTTGCCGAAATTAGAGAATATGATTACTTTTTTCATTTTACTTTCTTGCTTGAATTAGTAAATAGTTTATTGCGTATTTGCTTCTTGCTTGTGTAAACACATTCAATACTGGTGAAAGATTTACATAACAAACTTCTTTGGGTAATTCTTTTGGTTTGCCTCTGCCTGATGTAACTACAACTCTTGTGCTTTTAGCCCACTTCTTTAAATGCTCGTTAATCCTTTGGTCTTGTAATGTCGTGTCTTTGGTGCTGAACATTCTTTCTAAAATGCTGTAATGAATCAGTAGAAATTTATTTTTCTCAACTCTGCTGTTAATGTAGTCTGTGATTTTTCCAACTAAGGTTTCGCTGTAATTATCAGCATCTAATTTGAAGTCGCTACTGGTAGGAATATTGACATTTGTGCTTTTGAATATTTCTATGTTCTGAACACTTTCACCACCTGCATCATAGGTTAATTCTGAAAACCCCTGAATCCTTTCATCCATTACTAATACTGTTCTAATTGCAGATTCGAAAAGTTTGTTCTTTGTCGTAAGGTTTGTTTTGATTGCAGGGAAATAGTCAGTAATCTTTTTGCCTGTGAAGTCGGGTAATCTTTTTTGGGCATTGCTTGATAAGGCATCTAAAAAATTGATTTGCTTTTTCTCTTTATCAAACAAAGCTTTTGAAATATTCCATGTTTCAAGGTGGTCTGAAAAAGCAAGATTGTATCTACCTTCTTGTTCGTGGTTATTGGATTGATAACTTGCAAAGGCATTTACAACTTTGTAATTTCCTCTGATTTCATTAAACCAAATTTCCCAAACACAATTTTCAATTTCCGCAAAGCCTTTCTTTTCTGTTTTGATTAAAGGCAGTAGTGAGTTTGTTTTTTTATTGAGTTCAATAACTCTTACTGGCAAATGTGTTTGATGCTTTTCAATTAGATTTTTTATTTCGTTGTCTGCTTTATGAAAAAGGAATTGATGATTAAAAACTGTTCCGTTTTCTTTTTCTAAATCACTTTTAAATTGGCTTTTGGTTCTAAACCAAATTCCCATTTTATTAAGTTCTGTTTCCCTTTCATCTGAAACATTTAAACCATCATCAATAAACAGATATTCAGTTGGCTTGCTTACAAAGAATCTGTAAGCCAAACAATTTTTGCCGTCAACTTTTTTTGAGAATGCCTTTAGGATATTTAGTTTTTTCTCTGTGTGAATACTTTTGTCAGGCAAAACTTTGTAATCAGGACTTTCAATCTTAATGATGTCCAACTTACGCAAGTAAGCGGCTGATGCTTCCATTTCCAGTAAACCCAAAGCTGAATTTCTTAGTTGGTTATTCTCTGCCAACACACTAAGATTTATTTTTTCGTTTTGAGCTTTAACCAAATTGGTAATGTCTTGCACATGAACATCATCATATATCTCTACTTCATACAAAACATTTTTTTCTTCAACTTCTTCTTTCTCTGAAATTTCTTTGAAGTTTACAAAGAAGTTTGTCGTTGCTGTTGTTCCATCAACATTCTTTTTTCCTTGATTGTGCTTGGCTGTGTTTCTGATTACATTTTCAATGATGTTGTAAAATGCTTGGCAACCCAACAAATCGTTTGGAATGGCAACTGTTAGCTCTTTTTTATTGCCTTCAATTGCGAAATTTATTTTGTAAGGAAAGTTTTTTGACAAGCCTGAAATGTTGTCTAATAGCAAACGGACTTCATCAAGGTCTTGAAAAAGTTCACTGATAACTTTTTTGTTTGTCTGCATTACGGGAGTGCCAAAGGTTATGTCACTCAAATAATCCATTCTGCTCTTTACATAGTTGTTGTAAGTGGCTAACTGCCGAATGATATTGTCCTCGTTGTTTTCAAACTTAAATGAGGCTTCGTATGCTTTGCAAATTACTTTCTCGTTTATCTTCTTGCTCAACTCAATTCCGTCTGTGAGGTTGCTCATTACATGACTGCCTATGTTGTGGCTCATGTTCCTTGCCATTACCTGCGAAATAGCTGCTCTTGTTGCATGTTGCTTTACTTCTTCTGACTTTTCTATCCCTGTTTGACTTACAATACGGTGCATCAAAAGGTTTATAAATGCAATCTCATCACTTAAAAGTGGTCGCTTTGTTGCTAAGGATAAAAGAATGTTGTAATCAAATAGTGTAGCAGATGGTTTTATGAAGTGAATATAAATATCTGTTGTGCTGTTTTCCGTTTGGTATGCTTTGCAAATATTATAGTAGCCCCAAAAATACTCCACATACATTTCAATGGTATAGTTTGAGAATGTCGGAAAGCTATTTTTGAAAAGAGTAATCTCTTTGCTTAAACTTTTTTCAAAATCTTCAAGGTTCTCATAGCAAGAATTATGATTAAAGTTTAGTGGATGAATTTTATCCGATAAAATTCCTTTTTCATATTCATTTGAAGCACAAAACAGAACAAAGTCTTTATCACAGTTCTCGTTAAGTAAAATAGAAGTTAAACTAATAGTGGTTTTGTCAATTTTCTTTATGAGGCTATTTAATTCTGTTCTTGTATTCTCAAATTTTTCACCACAATCAACATTGAAGTTGTAACCGATGTTATCCGTATTATCTTCTCCTTGTTTTACAATTTTTATATCACCTGCTTTTGTTTTGTATGAAAATGCTGAAAAAATAAAATCTTTCTTAAAATCGGATTTGAAATACTCAAACAATGAGCAATCACATTCCTTCAAGTAATCTTCGTGGGCAACTGATTTTGAATGCAGCTTGAGAGCTTGCTCATTCAGATTCCGAAAAGTTGAAAGTTTGTCAATCATATTGCCCAAATTAAATCTATGATGGAAATGGTATAACCTGCTCCAAAACTTACAAGCAATATTCTTTCTCCCTTTTTTATCTCTCCTTTTTTTACAAATTCGGAAAGGCAAATTGGAATTGATGCACCGCCTGTGTTGCCTACTTTTTGAATATTTATTTTGAATTTACTAATATCAATTTGTAAATCTCTTGCTGTGTCTTTCAGCATATTCAAATTTGACTGGTGTGGAATGATGTGGTCAAAATCTGCCAAAGTAAGGTTGTGTTCATTTAGATATTCTTTAATGGTTTCAACCATTAAAGTAACTCCACTTCTGTAAACCTTGCCTCCCTCTAATTCAAATTTTTCATCACTCCAATTTTCAGTGTTAAATGGCGTTTTGAAATAAACATCTTCCAAATTGTCTGCTTTAACTTTGCACAAATTGCCTTTGATTATTTGTTTGGGGTCGTTAGTTCCTTCTATTAAAACTGCACCTGCACCATCTCCAAATAACACCGCTGTCTTGTAATCAAAGTTGTTTATCGTGCTGCTCATTCTATCTGCCCCGCAAACTATTACATTCCTAATTGTGCCTTGCTGAATCATGGCTGTTGCCACTGATAAACCATAGCAAAAGCCTGAACAAGCTGCCGACAAGTCAAAGCCCCAAGCGTTTTTTGCTTTGAGTTTATTTATTGCACTTACGGCTGTTGATGGGAAAAAGAAATCGGGTGTTAATGTTCCTACAATGATGCAGTCAATATCTTCAATTGCTTTTGAAGTATTTCTTAACAAGTCTTTTACTGCCAAGCAAACTATATCTGTCGTTGTAGTTCCAACATCTACATACCTTCTTTCTTCAATGCCTGTTTTCAATAAAATTTCTTCGGCTGTTATGGTGTAATTCTTATTCTCCGACAAATTTTTGTTGTCAATTATCTTGTTCGGTATGAAATGCCCTACGCCTGTTATTTTTGCTTTCATTATGTTAGTTTCCAAAAATCAAATTTATGTATTGTTCATTATGTTCAGTTACTTCGTGTTCTAATTTTTCAATTGGTGTTTCAATTGTGATGTTTTCTTTTACTCCAATATAGCTTTTAAGGAAATCAAAGAAAACGGGTTTGCAGTGCTTGTCTAATTCACCTGCTCCTATAATTACTTTTTGTTTTCCTTCATATTCCAATAATTGAATTTCAAAAGGGTTGCAGCTTGTATAGCTTTCTTCGTTTACAAAGCAACCCTTTTCTTTCTTCGCTATTTCAATTGCAGCTTTATCAAAAACGGTTACTCGGTAAATATTTAGTATTGGAGATGGTCCCCAAAGAACAACTCTTTTCAAATGGTTTAATTTGTGGTTAAGCAATAGTTCCATTATAACTCCGCAGCCATAACTTCTACCAAATAAATTGTAATCCTCTTTTTCTTCCTCTGCTTTTAAAATTTCATTCAGCACTATTTTTTTTGCAACCTGTTGGTTCAAATATTCTTTATCACTTGTTAAACTGAAATGCCCTGGGAACTTGAAAACAAATACGTTTTCAAATCCCCGTTTTGTTGCTTCTTCTTTTATTAAGTCAAAGCCTTGCTTGTAAAGTTCACTCTCTGGGTCGCCTCCTCCGGGAACAATAAATAGTTTCATGTTATCCTTTCTTGTCTGTAAAGTTTAAATCTCTGCCCCATGTTTCGTTTAATAAATAGTTTCCTAAAAATGCTAATAATATCGCTACCACACCAATGAAAAATACTGATGTTGATGTGCCGAATGACGGCTGTAAAGCCGTCAATAAAAGTTGTATTGGAATAAATAAAGAACGGATAACATTTGGAACGGAAGTCGCAAAAGTAGAACGGATATTAGTTCCTACCTGCTCTGCTGTGTAGGTTATGAGTAAAGCCCAGTAGCCCGATGCAATACCCATGAGAGGAGCAAACAAATAAAAATATTGTTCGGGGGTTGTAGGTGGCATGAAATGCAACAGCATTACTGGCACAATACAAAATGCAATGTAGAAGTAGATTACTTTCTTTCTGCTCTTAAATACCTGACTTAAATAGTTTGCTAAAATGTCGCTTAGAGATAAAGCAATGTAGAATATGATAATTGGAATTGTGCCTTTGATTGTTAAGCCAATTTCTTTTCCGTAATCAGCCGCAAACTTGATTGGAATGCTCACAAAAAAGTAAATTGGAAATCCTAACATAATTGAACTGAAAAGAATTTTAACCAGTCGCTTGCTACTGAATACAAGTCCTAAACTGCCTCTTTCGCTTCGTTGGTTTTCTTTGTCTAAAAAGTGTGATGTTTCATTTACACTGTATCTGAAAGCCAAAAGAAGTAAACCCGCAACACCGCCAATTAGAAACAATGATTGCCAAGAAACTTTTAAGAACTCAAAAAGGAAAGCTGCGAAAACACAACCGATAACACCGAAGGAAACAACAAGCATAGAACCGTAACCCCTGTATTTGGCTTTCATCGTTTCGGAAATCATTACAATACCTACACTCAATTCGGCTGCTAAAGCGAAGCCGCAAATAAATCTTAAAGTGCAATAAACAGTTGAAACATAAGGAACGGATGCTGAAAGCATCCCGTTCAAAATGTTTGCTACTGAATAAATCAGTATTGAGGCATACAGCACTTTCTTTCTGCCGATTTTGTCGCCTAAAATTCCAAACATTACACCGCCTAAAAGAATACCGAAACTCTGCACATACTCAAATAGCTGTGCATAGTTTTTATGTTCAGGTGTTCCAAGTTGGGCTAAACCTAAGTCCACAATTGCACTGCTCCTTGCTACACTGGCTACAATCAAGTCGTAAGCATCAACAAAGTAGCCCAGTGCCGCTACTATTATTAGGAGTATGGCACTTCGGTCAATTATTTTTTCGTTCTCTTTCATTATCTTAATTTAAAATTAAAAGTAGATGAAACTTAGTTATCCAAAGTTATCCATATGAAAAATCAGTACTAAAATAAGTAAAATTGATGTTGATAATTAAATTATTATACTTTAAATCAGCTCACTTTACCAAAATCCATTTAACCATTGTAATAAAATTTCAATTAAGACGATTACCTAAGTTTACTTTTGATAATATTCCCTTTTACTTTAATACCCAACTCCTTTTTCAACTTCTCCAATGCCTCTTGTTGTGCGTTTATCAATTCTGTTATTTTTTCAATTGTTATCTTTTCAGGATTAGTTTTGCTTATTGCTACCTTTTTAGTAGATGTTTTTTGGGTATTGCCATTTATAAAAGGCTCAAGTTCTACTAATACTTCCTTTTCATCGCTTGCAAATTGTTTTGATGCTAAATTGAGCCATTTTTTTTCTTTACCTATACTTTCTTCATTTAAGGTGCTGCAAATACTTGTGGTAAAAATAGTTTCCGCACTTTCTTTTATTGTTTTTACAAAACTACTCCACTCATTTTTGGTCATTAACATCAAACCTGTACGACCAATAATAAATGATGACGCCTTCAATTCCTCTTCATTAAAATTTAATAATTCAACCCGTTGGCGGAATTAATTAGCTAAAGTATGTTTAACTCTGCAAACAGGTTTGTTGTAAATAAATTTGTTTAAGAACTGTAAAAGTGTAAACCCTGTAATCTTTGCCAATATTCTACATTTAAAGCCAGCAAAGGATTTGGCGTAATTGCGTTGTATCATAAACTGGTCACATAATTGCGAAAATACTGTTTCAATTCTCTTCCTTACTTTTTTCAAAATCCACATGGTTGGCTTTTGTTCTTTCTGATTGCTTCTTAATGGTACTTCCAATTCAATACCTGCTGTTTCAAATAAATTAATTTGTTGCTGCTTTCCTATGTACCCTTTATCGCCTATAATTATACAGTTACTAAACAATTCTTTTACATCTTTTAAGTAATGAATATCATGCACACTTGCTTTGGTTAAATCTAAAGATTCTATTACCCCAGCGGCTGAACAAACACTATGCAATTTGTATCCATAAAAATATTTTTTCTGTGATGCACAGTACCCTTTGTCTGGCGAATTTTGCTCCGATTCTTTACCCATTTTATTTCTCTGTTCTCTAGCTATTTTACAAATTTCTAAAGGCATCGAATCTATTGCAAAAACATCTGCCTGTTGGTTAAGCCTTGCTACCATTAACTTTCGGACTCGTTCGGTTTGCTCAAATAATAATTTTCTTCTATCATTATATTGCCTTCTGCTTATTAAATTAACAAACGAATTATTGTATTCTGTTATCAATTTTGAAAACAAATAGTTTTCACTATCTATCCCTAAACTCTCTGCTGTTAAACTTAGCGATATTACAGCTACATCAGAAAATTTAGGGACAAAGCCACGCCGTTTAAAATTATCGTTAGCTGTCAAATCATCTTTTAAAATATCTTTTACTACGTCAAAAAATTTATCGAAATTTACCTTGATGTTGTGCATGTTGAATAAGTGGGTTTAGTCACTTTCTTAGACAACTGTACAGCGTCTTTTGTGGCATAACAACTAAAATTAATTCCGCCAACGGGTTAATTCAATACATTTCCTAATTGCCCAAACAATATGAAAATCGAACCCTGCGTTAGGTTCATGAGCATCTGTAGTTGCCCTTTTCTTTATCATTAAATATTTTAAATACGATTTCTAATTTATTCAAAACAGTTTTAAGCTTCACTAATTTTTTCAATAATCTACTCTGTATTATCTAGTAGTTTCAATAATTATCTTAAGAATTATTACTTTAATACAATATTAAATACTGTGAAGGCAATTTTGCAACACAATATTGCTACAAGATAACTATTTAATTTTCTTTGTCTTGTGATTCTGTAATGCTCGGTTGCAAAATTGTAAACTGAAATTAAGCCAAAGAAAAATCCGCCATACAACGAATGTTTCGAGGAGAAAGCCCTTTCATATCTTCAAACGCAATTTTTAAGTCCGCAGCAAGCTTTTCTATAGTTTTTGTTCCCCAACCTTGTAGCAATTCTTGCTTATTTATGGTATCGCCAATTTCCCAATAAACTGCAAGCAATTCATTGTTTACAGCAATAGTTAAACGAAGCCTCGCAGTCTTTATTTTATCTTTTAAAAGCTGTAATATTTCTCCGTAATTTTTACTTAATACTATATCCATATCAAAACAACATATTTTTTTGCAATTTCTATGAAAAAATTGAACAAAAGAATTTCTATTGTAATAAATGCTTTTCAAACCAATTTCCTCTCTACAATTTTGCTTTATGTTTTTGGTACACGCACTCTTCATACACCTCACACACATGCCTATCACATGACATACACATGCTATCCACATGATGCACATCATAGCTATCACAAGCCTTCCGCATTGCTGCTGCATTGTATTTAAGCTCGCACATTATCTAGTAATATCTAAATAAGCCTGATAAAATCAAGAAAACTAAAATATATCTAGTATTCTATGTCTTTGCTTTCACTTTTCAACTCCTCCTTAATCATTCCCTAAACTTTACGAGCATTAAGCTACATAAAATTTAATGTTTTCAAATACTCCTTAATTGTTCCTAAATCTTATTGTAGAAAAAATTATTAAAAATACAGTTTGCTATTCATGGATGATTCCCCTTCTTAAAGTTGAATCGTTTGAAATTTACTAGGGATTGTTTTGCAAAATCTAGCTTGGGCATTAAAAAGCATGGTATATTTCAAGCCGAAAAGTAAATCCTTTATTACTTTTTTGAAGATTGATATTTTTCTAAATTATTTCGTGAAAAGAGAAATTCAATTTTAAAAATTGAATTAACTAAAGTTGCGATTGGAATATTTAGAATATCTAATTATTTTAGAAACTCCTCCATTTGTTTTTGCGGTAGCAGCTTGTATTCTACTTGCGGCTGAGTTGGTCATTTTGTTTCCTTTTGACTTAAAATTGTTTTTTGTTGTAAAAAAATATTGAAAGCCAAAAGTATGATGGGTGAAAATAGGTATGCTAAATTATGCACGATAGCTAAAAAATTCCAATTCCTCAGAAAGTGTCTGAAGAATTGGAATCAAAAAAAGTTATCTATATTAATGTTTATACTATTTCATTTATCATAACCATTTTGCCCAAAATACATTATCTAATATTTTCATAAAGGGGTAATGCTTTTTTATTTTTTGTTTTATAAGTTTTTGTGCTTGTAAAAGTTCGGTTTTGTTTGATTTTATAAAATTAAACAATTCGTGTAACGAAGGTTTGTCAAAAGCTGCATGGTTTATATTCATTTCTTTTAACCATTCAATAAATTAAAATTGAATAAAGCTGAGCAGAAAAAGGAGCATGAGCAACACTACAAAGCCGAACATCAGTCATGCCTGCTCGCTGTACCTTCTTATATGCATGCTGCGCTGTGCTCGCACGCATATATTTGATGCCGCTTTCATGCGGGTTACAATGAGCGAAAAAACTTTTTTCAACTTTTATTATGCAATAGATTGAAACGGAATGTGCGTAGAAGAACTGTAGCAATGGATTGGTAATTTAATTTTAGCAAGTTATATTTAATATTTGTTACATAGTAAAACCAAAAGCTCTCAACATTGTAAATGTGTCAAAATGACTAATGCCAAATTGAGTACAAACATCAGGCAGCTTAATATTTTTTTTTGATGCAGGTGCAGAAATTTCTTGGCTTACAACTATGGCTGTTTTTTCTATAGCAGTAGCAACAACAAAAGGGTCTGCATTGTCAAAATCAGAAAATTCAGTTTTAGCAAGTGATGAATACTGCGTATGACCGTTTCCCCATGTCATAATATTTCCATAATGAGCCATAATGTTTACATCTGTGTGGCAGTCTACAATAATAGAAGGAGATAATTGTGTTTGTGTCCAGTTTGTTAATGCATCATTTCCTTTCGCTATTTCATCATATACTTTGTTGGTCATAATAAAAGTACCTGCTGTAAGTTGCTGTTTCATAAAATCCCAAAAGCTGGGAGCTATATCAAACGGGTAATAAACCCTGTGCGCCTGTGTCAAACAACTGGTATCTATTATGTAAACAGGTGCCGCCATCAATTTTCAAGATGGGTTTTAAATTTGCTAAATGTGGATCCGTACAAATTGGTAAGTTTATAGGCATCGGTGTATAATAATTTACCAGAAGCAGTTGCAGCATTAACAGTTTCAAAAAATTTTATACCCACCCTATATGGTTGGTTGTTGTAAAAACTACCGCCACCACCATCTTCATTTTCTTTTTTATTATCCCAAAAAGCCTTGTATGTGTTGTAAAAAGCAAAAAACTGTGCCTTACTATAAATACCTAAATCCAACAAACGGCGAGCAATTACAACCTTGCTTACTTTAAAAAACCTTTCCAGATAATCAAGAGGGTTAGCTTGTTTCACCACTTTTATCCATTCAGCAATTAGTACATCTTTACTCACGAGTAGTTCAGCAGCCACTGCATCACATAATTTTTCAATTTCTGTATTGGCAGGTTGAAACCCTTCTATATCCAGTGCTGCAGTCTTATCCAACCAGATATGCGCCAACTCATGCATGAACGTAAAAATTTTAGCAGCAGGATAATCTTTACCATTTATAAAAATATATGGTGCATATTTATTGCTCAACACAAATCCTTTAAACTCTTCAGGATTTAAATTTTTACTAGAGTTGCCCAGCACACCATTCATTGCAACATATATACCTGCATCTTCTGCTTTTTGTATGAGGTGTTTTAATGCAGCATCTTTATCAGATAAAAACTGAGACCAGTTTACTGGAAGTTGCAATACTTTTCTAATATCATTTGCAATAACCGTGTGACTATCGCCTGTATTGAATTTGCCCACAAAAGGCAATGCATCATATTGTTCGCTTAGTAAATAATCTACCAACCAGTCTTGTCGTTTTTGAATGTTGTTTATACTTTCTCTCAATTCATAACTATAATCAAAATGTGGTAGCTTACTACTTGTTCTAAAAAGTGGCACTGTATTTTTTATTGCAGGTAATTGCTCTAAAAAGAAAAAGCCAAAAGGAATATGTACCGCCTTGGCAAAATCTGCCAACTGGTTTACCGTAGGTTTTTTTTCGCCATCAATCCATGCCTGTAGCTGAGGAAATTTCGTCCAAAGCTCTGCCCCAGCAGACGCTGCTGCATCTCCCAACAAAACGTTTTTTATTTGTGGATAAACCCTCATACTGCAAATTTATCTTTTTTTCATCTTATTCTAAATAACTCTCTCTTCTGCCACCATATTCAATACTTTTTATACATGCTCATATGCCTTTTATACAGTTACCTAAACCAATCTATGAGCATTGAGTATTACTACTTGGAAAATTATTTAAAATGCAAATTGTTTCATTTAATAAGTTTCAATTAACTCAGCTATATATTTATTTAATCTTGTTGCGTTTTTATTAAAGTAATAATCGTGAATATCTCGGCAAAATTTCGAATATGGCTTGTTATTAAAATCTATTGATTTAAAACTAAGATTTAATTCCTTTTCATACCATTTTATATAGTTATCATTTCTATCAAATCTTTTAAGGGCTTTGAAATACTTGTTTAAATGTTTGAAGTGTCTATTTTCTTTATGTAATGTACTTAGTATCCTACTTGCAAGATGATGCCCCTCATTCATGTACTTTGATCGTATTTTAAACACATTTAAATTTCCTAGAGTTCCATTTTCCTCATTTATTTGATTATTACCATTAATCTTTTTGTATAAATTTGTGGCTGGTGCATCTAGAATTTCTATTTCTACTGTTTTTACCTCATAAGAGGTAGTTAAGCCAATAGGTCTAAATTTTATTCTGTCTATATAACCTCTAGAATATGGATTTAAATGATACTCATCGTTAAATTCAGTAACTCCTTTATTTATTACATTACAAGTATGGTCGCTTGGTACTAAATTGAAAAAACTATATGACAAAAGTGGATATCTTGCTTTATCATAAAAATGATCTAACTCAAAAGATCTAACTATTTCACTACCACTATTAGTTTGATGATATGCTAATTCAATATTACAATAGGGACATATTTTGACAAAGGCATTCGTCCTAAAATATTCTCTTATTGGTAAAGCAATTTGGTTGTAGTTCGTATAGTCAAATGCTAATTTAATTATATTAATATTTGAGATTGTATTTATTCCACAATTATTAAGAAGACTGTCATTTAGTATTAATAAGTTATTGGCATGGCAAATTAGTAATTCCGATAGCTGAAGATTTGCATTTGCCAATAGATTTTGACAAAGTTGCAAAAGTCCATTGATATTTATACTCCCTAAATTATTTGCACTAGCATTGTAATTAGCTATAAAATTTGTATACCCTTGTTGTCCATTTGGAATATTATTATTATCACCAACAATAGCAATAATTTTTTTGGTGATAGTTTTAAAGCTTATAAAATTTCCTGAGCCAAAGTTGACAGCTATCCCATTTAAATGGGAAAGAGATTGCATTAAAACTGAAACACGAAATGCCACCAATTGAGTCATTGCATTGTGATATTCCAGCCTCTTTTGTTGAATATTATTTATTTGAATCTTGACCATTAGAGATTTTATATTGTTCTATACTAGATTTTAAAAATGTATCTCCAATTAATTTCAACATCAAGTTATTCTCTTTTGAAGTCTTATCATTTTCAATATTATTTATTAGCTTCATAATTCTTTTATCAGCTAGTTCGCCAATTAATGTGCCGCTTAGAAAAAAGTTATCGGCTAATAAATCGTGAATATTAGCTCCAAAAGATTGTTTCTTTTTCTTTATTAATTTACTTCTTCCTGATTTTTTATCAATTGTAAGTAATGTTGTATTTTGAATAGGTATATCGGATAATATAAATGGTGAATGCGTCAAAAAAATTATGTTTATATCTTTTATAAAATTAAAATTTGCAATGCGGATTAAATTAAGCAAACTAGACACAGTTTCTTTTTGATATTGAGGATGATAATAAAGCTCCACCTCGTCAAAAATTAAGTTAACCGATTGATATGAGGAAATCTTCTTTTCAGTATTTCTATTTTTGTTTTTATTTATAGATTCTAAATTCCGTAAATGATATATAACGGAATTTAAGGAATATATTTTTTGTTTTTCACCAGAACTCAAATCTTCAAAATAGCTACCGTCCGTAAATCTAATTTTACTAAAAAGAAATGGTGGTGGTAAATAATCGATCAATTCGGTGAACCAATCATTTCTTTTTAGAGTATTCATTTTCCTAACCATAGAACCTAAATCAAATTGACTTTTAAAATCAAGACCTGTTGGCAATTCATAAATATCTTCCTTTAGAAAGTTAAGAGCCTGCCTCACTTTTAGTGTAATATGGCTTCTATCTTCATACAAATCCTTTACGTAATCTCTGGCATTATTTTGTGTCAGTTCATAATTATCAGTACGTTCTTTCACTCGTGCGAAGCGTTTATCAAATTCTTCAAACGATTTGTACTTAGCAGGGATTGTGATTAATTTATTAATTAAATAAATCTCAGCATATTCAGTTATTGATGTTTTAATTTTAGGATAGGTAACTGTACTATTAAACATTCTGGAAAAAAGCGGGATTAATATAATTAATCTGAATTTTTCAATAAATTCTTTGCTAAATCTTAACTCACCATTTGATAAATACTTATAATCCTTGCTTTGGTCAAAACTCAACTCAATTTTATCGATAGTGGATTTATAATTAATCTTCTTGTAGTTCGGAATACTCAATAAATTCGACAACAATCTTGAACGAGTTAAAAGAGTTTCGGAATTTATATCAATATTTCCCTTCTCTCTAAAAGGATTTATCACTATAGGCATTTGATATCCATCATTTTTATGAAAAAAAGATTTGAGCCAAATACCATTATGATTTGAGTTGTAAGCATACAACGAATAATTTACAACTACTGTATAAAAGAAATTATTAACCTCTTCATATTTTTTTATAGATATTTTTTCAATGTTAAAACTAATTTGATTTCTTGAGCTTGAAGAAGACTCTAAACGGAATTCTCCTCTATCAATACTTAACCTATAATACTTATTATTTAGCAAATAATATATTTCTACCTTTAAACCCTCTTCAAATTCTTTTATTTCTTTTTTATAAATTTTAATCTCGTCCACTTCTAATTTACTTGAATTAGGTTCAATAAAATTATCTGTCGCAACGAAGCCAAGTTTATTCGATACAACGAATAATGTGTAAAGTAGTAAGTCTATTAAACTGCTTTTGCCTGCTCCATTTTTACCCACAACTGCTGAAATATTTATATTAATAACATTGCCATTAATTTTTGTTATGGAATATAAATTTTCAGGAATAGTTTGTTTGTATTCGATAGAATAAACTTCCTCTTCTAGCGAAACTGGCTTATTAATATTATTTAATAGTTGGTAATCATTACAAAAATTATAAACTTCCCCAGCTACTAAGTTTTTTAGAAACTTTGAGTTAATACCAGTTAATGGTCTTATTGCTATTAATTTAAAACTCATTGTAATTTCATTTTCGATTAGTTATTTATCTGATATACTATTTTCGCTCTCAACTTTTACCTGTCCATTCATGAGCATGGGTAATAGCCAGTCACGGAGATTGTAGAGTTGTTGGTTTTGAAAAGCATTATTCATAATACTTTCATAAAAGCAACCAACTGTTGCGTTGTATTGCTTTAAGATATATGAATCCAATTTTGGGGTAACGATTAATGATGCATCCACAATATTCTTATTTATATGCGGTTGTTGAGCCCCTGTTCTTAGCGTCATCAATCTTGGAATTTCATTTTTTAGATAAGGAAAAATTAAATAGAATTTTATTTCACCTTTTTCCTTGATGCCCACTACAGATTGATTTGCACATGAGTCTATTGCTAAAACAGTTGGCCGTAGGTGACGTGTAATAGACAGCAACGCTGTCCCTTTTGGCATTAATTCCGTAGCAGATTTTTTGATTGCTTCTTTGGTGATTTTTAACTCAGAACTAATAATGGGAAAGTTTGCAATTTCACCTGAATTAAGCCAGTTAATTTCCCCATTCCAATATGTTTCAACTTTCGTAGATGGTGTTCCACCCAAACTTGTAGACAATAAATTACCTACACAATTCACATCCCACCCCTCCGGTATCTCTCTCTTCAACTCCTCATTCCAAACCATTTTACCAGCACTACTTTTATACGGCTTGCCATTTTTATCAGGAAAATCAAACTGCACGAACCAATAATCGTAAATGGTTTTTGCCATGGCTTCTAACTCGGCATTGATGCGGTTGTTAAGTTCTATTTTATCATCTAAAGAAGATAGTACAGAAACAAGCAAATCTTGTTGCAATCTTTCGGGCAAAGTTATCGGGCAGCTTGCGAATGTTTGAGCATTTATATTTCCTCTTGTACTACCTACAGAAAGATTCTTAACCCATTGTTTATACTCATTTGAAATAGTGTAGTATTTTAAATATTTAGGATTAACCTTTTGATTATCTAAACCATATTTAATGAGAAATCCAGCAAATGCTAATGTTCCATTCTTACTTTCATGATAATATGTACGACCAGTAGAATTTCCAGTTCTTGCTACTACTAAATCACCTTCATCTAAAATGTACTTATCAATATCATTTGAAGAAACAGACTTTTTATCATTATTTATCAAATTCCCATTATCATCAATATCACTAATTCTTAAGTAGCGTATTTTCTCCTCATCAAATTCTTCTGCGGAAGCTGGAATTCCATATTTTCCAATCTCATCATTTTTACAAAGTTGTTTCAACAATATCTTACTCATATTTCAAAGTTTTCAATTGTTCCAAAATCTGTTTTTCCAATTTTGCACCTTCTGAAAAGTATTGCTGTAAATTATTTTGATAACCACTCATTTTTTCAGCAAATTGCTTTGACGTTATATCCGCATATTCAATCTTCACTTCAAAATATTGCCCTGCGCTAAAGCTGTAGTTTTTATCACGAATTTCTTCTGCTGCTACAATAACACTAAAATCATCTTCTGCTTTCTTTTCATTCATGACTGTAATAATGCGTTGCTCTTCAGCAGGCTTTAACACTGTACGCTGGTTTTTCCCTTCTTTAATGGTATCGCCAAGTTTACTAGCATCTACTAATACGATGTGTTCGTTATCTGCTTGCCTATCTATAAACAATACACTCACATTTGTACCAGTGCTTGCAAAAATATTGCTAGGCATACTTACCACGCCCCGCAGCCAGCCTCGCTCTACCAATTGCTCCCTTATTGTTTTTTCAATACCGCTTTGTGCGGTTATAAAACCTGTAGGTACTACCACGGCAGCTTTGCCTGTTTTGCTAAGGCTATGCATTATGTGCTGTATAAACAACAAGTAAATAGCCATGCTTTCTTTTTTTGCAGCAGGTACTTTTGGTATGCCTGCAAAAAAGCGTTCTTTAAAAGCATCTTTTTCCAAGTCGCTTCTAAAATCGGTAAAGTCTAATTTAAAAGGTGGGTTGCTTACTATATAATCAAACTTGCGGTTAAGGTAATAAGGCTCGCCAATGGTATTGGTTTTAATAATATTGGGTATGGAGTGCGATAGGTTATTGAGTATTAAATTTAAACGCAGCATATTGCTGCTTTTCTGCGAAATATCTTCACTATAAATGCTGCAATTTTCTTCGCCAATAGCATGTGCCAAGTTCATAAGCAATGTACCCGAGCCAGCACTTGGGTCATAGCATGTTACCTGCTTTACAGGCTTGGGCACCATAATGGCGGCCATAATCCTTGCAACCGCATGTGGGGTATAATATTCGGCATACTTACCACCGCTATCGGTATTGTAGTCTTTAATAAGGTACTCAAAAATAGTAGCAAAGAAATCGTATTTCTCATTAAACATTTCTTCAAAACTAAATTCAAATAGTTTGTTGGTAAGGGCTTTGCAAAACGCATCTCTTTGAGACGGGTCAGATATAAATTGGCTCAGCTCATCAAACATTTTATCTTTTGCCCCACTAGCCGATTTTACGGAAAATATTTCTGTATTGTTAATGCTGATGCTTCTTAGTGTCCCATCAAACAATACAGCAAAATCGTTTTTATTTTGCTTGTTGTACAGGTTGCTTATCATTTCATGAGGGTACAGCTTTGGTACATCAGGCCCAATGCGTGCTAGTAAAAATTCATAATCATCTGCCTTTAGTGCTTCAATAGCTTCCTGAAAATTTTCTGCTTTTGCAAGTTTTTTGTTATGCTTTTTTGCTTCGTACTTAAATTTATCATTCATAAATTTATACAGAAACACTTGCGTAATAATTTTAGTCTCGTTTCCATCATTACCCAAACCATAGTTTGCACAAACCGCCTTTAAGTTATCTATCAACGATTTTGTTTGGGCTATAAAATTTATATCCTTTGTCATGCTGTGTGTCCGTTAAACTGATTGAGGTATTCATTTACAATAAGTGTGTTTATAGATTTTGCTGTGGCTATATCCATTTTTACATTACGATTTTCTCTTAGTTCTATTACTAACAATTGCATTAAAAAATCGCCAAAGTAAGATTCGTTTTCCATAATGCGGCTATTATGTATTAACTGTTCATCGGCAGCTTGTTTAATACTTTGCAGTGCTTCGTACAACTGCATTTCTTTTACTGTTAAGCTTCCTTTTTCTACCAAGCGTTTGTGTATGCGTACATATTTTTCATCTTGCTCATACTTGGCTTTTAGCAAATCATTTTTGCGATTTAGTTCTTTTGCTTTATCAAAAATAGCTTTCAGTAAAATAATATTGGCTTTCATTGCTTCCTGCGATACTTCGTCCAAATTCTTATTTCTAAAAATACGATCTAGCTCTTCCGACAACGAAATAAACAGTGGTTCTTTTTGATCAAAATTATTCAACAATTCCTCTCGTGTACGACGTAGTTGGTTTTTTAATTCATCTGCAATTACCAGTTCGCTTTCCGATACTTTGGTAAACATAAAGATAATATCTTCCAATGCTGTATTAAGCAAGTTGCTTATGTCAGTATCATTTTGCAATGCATCCAGTTGGTTTAGTTTATCCAACTGTGCTTGTGCTACATTTAATAATTGGTTTAGTTTAAAAAAATCTAGCTTTTGTAATAGCTCCTCATAGCCCTGCAAGCGAATAATATTTTTTAATTCTTTTGCATTGTGTAATGCTTTCAGTAAATCCAACAATACTTTTTTATCTTTTACTTCAGCAATTTGTTGGTTAAATATTTCAGCATTTAAGGTATCGTAATGTAATAGAGTTTCTTTAATGTTTTCAATATCTGCATGTATTTCTTCTTCCGATTTAAACAACCTGCTGTAGCTTTCCATTTCATCTCCAAGCTCTGCTTGCAGTTCATCAAAATACATTCTGTTGGTTTTATCAAATGCCGATGTGATGTCGGCAAAATCAACCACATACCCAAAGCGAAATTTTTTGTAAGGTCTATTTACCCTAGTAAGCGTTTGTAAAAGATTATGGTCTTTAATAACACGGGTGAGGTAGAGCTTTTTTAATCGTTTTGCATCAAAGCCTGTTTGCAACATACCATATACAAACAAAATATCTACTTTTCCTTTTTTAAATCCATCAATTAAATCTTTTCTTATTTCCCTATCATTTACATCGTGCAATATAATAGCAGCGGTGAGTGGTTTGCCAATAGTATAGTAAGGTGCCGGATCTTCCGCAGCCATAGTTAAGTTAGCCACTGCTGTTTCCTGTTTACCAAATCGCTTTTCAAAAAATTCAAACAATGCTTTTGCCTGCTCCGAAGAATCACATACCACCATTCCGCCCAAAGAAAAGTCAGCCTCTGCCCTGCGAAATTTTTGTAAGTCGTTTGTAATATAATCCAGTAATGGCTCTACATATTTTGGGTGTGCATACACACGCTTTTGCTCTATATCACCTTGCAACACTTTTATTTGTTCCAGTATATCTCTCATCTGCATTTTGTAATTGGTATCAATACCTTCCCTAATAAGGCGAAGCGTATAACCATCTGCAATGGAGCGGTTGTAATAATATTTATGAATATAATCGCCAAACAATAGTTTGGTATCAAAATCTTTTACTACTTGTTTTAATAGTGGTGTACCCGTTAAGGCAATTTTTATAGACTGCTTATCTGAATTAATGAGGTTAGCAAGGTAATTCCCTGTTGGGTTGTAAGAGCGATGGGCTTCATCTAAAAAATAAATACGCTGTATATTAATGTCGTAGCCCATATCAGTTGTTACTACTGCTTCTTCACTAAACTTTTGAATATTAACCACCGAAATTTCAGCTTCTCCACTTGCATTGTGCACGGCAGCAAGCATCCTAAGGTCTTTAGAAAAATCTGCTTTAGAGTTTACGTTCTTTACTTTCAAGCCTCTATTAACAAACTCAGTTGTTGCCTGTATGGCAAGATCAATTCTGTCAACTATAAAATAAAACTTGGGTACAATGTTTTTCTTTTGATAATAATCTGTCAAAAATTTTACGTTATAAAATGCAAGTGCTGTTTTGCCCGAACCCTGTGTATGCCAGATAATACCTTTTGTAATTCCTTTTTCTAATGTTGCCTCTATGGCTTTGGTTGCAAACATTTGCGGATACCGCATTATGTGTTTTTGTATTTCTTTTACGCCTTCATTTTCTTCTTCTACATAAGCAATGGCATAATTTAAAACAAATGCTAGCCGTTCTTTACTTAATAATGAAGTGAGCAAACGGTTGGTAGCTGTATGATAATGTTTGTTTGTCTGAAATTCAGGATTGTGTTTAAGCACTTCAACATTGTTATCCTTTAGCACAAAATTTTCTGTATCATCATTTGCATCTGCTAATAAACTTGTAAGATTCTGGTTTTCTTCTTCTCTAAAATAATTAAAATGTAAATCTTTGTAAGCAGCCGTTGCGTAGTAAGCGCCTTGCATAGGTTCAATTACCCCATCTTCATACTCCATATTATTAGAGAAAATCATCAACTGGGTAATATTAGCAAAACGTTTGAACTTCTTATTTTGATAGCGTTTATTGATACGGGTTCGCTCTGCTAATAGACCTTCTTTATTATTAGGTTTTTTAACTTCTATAAAAACAAGTGGTATTCCATTTATTAAAATGGTTATATCAGGCCTAAATTCTTCATCACCGTTTTTGCACGAAAGTTCTGTAGTTACATGAAAAATGTTGTTACTAAAATTTTTAAAGTCTATTAATTTAATACCAGAAGTAGCAGTAACAGCTTTGTAAAATTCTTTTCCTAGATCATCATAGTCAAGTTTCAGAGTAATTTCCTCTAGGTGCTTTTCAAGCTCTGATTCAGTAACTGTTGGATTTATTTTACCAACCGCTTTTATAAAAATATCTTTAAAAATATTGGTTTCCTCCTGCCGAAGATGATGCTCTTTGCGGGAAATATAGTTATACCCCAAGCGGGTAAGGTGAAGCAATGCAGGTATTTTAACTCTTGAATCTTCGTTAAAGGCCATAGTGATGTTTAATTAGTTCCTGCTGTTTGTTAGCTTTTGCTTTCAAAATTACTTTACATCTCTTATGTGACAAGGTAAATATTTTAAGTAGTGGAAGTTAAAATATATATTGCTAATTTGTTTATAAAAGTAATGGGCACTATAGAAACTTAAAAGGATTTACTATTCAATTAATATTTCAGCTCTTTTCCTTTTCGCTTTTTTCATTCTCTTCACTATCCCACAGTTCTCTATAAATATTTATGTAATCTATTACTGCGGCTTCATTTATTGTTACATAATACCTGCATAGCTTTTTATATAGCAGTAGCATTTTTTTATCATAACAAAAATCAAGCATGCCATCTAAGCATCGCTCTATTATTTGCTGGTTTTTGGTATTGCTTTCAATAACATTTTCTACCTCCACACTGTTTATGCCTACTGACCCCAAGGTTAGTTGTTCAGCAGCTTTTGCTATTTCTAATATAGAGGCAAAATCGCTATGGTCTTTTTAGTAGCCATTATTGAAATATTTATGCTTTCTAAAATATAAATGAAAATTTATCTACTTGCAAAATATACAATAATTATTTAAGTTGAAGTGATTATTCAATTTTGCAACGAAGCGTTGCAAAATTATAACTATTTCATTATTATTAATTTATTGTTCCATTATGCTTTCTTGCAAAATACTACATTTAAAATAAGTCAAAGTATTCTTTTGTATAAAACCAAGCGTTATAAGAAAGTAGATGTTAGTATAGACCAAATTGATTGGTTGCAATTTCTATTAAAAAATTGATAAGAAAGAGCTTAGCTCGTCTTGGAGTTTCTCATCACTTAACAACCGCTTATCTTGAACCTTACACCCAACCTTACACCGAACTTTACACCATACTTTTAAAAGCTATTTTTAATTTTTATTATCATTTTTTTAGGGTCAATTAACTAAATAAATCATTGTTTTATAATTATTTAAGTATTTATGGTAAACTTTACACCATATTTTACACCATACTTTACACCATACTTTACACCATACTTTATACCATACTTTATACCATACTTTTAAAAGATATTTTACTCATTTTTTTTTGTAACTACATTCCATTTTCCAGTTTTATCGGAGCCAATCCGTATGGCGCAGAGATAACAAACTACCGCAGAAATGATGCGATGGCTTTTGTGCGGTAGCTTTCTGTGGGGCAAGTTATACTTATTTGCTTAAATAATTCCGATTTGTTATCTTTGAGTAACCAAAAATATTTTTATGGCTTACTCAATAGATTTAACTCCAAATGAAATTGTTGAATTAAAGAGATTACGACGAGTTGAAAAAGATGGAAAAATAT
>JANOZW010000277.1:0-15543 GCA_031429575.1 Ferruginibacter sp.
GTAAACAGTTCTACAGATTCTGGCTGTGCAGTAAATTTAAAGTACAATGTTTGTAGCAAAATAACGGCTGCAACTAATCTTAATACTATGGAAATATATTTTTTAATATTCATTTTTTGGTTTTTATTATTTGTAAATTAATGACCAGTTTTTATCCGCTTTTATTTTTAAGTTGGTTTCATCTTTGTTCCATTTGTTTAAAGTATTATTAACCCAACTGTGATAAAATAAATACAGCTTGCCATTTATTATTTTAAATGTTTCGGGATCTATTTCTACTTTTTCATTGGTAGCCCCCATGGCATATGCACACCAGCCACCATATTGCGGTTCGTATTTTGCATAATCTTTTACAAATAATTCTTTATTGGCAGTGCTAAAAAAATAATATACAATGCCATCAGCATTTGCAGAAAATTCTTTGCTACCCTTTATAGCTTTGTTTTGTGTAAAATAAGCTACTGGGTCGTAGCCCTGTATGGCTACGGATTTTTCTAGGTTAAAATGGTTTTTGCGAAGTGGGGATTGTGCTTTTGAACTAGCTGTTGCAAAAATGCTAATGCATGCTATCAGTAATATTTTTTTCATTTAAATTATTTTTAATAGTTACAATTTTATTTGCATCTATGTTTTTTAAATAAATGTTAATGAAAAAGTATTTTAAAATTGGAGGCGTATTAAATAATTGAACATTACAACAAAGCATCTAGTTTCCTTTCCACACCCCGCACATCTCTAAACATTTTTATCCCTTTTTTAAAAGGTAAATAGGCAATACCTTTTTTTGTGTGATTATATATACTTATGCGGTATAATATTTTCAAATGTCTTGCTATTTCTTTCCAGGCAAAAAAGATCGAGTGAGATGGGTCGTATATATGTGTAGGCTCGCTGCCTGCACCATTGAGTTCTATAATGCTTACGTTTTTTCCTTCTGTTAAATCTTGCCAATTGGTAAACATAATATCTAATCGGCCAAAATAAAAATCGGGTACTTGTTTGCAAATAGAATCTATGGTTTTTTCTAATTGGGGTGTTAATAAATTTGTGGCATCTATAAACTTTGCGCCACGTGCATGGTTGCCAAATGGCACCATTATTTTTTCTTCGCCTTCTAGTAAAATGTCTTTTAGGTTTATCTCAGGCATTTTACGCAGGGCATCTAATTGTAAAATGGATCGAGGATTTTGCATCACTAGATTTTCCAACGTGCTAAAACCATCGCCTGTTACAGCTAAAAATTCTTTTGCTACAATGCCTGATATTTTCCCATTTTCTTCCCATGGCAAGCGATAATAGAAAATACCTGCTTCATGTTTATATTCTACCAAAGCTTGAACCAACATTGGGAATTTTGCAAATAGTATGTATGTTACAACATCTTCAATATTATCAATTTTTCTTACGCCTCTACCTTTACCGCCAATATCTGGTTTTACAATTACCGGAAATTGAAACTGTTTTTCTCGTATAAGTAATTTTATCTCATCTCTTGATAAGTCCTCTTTTACCAACAATGTTTTTGGATAATAAGCTTGAGGCATAATATCGTAAATGTCACTTTTACGTTCCATTAGATAACCTCCATTTTCTATGGTAGGATTGCTAGCGCTAAAGAAAAATAAACTGCGTGCACGTAAGCACAAATAAAACCAATAAAAATAAATGGGAAAATAAACTACATTAAAACTCCAATACTCCCAATTAAATAATTTTATAAAAAAGGGGGTAGTAATTTTTTTTGATAAAGTTTCTTTAGCTGTTGGCTCTTTCATAAGCAAAGCTGGTAGTGCTGCATTCATTGTGTATGATATCTTGGTATTGCATTAGGCAATCATTATTGCTTACAGCAATGCCAGTAATGCTTACAGTGAAATATGTATCGTTTCTATTCATAATCAAATCATCTTCTGCATTGCCTTCACCAGTATTTGTGTGAAAATGAAATAAATCTTTTTGAGTGGGGATTGCATTGTTCTTTTGCCATTGTGCCAACCAGCTTTCCCGTTTGGCTTGTTGCGCATCATTATACAAGGTAGCACTGCTCCAAATATGAGATACGCCATTGTCTAATACTTTACAATATTTTTTTTCTCCATCCCATCTGCACTCAAATAATTGTTTGTTGTTTATTACTAC
Organism: Ferruginibacter sp.; assembly: GCA_031429575.1. GTDB lineage: Bacteria > Bacteroidota > Bacteroidia > Chitinophagales > Chitinophagaceae > Ferruginibacter. The sequence goes on from JANOZW010000277.1 coordinate 2,140, forward strand.
TAATGTAAACGGAGCAGTGTCTAACAAATTAATTTCTGCAAATGATTTAATGAAATTATCTGTGATGGCTATATCAAGTACAATTTTGCCACGGCTAGTTTTATAAATATCCTTGCTAACAAAATTTTCAAAAGCGCCATTCAATAAACAAAGTGTATCGCCATTTTCTTTTAGTACAATCCACGTGCCACCCTTATCACCATCTTTAGGAAAAATTAATTCAACATCATCAATAATATATCCTGCTGGTGCAAATGCCTTTGCACGTGTATTTTTTTCATCTCTGTTACTTGTTAAAAAATAACCAGATGTGGATGGTACATACGTTACTGTACACATAATTTTTTGTATTGCATGGTGGCAGGTGCTACACCAAAATTTTCTGGCAATGTAATATTACTCACTTCATTTATGGCCACACGTATCAATGCCATATGGTGTATGGTATGCTCTAGGTTATAAATTAATTCTCTGTAAAAATTGGTGTCAACTGCGCATTCATCATCTGCGGTTTCGTTATAAAAACCTTGTAAGTTTAAAATTTTATTGGGCATATGTATGGCACTAGCAATAGAAGTAAGTAGGTGGCATGCGAAATTTTTATTGGTTTCTATTTCCAAATCTCTTTTGCGTTGTTCATAATTCACTACCGCATTTTCATATCCATTTATAAGACACTGATACAATTCTATCACATGCCTTGTGTGCCCACCAATGCTACTGCCGTTTAGTAAAATCGACTTTTGCGTATATTCATTATCTGTAAGTAATAATAAACTTTCTGCTAACTGATTTAATACCGGCTCTATATTTTTTCTTAATTGCATATATTATTTTTTTGCAACAACGTTTAAAGTGACTTTTAATTTATCGGCCATTACCGAGCTGCCTCCACCTACACCGAAATCTCTACGATTTATTTCAAAATCCCCTGCAAATACATATCCTGCAGCAGATGGCGTAGCACTAAAACCAAACTGAATTGCTTTAGTAACACCTTTTATGGTTAAGTTACCAACTACAAAAAATCTTCCTGCTGTACTACTCTCTGTAATTTTTGTACTCACAAAAGTTAATAATGGAAATTTTTCTACGCTAAAATATTCTTCTTTGCGAAGGTGCTTATCTCTACCTCCATTGTCGGTATTCACTGTTTTTGCATCTACAGATACATTTATGGAGCTCGTTGTTAATGATTTTGGATTAAACACAATAGTGCCTTTTAAACCTGTAAAATCACCACCAGTTTTTATGCCAAAATTTTTGATGGTAAAATGTACTTTACTGTCTTCATCGGTTGCTAAATAGGTTTGTGCAAATGCAACATTGCTTAATAATAAAACTGCAAATAAAATTTTAATACTTTTCATATTTTCTTTTTTCTTTTAAAATTGATATGTTGCTCCAATAGATATTTGGCCAGATTTATTTCTGAAACGATCATTTTTGTCTCCACTAGGTGTGGTTTGTATTTTATTCATTGTTGTATATTCGGTAAACAAAAATTGAAATCCAATTTTACCCGACCATTTTTTATTGAAATTGTATTGGCCAAAAAATTCACTATTCAATGTGCCTAAATCATTATCGCTGACCAATAATAAATTAAAGCCAGTTGGTTTTGCGTTTGCTGCTGCCACAGTTCCACCATTTCCAAAATAAGTACCGGCTTGGCTGCCGCCAAAGGAAAAACCAATGGCATCTATATCAAAACCAACACTAAATTTATCATTTATTTTGTACCCAAAATTAACCGATATATTTAAAGCATTTACTTGTGATTTTACAAAATAAACAGAATCTATATTAGGAATAATTTGGTCTGCAAAGAAAACACCTGGGCCTGTTTTACCACTGGTAAGTTTAGCTGGTGCGGTAATGTAATAATTTCTTCTGCCAAAATTATTGGTAAGTCTTGCACCAGTGCCCATCTGCCATTGTTTCTTTTTGCCAAAATTCCATAAATAACGATAATTTAATGAAGTTGTAAATTGGTTTTCACCAAAGGCAGTTGAGAAAGATGCCGATTGCTCTTTTGCTGCTCTTTGCTGTGCATTTGCCGATACAAAAAGTAAGGAGAAGAAAGTCATTGAAATAATCTTTGTGATCATCTTTTTTGGTTTTGTAAATGTTGTATGTAAGCTAAATAAAAGCTTTTGGCTTTTTTTTTATCCTTTAGTTCTCTTATGTACACATAAATTGTAAAAAAAGTTTTCTAATGTAAAATTGTAAGAATAATGGGGCTAAAAAAGTCGAATTTTATTTTCTATATAGTATTAATATAAACCTACATAACAACATGCATAATATTGTATTGATTGCAAAATTCCATATTTAGGTTGCCATCAATCTATGTTGTTTTTCTTTTTTAAATGTCGTTTTTATACTACAAAATCTATTAGTTGTAGTAGATTCATATAAATTATACATCTGTTCTTTTGCATTAATCTATAAATTTTTCTCTTAAATAATAGTATAGGTTATTCTGTAACGTGTTTTAAATCAATATATAATATTTTCCTGCTTGCTTTATAACATTACATTGTACCTCCTTTAACAAAGCCTAAACATTAGTATGGATACTTTTGCCATTGAAATTTTTGATATTTAATAAAACCTGAATATATACGATAATCACAATAGTTATTTTGTTATTCCGTTTATATATTCCAATCCCAATATTATGAAGAAATTCAAATTTAAAAGTGCATACTTATTCTTTTCAGCAGCATTCGCTTGCATGACACATATCCCAATGGCTTTTGCAACAGGAAAACCTTTTTTGAAAATAAAGACAGTTCACCCAATCATTGTTCCAGAACTTGTTGAAACTAAAATAAGCAGCGTTTACAAAGTATATGATAGCCTAAAATTAAATTTATATGGCTTATCTGAACATGCATTTCAATATGCAATAAAAGGGTATGAGTATTTATTATCTAAAGGCAAAATTGCTAACGACCATATCATTTCTATTGTTGACTTTACAAAACCTTCTTCTCAAAAAAGATTATTTGTTATTGACTTAAGCAATTACAAAATTTTGTTTAATACATATGTAGCACATGGGCAAGGTAGTGGTGCAGAAATGGCTACTAGGTTTTCCAACGTTCCGGAAAGTTTTCAAAGTAGTTTGGGTTTTTACAAAACTTCTGGTACTTACATGGGAAAGAATGGTTATTCAATGAAATTAGAAGGGCTGGAAAATGGTATAAATGATTTGGCATATGAAAGAGCCATTGTAATGCATGGCGCTCCATATGTTAGCGAAGATATGGCTCGCAGTCAAGGCCATGTAGGCAGAAGCTGGGGCTGCCCTGCAGTACCAGAAAAATTGAATAAGCCCATTATTGAAAAAATAAAAAATGGTTCTTGCTTATTTATTTTTAGTGAGAATAATAATTACTTACATAAATCAAAAATAATTAATAGCTAATAATATTTTTCCCTTGCATAGCAGGGGATTTTTATTTCAATTATCTTCGTACAAATTTATTTAAATGAATGTACGAAGTATTTTATCTGGCACGGGTGTGGCCATTGTTACCCCATTTGCAAATGATCTTTCTGTAGATTACAATGCCCTAGGCAAATTAATAGACCATATTATTAGCAATGGCGTAAATTATATTGTAACGCTTGGTACTACAGGCGAAACCCCTGTATTGTCTTCCGAAGAAAAAAAATCAATCATAAATTTCACACATAAACATATTGCAGATCGTGTGCCAATGGTTATTGGTATTGGTGGTAACGATACAGCATCTGTAATAAACGATTTGCAAACATACCCGCTAGATGGCGGAGTAGCGGTTTTAAGTGCAAGCCCATATTACAACAAGCCATCGCAAGAAGGTATTTTTCAACACTACAAAGCACTAGCTGCGGCATCGCCAAAGCCAATAATTTTATACAATGTGCCAGGGCGTACTGGTCGTAATATGACCGCAGAAACTACACTTCGTCTTGCACAAATAGATAATATTGCTGGTGTAAAAGAAGCAGGCAATGATATACAACAGGCTATTGCTATTTTAAAAGGCAGACCCGAACATTTTTTAGTAACCAGTGGCGATGATGATTTGGTACTGCCAGAAATGGCTTGTGGTATGGATGGCGTAATAAGTGTAGCTGCAAATGCTTTTCCAAAAGCATTTACTACCATGGTAAATCATTGTTTAAAAAATGAGTATCCTGCTGCGGTAAAAATAAACAATCAGTTATTAGAATTATACAGATTATTATTTGCGGAAAATAATCCTTCTGGTGTAAAAGCATTTTTAACAGAAATGGAAATTATACAAAATAACCTACGCTTACCTGGTGTACCACTAAGTGATGGCTTGTACGCAGAAGTAAAAAAATATTTGGAAGTAAACATTACTATGTGAAATTAATTTGCAGCACCATATTTATTTTTTGTTGTAGCCATTTTTTGCTTGCTCAAAATGCTACAAATACAATAGAATATACATGGCAAAGCAATGATGGTAAAACAGCTGCGCAAATTTTTATAAAGGCAGCGCTTGAAAATGCTAGTAATAAAACCGTTTTTTATTTTATTGCCCTTCAAGATTCGGTCAGTAATAATGTTGTAGATACTGTTTATAATAGTATTGTTGCTGCTTTACCTACATCATGTACAGCCATAAAAATTTCTTTATCTCAAAAACTAGATTCAATAGAGGTTCGTGATTTTTTTGCATTGTCAAAATTACTGGTAACCGAAGTATTACCATTTGTACATCAAAAATATGCAGCAGCTAAAAATGCTAATACTACACTTGCAGGAATAGATGCAGGTGCAGAGATTGCATTAATTTCTGCATTATCATTCCCTGATAAATTTAATAAAACGGCATTATTTTTTAATAAAGCATTTGCTGGGTTTACTTATAGCAACCAATTTGATGTACTTGCTCCTAGCATTAAAGGAAAGTTATTTTTGTATGTAAAGCATACAGAAAATGAAATAAATATTATTGATGATATGGTCATTAGGCTTGCATTAAAATCATCCATCATGCTCTACAAAATTGATGTATATGAAGAAGAAAATATTTATTTTGAAGATGGGTACAAATGGCTGATGGCAGATGGGAATAATTATATTATAAAAACAGAATGATGTTATCTTGCGAAATTTTAAAAAAGTTCAGTATTTATGCTTCGCATTTAATGTTGTCAGCCTGAGCTTGTCGAAGGCGGTGAAATCAGTTTTGAGATGTATTTTTTTTAAAACTAACCCGCCTTCGACAAGCTCAGGCTGACCCTACAATAAACATTCGATAATTTATTTTTTAAAATATCTAAATCTTAAAACAAGCACCTTCCAAAGCCAACTCGGTATTTTCAAAAACTGTTTTTGTCTCAGCCAAAAAATCATCCAGCAATTCATACTTTGAAGAAAAATGCCCTATCAATAATTTTTCTACACCTGCCAATTTTGCAATATTTCCTGCTTGCACTGTTGTACAATGAAACCTAGCAGCAGCCCGTTCTTCTAAATCTTTTAAGTAAGTAGTTTCATGATAAATAACATGTGCACCTTTTATTTTGGGCACTATTGTTTCATCGTAAATAGTATCTGCACAATATGCATAACAGCGTGCATCTGTTGCAGCTTCTGTTACATCTTCGTTAGCAATAATGGCACCCTTCTTTGTAGTATAATCTTTTCCTTTTTGCAACTCACCATAATACGCTTCTGGTATTTCGTAAGCCTTGGCTTTTTCTGGTAAAATTTTACGAGGGTTTTTCTTTTCGGTAAATAAAAAACCAAAGCACTCAATACGATGATTTACTTTAAAAGCTTTTACCGAAATTTTTTTATCGTTGGCAATTTCTCCTTCCTCTTTTAATGCGTGAAAATACAATTGGTAGGGAAGGGTAGTGTTGGCTGCTTGCAAATGCAAATGTAAAATTTGTTCCAATGGTGCAGGCGCATAAATATGCAAATCGTTCGTACGACCTATCAACCCCATGCTAGAAATAAGACCAATTAAACCAAAATAATGATCGCCATGCAGGTGAGAAATAAAAATTCTATTTATTTTGCTACGTTTTATGCTGTATTTACTCAGTTGTAGTTGAGTTCCTTCGCCGCAGTCTATCAAATAATTTTCGTTATTGGTTTGTACTACTTGCGCTGTAGGATTACGCCCATAGGCGGGTATGGCAGAGTTATTTCCTAATATGGTGAGCGCTAACAATGTATTTATTTGAGGTTGTTTTTTTACAAGACTGTTTTAGTTGACAAAGTGCTGCTTAAGTTTTTAATATTGTTATCGATTTCTTATTAAATAACCAATTGAAAATTGCCCACTCCCTACTCCCCACTTCCCTCATCAAAATCCCCCATCAACTCCCTTTCTATCTCTTCCATTTGCACAATATCCCAAGCCTCGCTTTCGGTAGGTGTTATGTTCATTACTTCTAGTAATTCTTCTTTTTCAAAAACAGCTTCCACATCTGGTTGTAGCTCACAGATTACAAATGAATGGTCACGCTCATAAGAAGCTTGTTGCACATCGGCTAATTTTTGTGCTGCTTCTGGTGCTATTTCTTTTACCTCGCTCATATTTATTACCAAATGCGGAATAGCTTCACTGGCATTTTTGGTAAGGTTTTCAATATCTTCTGTCATATTAGCAGAAATAATGGCTGCTTGAGGTGTTAAAACCTTAAATTTTTCTTTGGTATCTATTTTGACATTCATTTTGTGGAGCATTTATTTATTGAAGATATTGATTTTAAAAATAGTTCTTATTTAGTTTTACTTGAAAGAAAAGTTTTCCTGCTTTAATAATAGTTTTTATATTATTTACAAAGAAGAAAAAGTTTTCCTGCGAAAAAAAGATTAGCCACAAAGTCGCTAAGGCACAAAGTTTAAAATTACTTCGTAATTTTTTCTAAAACCCTACATTTCTTTGTGTAAGTTTATTTTTGCGTAGCAAAACCCAAAAACGAAGTTTTTCCATTTGTGCCTTGGGGCCTTAGTGGCAAAAAAATTTTTGCAAAGCAAAAACGCCTTACCGCCTTTTCGGCAAAAAAACTTTTGCGAAGCAAAACCACAAAAAACGGCAAAAAAATTAAGTAAAACAACCTTTTAACTACTATCAAAAATATATAATTATCTCATTTCGCAAAATAGATTTTCACCGATTTTTCGTAAATGATAATAAATATTGTACACATATCAACATTTGTGATATTTTTTAGACTTAAACGCCCCATTTTTTCGTTAACATTGTACAAGCAAAAACCAACAGAATGGATAATAATTTTTCAATACAAGTAAAAGAGATCATTTCGTATAGCAGAGAAGAGGCTTTAAGGCTCGGAAATGACTTTATTGGTACCGAGCATCTAGTACTCGGCCTTATAAGAGATGGCGAAAACACTGCCGTAAAAATTCTTAAAACGCTCAATGTAGATGTTTATGAGTTGCGCAAAGAAATAGAACTTGCCGTAAAAGATAAAACAGGAAAAAACATAGCCAACATAAATTCCTTACCACTTACCAAGCAAGCAGAAAAAGTAATTCGCATTACGGTGTTAGAAGCAAAGGCATTAAAAAGTACCAATGCAGAAAGCGAGCACCTCATGCTCTCTATTTTAAAAAACAAAGAAAATATTGCTACACAAATTATCAATCAGTTTGATGTGGATTACGATTTGTTTAAAAACGAATTAGGATTTGTGTCAACCGATGTGCCACGCATGGAGTTTAACGATGAAGATGATTTTGATGACGACAGCAAAAAGTTTGGTGCACAAAAACCAGCAAAGCCAGGTGCCACCAATTTGCCAAAAACAAAAACACCAGTACTCGATAATTTTGGTAGAGACATTACTCGCCTCGCAGAAAGTGGAACACTAGATCCGATTGTAGGTAGAGAGAACGAAATAGAAAGAGTATCACAAATATTATCTCGTAGAAAAAAGAATAACCCCATTTTAATTGGAGAACCAGGTGTGGGTAAAACGGCTATTGTAGAAGGGTTGGCATTGCGCATTGTACAACGCAAAGTAAGCCGTGTGTTGTTTGATAAGCGTGTGGTAAGCCTAGACTTGGCGGCATTGGTAGCCGGTACAAAATACCGTGGCCAGTTTGAAGAGCGTATGAAAGCCATTATGAACGAGCTGGAAAAAAACAAAGACGTTATTTTATTTATAGATGAAATACATACCATTGTAGGTGCAGGTGGTGCAAGCGGCAGTTTAGATGCGAGCAATATTTTTAAACCAGCACTCGCCCGTGGTGAGTTGCAATGTATTGGTGCCACTACGCTGGATGAATATCGCCAACACATAGAAAAAGATGGCGCACTCGATCGTCGTTTTCAAAAAGTATTGGTAGAGCAACCAAGTGTAGATGAAGCCATAGAAATACTCACCAACATAAAAAGCAAATACGAAGATTACCACAATGTAACCTATAGCCAAGAAGCCATAGAAGCTTGTGTGAAATTGAGCGACCGCTACATGACGGATAGACTTTTGCCAGATAAAGCTATAGATGTATTGGATGAAGTAGGCGCAAGAAAGCACATAAAAAATATAAATGTGCCTGAAAATATTATTGAGCTAGAAAAGAAAATAGAAGACATAAAGCTTGAGAAAAACAAAGTGGTGAAAAGCCAAAAGTTTGAAGAGGCAGCATCACTAAGAGATACCGAAAAACGCTTGCAAGATGAGTTGGAAAAAGCAAAAGCAGATTGGGAAGAAGAAAGTAAGAACAAGCGTTTTCCGATAGAAGAAGAAGACATAGCCGAAGTAATACACATGATGACGGGCATACCTGTAAAGCGCATGGTACAAGCAGAAACGGATAAGTTGCGCCATATGGGCGACGACCTAAAAGGCGCTGTGGTAGGGCAACAAGAAGCTATAAGCAAAGTGGTAAAAGCCATACAAAGAAATAGAGTAGGGTTGAAGGATCCTAAAAAACCAATAGGTACATTTATTTTTCTTGGGCCAACTGGTGTGGGTAAAACTGAGCTTGCTCGTACCCTTGCCCGCCAAATGTTTGATAGCGAAGATGCACTCATACGAATAGATATGAGTGAGTACATGGAAAAATTTACGGTGAGTCGTTTAATAGGAGCGCCTCCAGGCTATGTAGGATACGAAGAAGGTGGACAATTAACAGAACGTGTACGTCGCAAGCCTTACAGCGTAATCTTGTTAGATGAAATAGAAAAAGCACATCCAGATATTTACAATATTTTATTGCAGGTGTTAGATGATGGAATGCTTACCGATGGCCTTGGCAGAAAGGTGGACTTTAAAAATACGATGATCATCATGACATCTAACATTGGTGCACGCCAGCTAAAAGATTTTGGCGAAGGTGTAGGTTTTGCTACCGCCAATAGAATGGAGCATTCTGATGAAAACAACAAAGCGGTTATAGAAAAAGCATTGAAGCGTACCTTTAGCCCGGAGTTTTTAAACAGGATAGATGATGTGGTTATTTTTAACAGCCTAAGCAAAGATGATATTTTTGAAATAATAGATATCCTCATGAAAGGTGTTATGAAACGCTTAAACAACCTAGGGTTTAGCATGGAGCTTACACCAGAGGCAAAAACATTTGTGGCAGATAAGGGCTACGATAGCCAGTTTGGTGCAAGGCCACTACACAGAGCTATACAAAAATATTTAGAAGATCCTTTAGCAGAAGAAATTTTAAATATGAACATAAAAGCTGGCGATGTATTGATAGCAGCATTGGATAAAGAAAACCAAAAAATAAATTTTGTAAAAAAAGATGCTCCAGCGGTGGAAGATGTGAAGAAGAAAGAAACACAATCGGAAGTGGAGTAAACTTTATATGATATTTTGAGATGGACGCAAAGCAAAACACGGATGCCAACTTTTAAAAAGTTGGCATCCGTGTTTTGTGAACAGTTGGTTTCCATCTTATGTCTAAAATCTAACATCTTATGTCTATTTTTTTGGAGCATGAACAGAAACAGCAATGATGAACATTTGTTACGGGCTATTCGTTCCAATATTTTTTTTCTCTCGCCGAAAGCGGGATCAAAAAATATTTCCACTTCTATCCCTGCTATGCTCGGCAGAAGAATATGAATGGGCAACGAGATGTAGGCTGTCTGCTAAAGAGTTGTTGGTACGCTTGGCTTCTTTACCAAGGCGGCATACCAACAACTGCGGCGCTTCAAAAGTTCAACCAATTACTTCGGATAATTTTAGTAGACTTGGAATACCAACAAAGGGCAAATAGAAGACATCCACATTCTTGGAGTATTGTAGATAATGACCAATTAATAAAATGGTTATTAAAACAGGAATAACTCGTTCAGATTTTAGGCGCAGGTAATGTGCGCCAGCAATCTGTGTGGCAAATTATAAAAGAAATTTGTGCAAAGTACAGCCCTTCACACTTTTGATCATCTGCACATTTATCTACCCCGGTACTGTTAATCCATTTTACTATCTCACTGTAAAATAATTTTTTTATTTTTGAAAACTAAACGAATAATTTATTTTGAAATTCACTTGCATCTCCGACACCCACGGCAAACACAGCCACCTACAACTCCCCGCAGGCGATGTGCTCATACATGCTGGGGATATTTCTTCTATGGGTAAGGAGTATGAGGTATTAAACTTTTTAGATTGGTTTGCCAAGCAAGATTATGAGCACAAAATTTTTATAGCTGGCAATCACGATTTTTATTTTGAGCGCATGTCCGATGCAGATGTACAAAATATTATACCCAACAATGTTATTTATTTAAACGATAGCGGCGTTACCATAAATGGTATCAATATTTGGGGTTCCCCCATATCGCCATGGTTTTACGATTGGGCTTTTAATAGGCATAGGGGAGAGCCAATACAAAAGCATTGGGATTTAATTCCTAAGAACACAGATATTCTAATAACCCATGGCCCAGTTTTTGGCATATTAGACTATACTACCAGCGGCATGCGAGTAGGCTGCGAAGATTTATTATTAAAAGTGCAAGAAGTACAACCCAAGTTTCATATATGTGGGCATATACACGAGGCCTATGGTATGCAAGAGAAAGATTACACCACATTTATAAATGCAAGTGTGCTGAATGAAAAATATGTATTGGTGAATGAGCCAATTGTTTTTGAGTTGTAATTTTATAATTACCTTTAGATGAAAACAAGTTTAAATTTACAAATAAATTTCAATTAGAAAAAACCTTGAACCTTGAACCTTCAACTTTGAACCAACTTTCAATTCATCATCTCCTTCGCATTTGCAATAGCAGCCGCCGTGGGCTTTTCACCACTTAGCATTTGTGCAATGGCTACAATTCTTTCATCGTCGTTTAATAGTCGTACAGAAGTTTGTATGGCATCGTTTACAATTTGTTTATACACAAAATAATGTGCTGCAGCTTTGGCTGCTATTTGTGGTTGGTGTGTAATGGCTATGAGTTGATGACTTGATGAAAGGTCTTTCATAATAATACCTACTTGCTTAGCTGCTTCGCCACTTATGCCAGTATCTATTTCATCAAATATTAAAACGGGTAGTTGCAGTTTTTTTGCTACCAACGATTTTACAGAAAGCATTAAACGACTCAACTCACCACCGCTAGCTACTTTGTGCAAAGGCTCAAAACGATTGCTTTTGTTAGCATCAAACAAAAAGTTTATTTCATCGCTGCCATGTGCAGAAACTGTGGTGGGTTTTATATCTACTTTTATTTGTGCATTGGGCATGCCTATTTGTGCAAGCAATGCATTTACTTTTTGGGTAAATGGTTTTGTTTGTGCATTTCTGTTTGCATTTATTTTTGTAGCAATGTTGGTAGCTTCGGTAAAAAGTGTAGCGCTTTCCTTTTCTAATTTTTCAATGTTGCTTGTAATATTAAAAACAGCATCTAGTTTTTGTTGTAGGGCTTCTTGTATTTCTAGCAATTGAGCTGTGGCAGTAACACCATGTTTTTTTTGCAATTTATACCCTGCGGAAATGCGCTCGTTTACAGTGTTTATGCGTTCTGCGTCGTAGTGTATACCATCGTCTATTCTTTCTAATTCATTGGCCACATCTTGTATTTCTATTTGTGCACTAACGAGTCTTTTTTGTAAGTCTTCTATATAGCTATGGTATTCTTTTAAGCCGCCGAGTTTTTGTGCAAGCGCTTTTAAGTTTTGTGCTATCGGTTCTTCGCAATTGGTAAGTGGTGTGTAAACGCCACTCAATTGTAGTTTTATATTTTCGGCGTTGCTCAATAATTTTATTTCGGCATCTAGATTTTCTAGTTCATTTTCTTGTAAGTTTATTTCAGTAAATTCTTCTAGCAAAAATTTGTTGTAGTCTGCCTCTTTATCTGCATTGGCTTGTTGTATCCGCAAGGCTTCTAGTTCGTTTTTTGCTGTTATATATTTTGTAAAAACGGTTTTTAATTCTACCAACAAATTTCCATTATCTGCTAATGCATCTATTACTTCTCTTTGAAAATTTTCGGTACCTATTTCTTGTGTATCAAATTGGCGATGTAAGTCCACCAAATTATTACTGAGTTCTTTTAATTGTGTAATGTTTACGGGTGTATCGTTTACAAAACTTCTACTCTTGCCATTGGCGGCTATTTCTCTGCGTATTAAAATATCGGTTTCATTGTCTAAATCGTTGGCTTCAAAAAAATCTTTTATAGCAGCATTATTTTTTAGGTGAAAAGTTGCTTCTACAATACATTTTTTTGCTTTGTCTTTTAGCACGGCAGTATCTGCACGCTTGCCTAGCACAAGGTCAAGCGCACCCATGAGTATGCTCTTTCCTGCGCCTGTTTCGCCTGTTATAATGTTTAGCTTTTCAGAAAAATTGATGACCAATTCGTCTATAATAGCGTAGTTGAGTATTTTGAGTTTTTGTAGCATAATATATAAAGGAGCAAATTAGATAAAGTATGGGATATGGGGAAATATTTTTGCTCACTTTTTTAGTAAATTTTGCGTATAAGATTTTTTGCCGGTGAGAAGGGAAGGCGTTTTAGTTTTATCTTCTTTCCGGCGTCTTGGCTTGTTTATTAACAAAAGGCGGTAAGATTATTTTGCTTCGCAAAATTTTGATAGCCACAAAGCCGCCAAAGCATAAAGGAAAAGCTTCGCTTTTATTGCTTCGCAATTTTTTGGGTAAGCGTTTTTTGCTGAGAAGGCGGTAAGGCGTTTTTTTCTTTTGCCGTTTTGCCGACTTATCGGCTACATTATAGTAAAAGGCGGTAAGAGAAAAGCTTCGCTTTTATTGGCGTGTCCAATACAACGAACCCCAACGGGGTTCACTTTGAGTAACTATGGGTGAAACCCATGGGCCATGGACATAATGCATAATCTCTGCAGCAACCCCAACGGGGTTGAACAATGTGATAACGTAATCTATTGCATAATAAA
>JANOZW010000278.1:0-3101 GCA_031429575.1 Ferruginibacter sp.
AATGACACCGAGGAAGGTAAGCCAATGCCTTCAAGTGTAAAAGCAGCTAAATGCCCAAACTGTGCTAGCGAAATGTATAACCTAGGCAGAGATTTACGGTTGCCAACCAAAACTAAAGATGAACAATGGCGTTGTATAAAATATTTGTATGATAACAATTATAATATTTATTGTTGTGGCTGCAGCGGTATTGGATTTGTGCCACACAGAATGGAAGATGCTATTGAATTGGTAAAAGATTTTAAAAACCAAATACCCAATTATTACAAACAACAAGAACTAGCCGAAAGAAAAGAAAAGTTAGAAAAAAAGAGAAAGAAAAATGCTGATGAGATAAGGACTAAAAAATTACTAAGAGCAATAAAAAAAGAAAAATGACAACAGAACAGTTGCACATAATAAAAGATCGATACAATGCTACAAGCATTGCACCTTGGGTATCTTTTTTAGAAGGCCGTGACCACGAAAGTGGCAGTAGTTTTATAATGACAGGTATACCTAAGGGAGAAGATATATGGCAAGAAAAACGTGGAGAAGATTTAGAAATTAGTGGAGCTACAAATGCGGATTTAGATTTTATTGCAAATGCAAGGCAAGATATACCTATATTGATGGCAGAAGTTGAAAGATTACAAAGTAAAACCTCACAACAAAAAATTGTAGCAACAGATAACAACACTTGGAAAAAAGGTAAGTCTGTATTGAACATTACAGTTGAAATAACGGAGCCACACTTTGAAGAAAACGTTTGGCAAACGATTTTAAAAATGAATGGCAATGGTATTTTTGAATACAAACTATATGGCCAAAGCAGCATACAAGCATTAACTTTTGCCTTGCAACACACAAAGCTGCAACTAATGATACTAATTGAAGATGGCTATTTGTTGTTCGATGAGCCAACAAATACAGTTTCGTCAAAAGAGGAAAGTATAGAAGTTTTAAATGCTATTTATGGCAGAGGTACATTGTTAGATGAAGAGCATAGAAAAGCTAATATCATTTTATCTATAAAAAGATTGCAAAACGCTTGTGGCACTGAGGAAGAGCAGGATATTGATATTGGTTACCTAAAGAAAATGTTTGCAGACCCTAATATTATAGACTACATATACCACCCTAAAACAGAGATGACTGCTGCAGAAATTTACAACAAAGCGGCAGCATACAAACCAATACAATTGTAGTAAATTATAAAATGTAAAAATGCACAATTTCACTGAAGAATTTTTAAAAAATATTGCTATCAATAAAGTACAAGGTGATTTTGCACCTTTTAATAAAAATGATTTAGGTAAAACGAAGCGTTATATCAAAACTATTTTAGGCAGACTTAGTGATAAGAAGAGTATTATAATTTTACCTGATTACGAAGCTTATGGAAGCGGATTTGCGTCTTTTATTAATGTAAAAATTAGTAAAAAAGATAAGGCAGATGTAACTATATTAAACGAAAAAAATAGAACCATTGAAAGCCACGATGGTTTACTATTATACATTTCAACAGTGGCTCCATATTGGTATTATGGCAAAGGAGAATGGTGGGATAACTACAGCGATGGCAGCTACAAAGGCGGCGGTGGTAATTTTTTGAACGCTGAAAGTTGCAGGCAAACCAATTTTAAAATTTGGCAAGATGAAATAAATTATATCACAGCACTTTTTACAGAATACAGAATGACTTTGCTAACTGAAAAAGAATTGGAACAATCTTTGCCATTTAAAATAGAAATAGAAAGTAATTTGGCTAACAAACAACTCACTGTATTCGATTGTTTTTTTCATTGGGAAGATTAAAAAATATTTATGAAACAAAAAAAATATATAAGGATATTATTGAGAATTGCATTGCACCATTGTTATTGCAATTTGGTTATACGAGGCATAAAAATTATTTCTATTATAGTAATGGCGACTTAACTTATAGCTACGATTGTTATGTTGAGAAAATGCAAAAAAAGGAGTTTCATTTTTATATAATAGCTAGTGTAGATAGTAAAACTTTCAACGAATCAATTAATAGAAATAATACTGAATTGCCAAGTGGGTATGATAATATATATAGTAAAGTAATTTTTCATAGTGAAAATTTAAAAAATGAAACTAAAAAACAGAAAAAGATATAAAAGTTGTTTTAAATAAAATTGAAAATAAATTAAATGGCATTACTACCGTTTCAGATTTGGTAGATACCTGCATTAAAGAAAATTATTTAGTGCATCACGAAGATTTATTTAAATACTTAGTAATTACAAAAGATGATAAAAGGTTACAGCGATATTTAAAATTTGTAAAGCAACGATTAATTGAAATATCAGAAAGAGCCTACACTGCCTATTTACAAAAAGTAGAAGATTTAAAACGAAATAAATAAATGAAAAAATTTCAAAAAGTATATATCCTTTGGAGCAACAGAGATGATTCAAAACCATTATTTATTAATTATGAACAAGCAAATATAAATTGGTTAGAGTTGGATAATTTTGTAAAGGGTATTAAACCATTGAATGAATATAAAATGGCAAACTTTGTTATTAAAAAACCGAAGAAATTAATTTGCGATTATTATCAAGGATTTTGTAGTGGAATGGTTTCTAAAAGACTTTTAGACTTAACTAACATATTTGATAGTTTTAAAAAATTTCCAGTGCAAGTAAATGGGGAAGACTTTTCAGCCTTAACCATTGATAAAGTAACAGATTGTTTTGATAAAGAAAATTCTGTTTGGGCAAAGTATGATGAAGCAGACACAATGATGGGCAGTATTGCTGAATATACATTTTTTAGAGATAAAGTAGATGCAGAAAAAGTTTTTTCCATACCTGAGTATCATTATTTGTATTGCACAGATATTGTAAAAAATGAAATTGAAAAATTAAGTGCACTAGGATTTAGTTTTATAGAGGTGTATGATATTACAACAGGGAGAGTTCCTATAAACTAAAAAAATGACAAACACAACAGAACAATATTGGACAAACCGCTACAAAGACCAAAGCACAGGTTGGGATATTGGCTATGCATCTACTCCGCTAAAAGAATACATTGACCAATTAACAAATAAAAATATTCGTATACTAATACCGGGTGCAGGCAATGCT
>JANOZW010000279.1:0-5628 GCA_031429575.1 Ferruginibacter sp.
TTACTTGTATGCCTGCATGTGGACTCCACACCCTCACATTCATTCTTCTTTCTGTAGCTGTAAAAGGAATGGCATTTGCAAACGATGTTTGTACTGTACCTGCCAAAGCCGTTACAGAAACACCTGCCCATAATTCTGCTGTATTTGTTTTAATAACTTTACCTACTTTGTTTGTAGCAAGGGTAGGGTCAGTTACAATGGTAGCTTGCTCTGCACCACCAAATCCAACAAGGCCGTAGTTTACCGTTGGGTCATCGAATGTTACTGGTACGTTCATTTGTGTTAATGTTGGCGGTGTTACTGTTGCTGGGCCAAATTTTACATCATCAAAATAATAAATCCGCTCACCTGCTACTGCACCTGTTACACCAAAATTAAAAAAGATAGATGCTTTATTGTAAGTAGTTGCTGCATTAAATGCAGCTGTACCTGCTGATTGGTTATTAAAGTTAAATTGCAATGTCTGCCAGCCATTTGCTACTGTTAAGGTTGCATCTGTTTCGCAAGATTTTGTTGGATCATTTTTGTCTTCTACTTTTAATTTTATAGAAATCCCTGCATGTGGGCTCCATACTCTTACATTCATTCTTCTTTCAGTAGCTGTAAATGGAATGGGATTTGCAAACGATGTTTGCACTGTGCCGGCCAAAGCTGTTACAGAAACACCTGCCCAAAGCTCAGCCGTATTTGTTTTAATTACTTTACCCACTTTATTAGTAGCAAGGGTAGGGTCAGTTACAATGGTAGCTTGCTCTGCACCACCAAAGCCTACCAAACCATAGTTTACAGTTGGGTCATCAAATGTTACTGGAACGTTCATTTGTGTTTGTGCAATTGTTACCAACGAACAAAGCAACATCGAAAAGAAAAAGTATATTTTTTTCATGTTGAAATTTTTAGCAAGAAATTATTAAAAGCAGTTTTTGTTATTAAATATGTAAATTATTTTATTTGATTTAAAAGCTGTCAGCCTGAGCTTGTCGAAGGCTGGTTACATTTAGTGCAACGAGTTCGACAAGCTCACCCTGACAATGTTCTGAATATCAACTTTTATTATTTTGAAGAGCCAAGGCCTACGGAATCATTTTATACACTTTCACATAATCCACTTCCATTGTTGCAGGAAAAATATTATTATCCACACCCTGCACGCCGCCCCAGTTACCACCAACCGCTACATTCAGTATTAAATGAAATGGTTTATTAAAAGGCCATGCCGTAAAGCCAGTATTGTTATTTAAAAATTCAAAATAAGGTGAGCCATCTATGTACCCACGCACTGCATAAGGTGTCCAATCTATTCTGTAAATATGAAATGCATCTGTAGCATCTGATATAACTTTAGTAGATGTTTTTTGCGTGCCTCTTGTATGGTTGTATGCAGATGTATGAATGCTACAATGAATTTTATTTACATCATAACCTACATGTTCCATAATATCTATTTCACCAGATGAAGGCCAGTTACCATAAGCATTATCGCTGCTCAACATCCATATAGCAGGCCATGTGCCTCTGCCCTTTGGTATTTTTGCTTTTACTTCAAAACGACCATACAACCAATCTCCTTTTCCTTTTGTTATCATACGAGATGAAGTATAATCTCTCCCTAATAAATTTTCTTTCTTAGCTGAAATAACTAAATTTCCTCCACTGATACTAGAGTTTACACCACTTGTATAATATTGCAATTCATTATTACCCCATCCACTACCACCAGTTTCAAAAGTCCATTTAGTAGCATCGGGTGATACACCTATATTAAATTCATCTTGCCATACTGGGGTCGTTTCAAACTGCCAGTTTTTTTCTATTACTAATTCAGCAGGTATAATTTCAGGTATTACTTTCTTATCAGTACAAGAAAAAAAAGTACTAGGTATTATAAGAAAAGCGATGATATATTTATGTATCTTTTTCATATTTATTTTTTAAAGTGCTATAAATTTAAATTGAAAAACAGTATTTGTTCCATTTCCATTACCGGCTCTTAGAGTCATTTTAGTGGCAGTAATATCTATAATGCGGTAAACGTTTTCTGTAGGTACGTCTGTTACTCCTATAAAAGCTGCTGGTGGTGCACCGGGTAATTGTATAGTACCTAACCCTGCTACACCACCGGTAGTTGCACCAAATGTGTATGCTACAGTGTATGATCTATCACTACCACAATTATAATTTGGGGCAATGTTGCCTCCATTAAAAGTAGAACCATTGGCATTGTAAATAATATTGTTTGCGGCGGTAAAAGTAAACCTATCATCAGATTGGCAATTACCATCTAATGGGCCACCAGCAAAGTATGTTGCGGGGTCTGCTTCCGTACCAACAACAATTGGATTAGCGCCAGCTGCAGGATCTAAACGCCATGTTTTACTTACTGTACCAGTGAGCAACGCTTTTATTCCAGCTATGCCAAGTGCTTGTACTTTTTTTAATTTTATTTCTAAGAGATTTCCAGCAGAACTAGCCCTCAATGTCATTGTATTGCTCGTGTAATTTTGAACAGTGTATAAATTATTGTCCACAATATCTGTAGTTCCTATGAATGGTTTTCCTGTTCCTACGGTTAATGCACTTAAAATTATTTTTGGCAACTGTCCAGGCTTTGCTACTACTTTATATGAAGGTGCATTTGGTTTTGGCGCTTGGCAGCTAAAGCCAGATTGTGCATCAAAAGTTTGCCCTACGGCATCGTATTCAAAACCACCGTCTGATTTAAATTTATACAAGTCATCTGCTTGACAAGGTGCAGCAGGGCCACTAAAAAATACTTGTGTAGCATCAGCAGATAAAACTTTTATGGCATCTGCATCTGAACTCCATGTCCATTTTGTATTGCTGTTACAACCCGTGAGTGTATTGTAAAAATCATTTTGGCAAGCATCTATTACAAATATTCTTTTTGTAACCGTATTGTTTCCGTTGGTACCAACTGTAGTTAATCGTACCGAATAATCACCACCTACAATGTACTTATGTATAGGATTTTTTTCTGCAGATAGGAGCGTGTTGTCTCCGAAATCCCATTGGTATTGCGTAGCCTCTTCACTCACATTGGTAAAAGTTACAGTAGGCTCAAATGGCAAAGTATCAGGCAATGGTTTTACAGCAAAAGTAAATTCTGCTTTTGAAGCTGACCCGTTCAACCCTACAATATCCTTTTTACATTGCACGAGCAAAGAGCTCAGTGCAATTAGTAACAAAGGGGAGAATTTTATATATTTTTTCATAAATTAATTTTAATTTTTTTAATAGCCACTATTTTGAGTAAGATTTGCATTTTTATCTCTCTCGCCTTGTGGTATAGGCATGTACCTATGCTTTGCACTGATGTTTGTTTTGCCAGCGGCTGTCATGGTGGTAATAAAATAATTTGCATTTGGATGGCGCAATAAATCGTACCAACGATGCATTTCAAAACCAAGTTCTAATCTTCTTTCTTTGTATATAGCATCTAACCAAGCTGCATCAGATAAACCAGCAGCCAATGGTGCTAGCCCTGCTCTTGCTCTAACTAAATCTGCAGAAGGTTTACCCACTATTGGGCCTGCTGCTTCTGCATAGATTAACAACACCTCTGAATAACGCATAATGGGTACATTCAATGCACTTCTCCATTGCCCAGCATCTCCTAATGGATCATCTACAGAAATAAAATATTTTTTTGTATTAAAACCAAAAGGAGAACCAACCAATGATGTTGGTTGTACATAGGTATTGTAGGTATCTCCAGGTATCCAAATAGTACGGTTTCTTCTTTTATCAATTATGGTATTGTAACCAGCACCCGTTTTTTCATATTGGTTTACAAAATCTCTTGTAGGCACTGTAAAACCATATCCACCCTCGGGAACGACACCTTGAAAACGTGGACCATAAAAAGTATTGATGCCAGTACCTGCACCATAAATAGAAAATGTACCACCACCGCTTCTGTACTGCACTTCAAACAAAGATTCTTTTCCATTTTCTGTAGATAATTTAAAATTATCTGCATAGTCTGTCCACAATCCATAGCCGTATGTTGCAGCATTATCAATAATTTCTTTTGCTTTTGTTGCAGCATTTACTTTATCGCCCAATGTTAAATACACACTAGCTAATAATCCTTTTGCAGATCCAGCAGTTGCCCTGCCTTTATTATCGCCCGTTGTTGTGTTAGGTAATAGTGTTTCGGCACTTTTTAAATCTGCAATAATTTGTGCATACACTTGCGCCTTTGGCGAACGTGGAATTAAATAAGACTCTCCAGCAGTAATAGCATTTGTATATAAAGGCACATCACCAAACAAACGTACCAAGTGAAAATAATACAATCCTCTCAAAAATTTTGCTTCGCCAATGCTCCTGCTTCTTACGGCAGGGTTCATTACCGCAACTAGTGGTGTTTTCTCTACTACTAAGTTTGCTCTTAAAATTCCAAAATAACATTGCGCCCACATTATTTGAATGATAGGGTTAAAAGAAGTCATACTAAAATTGTCCAACTCAGCTGTTTCAGCACCATCGCCACCTCCGCCACCACCAAGGTCTGCATCATCACTCATAATATCTCCTAAATGCCAAGCAGACCCGCTATAGATAGCAGAGAGTGGAGTATAAACTGCATTTACTGCAGTCACAATTTCTGTCTCTGTTTTGTAATAGTTCTCTATAGTTACCTGTGGTATTGTAGGCGATTCAGTAAGTAAACTTTTTTTACATTGAGTAAAAAACAAGATTACCATAAACAGTAAACTAAATTGTTTTAAAAATATTTTTTTCATGTTTATTTTTTATTTTTTGTAACATGTAATTCAAATCATTATTTTATTCTTTGTTCTTCTTAGTGCTCTTAGTGGGAAATCTCTTTGCCTAAAAATCTACTGTCACACCTGCAATAAATGTTCTTGCTTGTGGATAGAATCCAATATCAACACCATTGCCTACCTCGGGATCTAATCCTGTGTATTTTGTTATTGTTAAAAGGTTTTGAGAACTCACATAGAACTGTGCTTTTTTTAAGTTCATTAAAGTGGACCATCTACTAGGAATGTTATAAGCAATTCGCAAATTTTTAATTCTTAGGTAAGAAGCATCTTCTACAAACCTATCAGATACCCTACTGTTTTTATTAGGATCTTCCAATGTAACTCTTGGTTGTGTATTGCTAGTACCCGGACCAACCCAACGACCAAGAACTACATTAGAATAGTTACCATTACTTACACCGCCTTCAGTGTACCAGCGAGTAAAATTTAATACTTTATTACCTTGGGAACCTTGGATGAAAAGTGTTAATTCGAAATTTTTGTAAGTAACCGTATTTGTTATGCCATACGTAAATGTTGGTATTGAGTTTCCAATATTTGTTCTGTCTTGGTCATTAATAATTCCATCGCCATTTAAATCTTTAAATCTAAAGTCTCCTGGAGCTGTACTTGTGGTAGGGTCAGTCCCTGCTGTTTGTACAGCATGGTCAGCTATTTCTTTATAATTCTGAAAAATACCATCTGTTACAAAACCATAAAAGAAATTAGCAGGTGCTCCTTGTTGTATTCTTTTACTCCCTCCTCTAATTCTATCAAATTCATTATCTAATGTTCCTGACAATATTCCTAATGAAATTATTTTGTTTTTATAAGA
>JANOZW010000280.1:0-2185 GCA_031429575.1 Ferruginibacter sp.
CTAAAAAACCAATGATAGAAGTAAAGGCAGATAAAACTGTATTTAATGTGGAACAAAGCATAAATGCCCAGGGCAGTGATGCCTTGGAATTATTGCGTAAAAGCCCAGGTGTGCAGGTGGATAACAACGATAATATAAGCATGAAAGGCAAAACAGGCGTACGTGTATATGTAGATGGAAAAATGATGCAGCTAGATACAAAAGACCTAGCCGCCTATCTTAAAAGTATAAACAGCAACGATATTGAAGCCATAGAAATGATAAGCAACCCAAGTGCAAAGTATGATGCTAGTGGTAATGCTGGCATTGTAAATATTCGTTTAAAGAAAAATAAAAAATTTGGTACCAATGGTAGTGCCAACCTTGGTTTTACACAAGGCTTTACACCAAAAGGCAATGGCTCTATCAATTTAAATTATAGAGATAAAAAAGTAAACATTTTTGGAAATGCTGGTGGCAATATTGGTATCAATAGAAATAGTATTGATTTATACCGCATACAAAACGATAGCTTGTACGACCAAACATCTATTATGCGAAACGATGATAAGAGCATGAACATAAAAGCAGGTGCAGATTTTTTTATAAACAATAAAAATACGATTGGTGTATTGGCTACTACCAATTTTGCAAACAGTACAGCCAACAATGCAGGTAGCACCAATATTTCTTACTACCCCAATAATACTTATGTAAAAAGATTGGATGCTACTAACAATATACCTGCTAGAAGAACCAACGCCAACTTTAACCTCAATTACAGATACGCCGATACAAGTGGTAGGGAAATAAATTTTGATACAGATTATGGAATGTTTAGAGGTACTGGAAGAAGCTACCAACCCAATAACTATTTCGATAAAAACAATAACTTTTTGTACAACGTTATCAATAGAAACTATACACCTACCGACATTGATATTTTTACAGCCAAAATAGATGTAGAACAAAAATTAGGAAAAGGAAAATTAGGTTATGGTGCTAAAACAGCATTTGTAACTACTAAAAACACATTTGACTTTTTTAATGAAATAGGCGGTATATCAATAAAACAATTAAACAGAAGCAATAGTTTTACCTACAAAGAAAATGTAAATGCAGCCTATGCAAACTACCAGCGCCAGCTTAATGAAAAATGGAGCATGCAAACGGGTCTTCGCATGGAGCAAACCTCAAGCGATGGTGACCTTACCCGAGCAGATGGTATTGTGCAAGCAGATAATAGGGTAAAAAGAAATTATGTAAATCTTTTTCCTAGTGCGGCACTTACTTGGAATATAAACCAAAAGCACTCTTTAAACCTAACCTATAGCCGAAGAATTGATAGACCTACCTACCAAGATTTAAACCCGTTTGAAAACAAATTGGATGAACTAACTTTTGAAAAAGGCAATGCTTTTCTTAGACCACAATACACCGACAATGTAGAAATGACCCATACTTTTATGGGCTTTATAAACACAACGGTTGGTTATAGTTATGTAAAAGATTTTGCCACTATTACCACCGACACTTCTGGCAATACTAGTTTTATACAACAAAAAAACTTGGCGCAACAGCAAATTGTAAGTTTCAATATTGGTGCCCCTACTCCTATAAAAAAATGGTGGAATGGCTATGTAAACTTTTGGTTTAACAAACAGTTTTACGAAGGCGTTATAGGCAACAAAAAAATAAAAGAACAAGTACCAAGCTTTGGTGGTTACGTAGAGCAAAGTTTTAATTTAGGAAAAGATTACAGTGCAGAAATCAGTGGCTGGTTTAATGGCCCAAGTGTATGGGGCGGCACGTGGAAAACCAAACCGATGGGCAGTGTGGATATGGGTGTACAAAAACAATTTTTAGAAAAAGCCGCTACAGTAAAAGTAGCCGTTACAGATGTTTTCTTTACTGCACCATGGAATGCCACAAGCAATTTTGGTGGCTTATTCATACGTGGCGGCGGCGCATGGGAGAGCCAAACTTTTAGGGTAACTTTTAGCTACCGCTTTGGTAGTGCACAAATAAAAAGCGCAAGAGAAAGAAGAGCAGGCTCCGAAGCAGAAGCAAGAAGAATAAAAGGTGGCGGGTAGTTAGTTTTGATTATAAAAGGTAAATAGCCCTTCGCTTTGGTGAGGGGTTATTTATTTGTGGTGTTTCGCCTTTCAAAGAGTCTCCAGAGGTGACACCTTTTAAAAAGGTGTCA
>JANOZW010000281.1:0-9947 GCA_031429575.1 Ferruginibacter sp.
TTTCATACCTTGCAGCTACAATATTTGTGGCATATATTCTACTTAAAATATATGCCGTAGCAAGTGCAATACCAAAAATAATAACACAAAAAAATGGGCTAAGTGGAAACATGCAGCAGTAATAATTTTTATATCAAGCAATATTCGTTAAAATTGGGTTATGGAAAATAAAAAACTTATAAATGGTTATCCTTTTGTGCAGCATAAAAAAGAAGGATACAATGAAAATGACATGAAAAAAAAAGCATCATCATTTTATAATTGGATGAATGAGCGAAGAAGTTGCAGAGATTTTAGCAGTAAGCCAATACCAAAAGAGGTAATTGAAAATATTATTCTCACAGCATCTACCGCTCCAAGCGGTGCACACAAACAGCCGTGGACGTTTTGTGTGGTGAATAATGCTGAAATAAAAAGACAGATAAGAAAAGAAGCAGAAAAAGAAGAATATGAAAGCTACAACAACCGCATGCCTGAAGAATGGAAAAAAGATTTACTACCCTTACAAACAGATTGGAACAAATCATTTTTAGAAGTAGCTCCTTATCTAATTATTGTTTTTAAAAAAAGTTACGATATTGATGTAGAAGGCAATAAAACCAATGTGTATTATGCCAGCGAAAGTTGTGGACTTGCATGTGGGCTTTTGCTAGCAGCCATACACAATGCAGGTTTGGTAGCACTTACACATACACCCTCCCCTATGAATTTTTTAAGTAAAGTACTTAATCGCCCTGCTAGTGAAAAGCCTTTTTTATTAATACCTGTTGGGTATGCAGCGGATGATTGTTGGGTGCCTGATATTGAGCGGAGAAGGTTGGGAGAGGTTGCAGCGTTTTATTAAATTGTATGGTCTTATAAATACAGAGATTTTATAAGATTACTTTTATGAAAAGTAAATTATTTAAAGCAATTTTTTTAAATATATTTTTTACTTTGGCTTACTCAAATCTATTTGCCCAAAAAGCAAATACGTTTTCAATATACTTACAAACACAATACAGCAAAACATTGTATGATAGAACAATTTATAATAATCAGAATACAATAGGGATAGGGGCGGAGAGTTTTTATCAAAGCCATTCGAAACTAAAACCCATAGTCTCTATTCTTTTTAATTTATCTTTATTGGATGATAAGGTTTTGCGGTTAGAAACTGATAACACAGCAATAAAAAGTGTTGGTACCACTATTGATTTTCGTATTGGCGAATCTTACTTTTTTTATAAGAAAAATTATTTTGCCATTGCTGTAGGTCCTAGTTTTATAAATGATCAAATCTTACTGGGTTTAAAAAGTTCATTCGGATATTTCTTCCCTGCAAAGCATAAATGGAATATAGCTGTAAGTTATGGCAATGTTTTTGATAGATATAAACCATCAAAGAGTGATTATGGTACAATTTGTATTTCACTTGGTTTAAAAATTTTCTGACCTATACTTTTCAATTTGAATTTCAAAGCCTTTTCTTTAATAAACATGAAAAGTATATTTCTCTATAAAATTTATAGACTAATCTGTTGTACCTTTGTTTTTTTTCTTTTATTTTTTAACCAAACATTTATTCATGAAAATTATTACACAATCTAAAACAATAACCTTATTATTGTTTTTTGTATTGGCAACATTAAAAATAGTTGCGCAAAACGGCACTGTGTCAGGTGTAGTGAAAGACCATACAGGTGCAGCATTAGAGGGAGCTTCCATAACTGCTTCCCCTTCAAAAAATGGCACACGTTCTAATGCTGATGGCACTTACACCTTAAGCTTGCCAGCTGGCACTTACACAATTGCCACAAGCTATGCAGGAAACGTATCTGCCCAACAAAAATTAACAGTTGCAGTAGGTGCAAACATTACGCAAGACTTTGTATTGCAAAATAGCGGAGACCTTACTGGTGTTGTTGTAATAGGTTCTCGTAGTTTGCGCAGGGTATCTACAGAAACGGCAGTACCGGTAGATGTATTAAATATTAACGATCTTACGAAGTCTGCACCACAAGCAAATCTTAATCAAATTTTAAATTATGTAGCACCATCATTTACATCTAACACACAAACAGTGGCAGATGGTACAGATCATATAGACCCAGCACAGCTACGTGGTTTAGGGCCTGACCAAGTATTGGTTTTATTAAACGGAAAAAGAAGGCATTCATCTTCATTGGTAAATGTGAATGGTACTCCGGGGCGTGGGTCGGTAGGTACTGATTTAAATGCTATACCTGCATTTGCTATTGATAGAATAGAAGTGTTGAGAGATGGCGCAGCAGCACAATATGGCTCTGATGCTATAGCTGGTGTAATAAATGTGGTGATGAAAAAGAATATAAATAAACTTGAAGCTTCCATTTATGGAGGTGGTAATTTAACCACTGGGGCCAACGACCACAGAGGTGGTATGGATGGAAAGCAAGTGCAACTAGATTTGAATTATGGAATTGGTATTGGCAAAAAAGGAGGAGCTATAAACCTCACAGGTAGCCTAGTTACAAGAGAAGATACACGTAGGGCTACAGATTATAATGGTCAATTGTTTAATGCGTATAATGCTATTGAAAATAGGGCATTGGCTGGCGGTGTAAATTTGTCGTCTTTATTTGGAAATATTGGTAACACACCCAATACGGCTCAAATTATTTCAGCTATAAAAACATAAGCACCGAATGTAAGCTATTTTTCTACTACTCAGCAAGCCGCTATTCAAGGCGCAACTACAATAGGAGGTGTAGGAGGCTTACAATCTATACTAAGTGGTATAACTGATGCTAACACTGATGTAACAAATAAAGAGCTTGCATATCGAGGTTTAGAAAGAAGAGATTTTAATATGCGCATTGGGCAATCAAAAGTATCGAGCGGACAAATTTTTATGAATACGACTCTACCCATTAATGAAACAAATACATTTTATTCTTTTGGAGGCTTCGGTATTCGAAATGGCAATTCAGCTGGTTTTTACAGAAGACCTGTTCAAGCTAATACGCTTACTGAAATATATCCAAATGGATTTTTACCAGAAATAGGCTCAGATATTACTGATGCGTCATTGGCAATTGGTTTAAAAGGAAAAATTTTTAAAGATTGGAATTATGATATAAGCAATACTTATGGTCAAAATCAATTTAAATATACAGTTGAAAATACTTCTAATGCCACACAAGGTATAAATTCATCCAAAACATTTAATGCTGGTAAACTAGGATTTGGTCAAAATACCACAAATCTTGATTTATCGCATGAGTTTGATGTATTGGCAGGTTTAAATCTAGCCGTTGGTGCAGAGGTAAGAATGGAAAATTATAAAATAATTTCAGGCAACGAAAACTCATATGGTCGTTATGATATTTTTGGGAAAATTGCTACAAGCACTACAAACGCTAATCTAGAAGCTCCAACAGATTTTTTTGGAACCCTAAGAGGTGCCGGTGCGCAAGTTTTTCCTGGCTTTAGAACTGGCAATGAAGTTAATGAAAATAGAACAAGTGTAGCTGGTTATACTGATGTTGAACTAAATGTTTCAAAGGCATGGTTATTAAGTGCGGCATTGCGTTTTGAAAATTATTCAGATTTTGGAAGTACTTTTAATTACAAATTTGCAACAAGAATTAAAATTGCAGAAGGTCTCAATTTTAGAGCAGCTATCGCTACAGGATTTAGAGCTCCATCACTTCAACAAAGGTATTTTAATTCAACTTCTACACAGTTTATAGGGGGAGTACCTTTTGAGGTAGCTACATTTAAAAATAATTCAAAAGCGGCAACTGCTTTTGGTATCCCTTCACTAAAGCAAGAAGATTCCTACAGTTATAGTTCTGGTTTTACTTATAAAGTACCTAATTCTAACTTAACTTTTACTGTAGATGGATATTATGTGAAAATTAAAAATAGAATTGTATTAACTGGGCAGTTTGCTAGACCTGTAACACCTACATTACCTGCTGTATTACCACCTGATCAATTATTATTACAACAATATTTTGATGCCGAAAATGCAAGTAGAGCTACATTCTTCACCAATGCCATCAATACAGAATCTAAAGGAATAGACTTTATAGCATCTAATAGATTTAAATTTGATAATTTTTCATTAAAAACAGACTTGGCAGGTACCATATCAAAAACAAAACAAGTTGGCGATATACAAGGTTCTGACATTTTAAAAAACACAGGGAACATTAATAATTATTTTGATGAAGCAAGTCGTATTTATTTAGAATCGGCAGTGCCAAGAACCAAATTGGCGTTGATAAATACATTAACAGTAAAAAAACTCGAATTCTTTTTGCGCCATACTTATTTTGGAACAGTTACCGACCCTAATACAACAGATGTAAACGGAAATGGATTAGTAGAAGGAGATAATATAAATGGTCAATTTTTAGCTACAGAGCATCCAACATTTGGCGGCAGAACCATTACAGATTTTTCTATCGGTGTTTCTGCTAGCAAAAGGCTTAGAGTTACTATAGGTGCAAACAATATTTTTGACATTTACCCAGATAAAAATCTTAAAACACAAACTGCGGCGAGACCTAATACAGCAGGTGTTTTTGGCACACCAGGTGTTATTGATTTAAGCAACAATAATCAATTTGAATACTCTAGAAACGTATCTCAATTTGGTTTTAATGGCAGATTTATATTTGCAAGGTTGAATATTTCATTGTAATGCATTTATATTTTTTAAGCCGTCTCATGAAAATGGGGCGGTTTTTTTAATATACACATTATTAATAAATCGTTTTTTAACAAATAAATTATTAATTGCATTAGATTTATCTTTATTCTTGTAAAAAAAATCTATATGAAAAAACTGTTCACATTTATCTCGTTGGTATTTTTATTATGTAATGCATCTACTGCCCAAGTACAAAATGCATCGCAAGCCAAAGATGCGCCTGTAGATGTGAGCATACAAGATTTTAAAGGTAATATTCTTGTACATGAAATTGTAGTTTTTAAAAGTAAACTTACACAAAAAGAGTATCAGGGATTAAGCGATGAAAAAGGAAAGTTTTCTTTACGCCTTCCTGCAGGAGATAAGTACGAAATTTTCATTTTAGGTTTTAATGATTCTACCAGTTATAATGTGTTGGAAATTCCATCTATAAAAGGAAATGCTACCTACAAAAATCCCTTTGCGGTTGATATTCAATTTTTACCAGCTAAATCTTTCATATTAGAAGATGTAAATTTTGAAACTGGTAAAGCCATTCTTAAGCCTGAATCTTTTCCTGTATTAGATGAGCTAGTAGCCTACCTTGTAAGAAAAGATGATGATAGAATAGAAATTGGTGGGCACACTGATAATGTGGGAAAACCTGCTGCTAATATTTTATTGTCTATGGAGCGTGCAAAAAGCGTAATGGCTTATGTAATATCTAAAGGTATAGATATGAACAGACTTACCGCAAAGGGATATGGTATGACCAAACCTATTGCTTCTAACAAAACAGCAGATGGCAAGGCGCAAAATAGAAGAACGGAAGTAAAAATATTGGATTAAGTGAGAGAGCAGATTGGCGGTGGACGACATACGGCAGACAACGGACGATAAATTACCTATTAATACCGATTTATTGAAAACTATTTTCAATTTGTCATAGTGTCTCTCAGTTTATAACCCTTAACCCGCAACCTTCAACCCGCAACACGTAACCTTCATCTCCAATAATTATTTTTACCCCTAACTAATTGATTTACTATTATTTTAGCCACTAGTTTATTTTTTCTTCTTTTATTAAAAGAATAATCCTATCTTTGCGCTCCGAAAATTATGGCTAAGCAAGCACTCATTAAACAAGATGGATCGATAACAGAAGCGTTAAGTAATGCTATGTTTAAAGTAAAATTGGAGAATGGCCACGAAATATTGGCCACCATATCAGGAAAAATGAGGATGCATTACATTCGTATTTTACCAGGAGATAAAGTGGGAGTGGAAATGAGTCCCTATGATTTAACTAGAGGAAGAATTATTTTCAGATACAAATAGATAGAATTAAGTATAAAATAGTATTAAGTAATAAAGTAAATTAAATCAATCATGAAGGTAAGAGCCTCCATTAAAAAACGCAGTGCTGATTGCAAAATTGTAAGAAGAAAAGGGCGTTTGTACGTTATCAACAAAAAGAATCCTCGTTTTAAGCAAAAGCAAGGATAAAACCAATTGTAGATTTTTTGATTGCTGATTTTAGATTTATTTTAAAGTTAGCAGAGACTAAAAATCAGAAATTAATAAATCATAAATCAAAAATAGTATTATGGCTCGTATTGCCGGTATTGATTTGCCAAAAAACAAAAGAGGTGAAATTGGACTTACTTATATCTATGGTATTGGTCCAAACACTGCAAAGTACATTCTTGTAAAAGCAGGTATTGACGTAAACAAAAAAGTAAACCAGTGGAATGATGATGATCAAACGGCTATCCGTAACATCATTAACGGTGAGTTTAAAACCGAAGGTGCTTTGCGTAGCGAAACCCAAATGAATATTAAGCGTTTGTTGGATATAGCTTGCTACCGTGGTCTTCGCCATCGTAAAGGTTTGCCGCTTCGTGGTCAGCGTACTCGTACAAACAGTCGTACAAGAAAAGGTAAGCGTAAGACAGTAGCAGGTAAAAAGAAAGTAGCTAAAAAATAATTAATAAATAATGGCTTGTAAGTATTTTAATATGCTTATAAGGTTTGTTTATACATAGGCTCCGATTGTAAGATACAACGCTAGATAGCTATTGAGCCAGCAGGAGGGTTGCATCTATTCTACTTTATAAAAGTAGAAAATTATTTTAAACGAATACCTACAACAAACACAAATGGCAAAAGCACAAGGCGGCAAGCAAGGAGCAAAAGCAGCTGCAAAAAAAAGAGTAGTAAAAGTAGAAGCACATGGCGATGCACATATCGTAGCTAGTTTCAACAACATTATCATCAGTCTTACCAATAAGCAAGGTCAAGTAATATCTTGGTCATCTGCTGGTAAAATGGGTTTTAGAGGTTCTAAAAAGAACACACCTTATGCAGCTCAAATGGCAGCAGCTGATTGTGCTAAAATAGCCCTAGATGCAGGTCTTAAAAGAGTTGACGTATTGGTAAAAGGACCAGGAAGTGGCCGTGAAGGTGCTATCCGTTCTTTATCTCAAAATGGTATTGAAGTAGCATCTATAAAAGATATTACGCCTATGCCGCACAATGGTTGCAGACCTCCAAAGAAGAGAAGAGTATAATAAAGAAATAAGATATAAGACACAAGATTTTAGATAACTATTATCAAATTTCTTGTCTTGTGTCTAAAATCTATAAGTCTATAATCTAATTATAAAAGGGTTCATCATCGATTTTTAAGATTTTTATGATGGTGAATCGTCACTAAAAAATCATATCATAATACTATGGCACGTTACACAGGCCCCAAAACAAAGATCTCCCGTAGGTTTGGAGAATTAATTACCGGAAACGGAAAGTGGTTAACCAAAAATAGTGTTCCTCCAGGAATGCATGGTGCTACAAAAAAGCGTAAGTCACCAAGCGAGTATGCGCTTCAGTTATCTGAAAAGCAAAAAGCAAAATATACGTATGGTTTGTTGGAAAAACAATTTCACAAAACATTCGTAGAAGCTGCTCGTAAAAAAGGTGTTACTGGTGAAAACCTCATCAAATTATTAGAAGCACGTTTAGATAATACCGTTTACAGATTAGGTATTTGTATTAGCCGCCAAGGTTCACGCCAATTAGTTAGTCACAAGCATATTACTGTAAATGGCGAAGTGGTTAACATTCCATCTTACAGCTGCCAACCGGGTGATGTAATTGGTTTGAAAAACAAATCTGCTGCCAACAAATCTATTACCGATAACCTTCGTGGAAAAAACCCTAAGCACAATTGGGTAGAATGGAACGAAGCTGAAATGAAAGGTACTTTTATTACATATCCAGAAAGAGAAAGTGTTCCTGAAAATATTAAGGAGCAATTGATTGTGGAATTGTACTCTAAGTAAGATGTTAGATATGAGATATTAGATTTTACACTAAGCATTTGAAATTAGAAGAAACTATCTCAATACTAAGTACTCAATACTCAATACTAATTTTTTTTAAATTAAATCAAACAAATAAAAATGGCCATTTTTAATTTTGTTAAACCGGATAAAATAGTTCTACAAAAAGCAACAGATTTTGAAGCTCAGTTTGAGTTTCGTCCGTTGGAACCAGGATATGGTGTAACTATCGGTAACGCACTTCGTCGTGTATTGCTTAACTCTTTAGAAGGGTATGCAATTGTAGGAATCAATATAGCTGGTGCAGATCATGAATTTGCAACACTAAAAGGTATTACAGAAGACGTAACAGAAATGATTCTTAACTTGAAGCAAGTACGTTTCAAATTAAATGGAGATCATGAAATTACTTCTGAAAAAGTAACCCTTTCTATAAAAAATAAAACAGAATTTACTGCAGGCATGATAGGAGAAGCTACTCCAATGTTTGAAGTAATGAATCCAGAATTATTAATTTGTACTTTAGATAGTAGTGCTAAACTTGACATAGATATCACTATCGGTCGTGGTCGTGGATATGTGCCTGCTGAAGATCATAAAGAAAAAAGTAACATTTTTGGTTATATACCAGTAGATGCTATTTACACACCAATAAAGAATGTAAAATACCTTATTGAAAATACAAGGGTAGAACAACGTACCGATTTTGAAAAATTGGTAATGGATGTTGTAACCGATGGTACTATTCATCCAGAGGAAGCGGTGAAACAAGCTAGTCGTATTCTTATTCAGCATTTGATGATTATTACTGATGAGAACATTACTTTCGATACCAAAGAAGATAAGAAAGAAGACATGGTAGATGAGCATACTTTACAATTACGTAAAATGCTTAAAACACCATTGGAAGATTTAGATTTATCAGTTCGTGCATTCAACTGTTTGAAAGCTGCTAAAATTAATTCTTTAAGTGAGCTTGTACAATATGAGCAAGAAGACTTGATGAAGTTTAGAAACTTTGGTCAAAAATCTTTGAGCGAAATAGATGCAGTATTGCAAGATAGAGGATTGAGTTTTGGTATGGACTTGAGCAAATTGAAGATAGACGACGAAAATTAATATGCAAATGGGCAAATTTGCAAATGGGCAAATTTGGATACAATGCAACATTATTATTCGATACAGTTCTTAAAAAAATATTGCAATTTTTAAAATTGCTTTGAATTTGGGGAATTTGCACATTTGCACATTTTCATATTTTACACATTAACCTTATAATTCCTGACACGGTATAAGGTATAAAAACAAAAAAGTCATGCGTCACGGAAACAAACAAAACAACCTTAGTAGAACAGCTTCTCATAGAAGAGCGTTATTAATGAACCTAGGTTGCCAACTAATTACTTACAAAAGAATTACAACAACAGTAGCAAAAGCAAAGGCATTGCGTTCATACATTGAGCCGCTTATTACAAAAACAAAAGCTACCGATAGTAAAGAAGCCATTAGCCACAATCACCGTATTGTGTTTAGTTACTTAAACGATAAAGCTGCGGTAAAAGAATTGTTTACAGTAGTTGCGCCAAAAGTAGTTGGTCGCCCAGGTGGATACACTCGTATCATTAAGCTTGGTGCACGCCAAGGTGATAATGCTGAAATGGCAATGATTGAGTTGGTTGATTTCAACGAAATATACGGTAAAGGAATTAGTACAGCTGCAGAGCCTGCTAAGAAAACTCGTAGAAGTGGTGGTGCAAAAGCTAAAACTGCTGCAACAGAAGCTACTACCGACGAAACAATAACTGATGCAGTTATTGAAACAGTGGAAGCGGCTCCAGCTCCAAAAGCAGCTGCTGCAACTTCTGGTACTGACGACTTAACAATTATTGAAGGAATAGGGCCTAAAGCTGCTGAAGTGTTGGTAGCGGGTGGTATAGCTACGTTTG
>JANOZW010000282.1:0-2255 GCA_031429575.1 Ferruginibacter sp.
CTTGTATGCCAGCAAATTTTTCTGCATAGCTGTACCATGGCGCCAAGTCTTCGTAGCGTATTGGCCAATCTACTGCAATGCCATCTTTTGCATTGGCTTCAAAATCCCATTTATTCCAGCGATAACTCTGGCGACCCCACATAAGTGAGCGCCCACCTACATGGTACCCACGAAACCAGTCAAATCTTTTTACTTCAGTATATGGGCTTTCTTTATCTTTTACCCAATAATCCAACACCGTTTCGTTGAGTGGATAATCTCTTTTTAGCACAGGATAATCTTTTATCATTTCCTCTGTTCTGGCGCCACGATGCGGAAATTCCCAAGCCTCTTTATTGGCGTTTACATAATCTTTTACATGCTCAATGTTTCGTCCCCTTTCAAGCATCAAAACTTTCAAGCCTTTTTCGGTGAGCTCTTTTGCAGCCCAGCCACCACTAATTCCAGAACCAATTACAATAGCGTCGTAGGTATTTTCAGGCATAATATAGGTTTATATATTTTAAAAAAAATTTTACGTTTTTATTATTATTACAAATTCTATTCTATTAGAAATTTTATTTCTATGCTTTGTCACACATCACATTTCTTTATCGCATACTTCAACGCTTTCGCTTTTTCTTCATTTGTTTTTCCTGTGGGTATAAACTCTTGCGCTACATATTCCTTATAGCCTATTGCTAAAATTGCTTTCATTATGGCAGGATAAAAAAGCTCTTGTGTTTCATCTATTTCATTTCTGCCAGGTACCCCCGCTGTATGATAATGCCCAAAATATTGGTGGTTATCTTTTATGGTTCTTATTACATCGCCTTCATTTATTTGCATATGATAAATATCGTATAGCAATTTAAAATTGGGTGAGCCGATTTTTTTACACAACGCAATACCCCATGCACTTTTATCGCACATATAATCTGGATGATCTACCTTGCTATTAAACAATTCCATTTGTATAATAACGCCTTTTTGTTCTGCTAAACTCATTATTTGTTTTAACCCATCTGCACAATTCTGCATGCCTATTTCATCATTCATTCCTCTTCGGTTGCCGCTAAAACAAATCAAATTTTTGTATCCTGCTTTGGCCACCAATTCAATATGCTCTGTATAATTTTTAATTAATGTAGCATGGTTTTTTTTATCATTCCACCCATCCACCAAACTTATTTCTGCACCATTGCACATAGATGAATAGATGCCATGCTTTTTTAAAATATCCCACTCTTTTGGTCCTATTAAATCTATTGCCGAAAAACCTAGTTTCTTCACCAATATACAAAGCTCATCGAGTGTGAGGTGGTTGTATGTCCATCTACAAACAGAATGATTAATATTTCCTTTTAAAGCTACACTTATTTCTTCATCATCAAATTGCTCCATGGCATAGCTTTTTGAAACAGCTAAACCAGCTGCTCCTGTTACCAAAGATTTTATTATTTGTCTTCGTTTCATGCTGCTGTAGCCATTTTATTTTTATCATTTTTAAAAAAAACAAAAAACATTAATGCAACGCCTGCCGCAAAAATGCAAGGGATAATCCAAATATTTTGCCACTGGTGGTTTACTACTTTTCCTGCTGCATCTGTTATGGCATAATTGCCTGCTATTTTACCTGCAGCCCAAAAACCAATGTACATTCCCACACCATACGTAGCCAGTGTTATTAATCCTTGTGCAGATGATCTTACTCGTTCACCCGCTTTTTGATCGGTATAAATTTGTCCTGTTACAAAAAAGAAATCGTAACATATACCATGCAAAATAATACCAGCGTACAACATCCATAAACCAGAACCTGTATCGCCATATGCAAACAAAACATACCGCAAAACCCAAGCCAACATGCCTATTAGCAACATTTGTTTTATTCCAAATCGTGCAAAAAACAATGGCATCAAAAATAGAAAAAGCATTTCGCTTATTTGCCCCATCGATTGTTTTGCAGCTGCACCTTGCATACCAGATTCATTTAAAAACAGATTGGTTTGTCCATAATAAAAAGCCAAAGGAATACAAATTAAAATAGAGGCAATAAAAAAGATAAGATAGTTTTTGTCTTTTAAAATTTTTAAAGCATCTAAGCCAAGCGCTTCGGATACCGATACATCTTTACCTGCTTTTGGTGGCGGTGTATTTGGTAAAAAGAAACTATATATGCCAAAAGCTAAAGAAACAATTGCTGCCACTTTATAAGTTACACCCAACATCTCCGGATTTTTTTCCCAAGCCATCCAACCAATAATTATACCAGC
>JANOZW010000283.1:0-12552 GCA_031429575.1 Ferruginibacter sp.
TTTCTTGTTAGTATTTTTTTTATGATTAAATAATTTGGTTATTTTTTTCCAGTATCCATTTTATGTATGGTTAAAGAATCTACCTTCACAAGTATGAATGAATCAACTTTAACCTTTCCAGTATCAGTACCTGCTGTTGTAGTTGGCTGAATATTTTCTTCTGTGGTAGGTCTTTCTTCTGCATTATTGCAACCAACCATGCATTGAAAAATTAACACAAGCAAAACAATATTTTTTTTCATACAGTTAGTTTTAATGAGATCTACTTTAGTTTTAACGGCTCTTTACTAAAAATGCTATAGTTTACACCAAGTATAGAAAAGAAACCCGAGCGAGAAATAAATGGCGAATCAAAATCTTTTCCCAAACTAAGATTAACGCTTACATCTTTACTAATGGCATATGATGCTTGTGCAGCTAGGCGATACGTAAATTGTTTCTCTACTCTTTTTATGGGTTGATTGCTAATGTTTATATCCTCAATTTGGGCACTATAAAACCTTGCCATATATTCCACCGATATATTGTATTGATCATTTTTTTTCAAAAAACCAAGCCCAATATCAATATTATTAGATGCGGTATCTGCGTTTTTAAACATGTACCTACCCGTAAGTGTAAACAAGTCATCTGAAGAAACGAAGTAAGATGCAGTACCCCAAAATCCTATTTTTTCTACACTGTTTTTATTGCTTGTATTAAAACCTGATGCGCCAGCAAATTCCAAAACAAAACCTTTTCTTTCGTACAATAAATTAGATACAGTCTTTGCTAGCTCGGCATATCCATCTACTCTAACAGCAATCAATTTATCTAAGAATAACTTTATATCCGCCATGGCATCTGTATAATCTGCGCTGATACTCGCTGCATCTTTTTTTAGTTTATCAATGATAGCTTTGGCAATATTTTTGGTAACAAGCGCTTTTTCTATGGCATCTATGGCTTTTTGTTTTGTATTTATGGTATTGGCATCTACCACATTTTTTATACCATTTATAATAGATAC
Source organism: Ferruginibacter sp. (assembly GCA_031429575.1). Taxonomy (GTDB): domain Bacteria; phylum Bacteroidota; class Bacteroidia; order Chitinophagales; family Chitinophagaceae; genus Ferruginibacter. Next base: position 1,010 of record JANOZW010000283.1, read on the forward strand.
CACGGTTGTTCTAAATTTCAATTCAGCACTAGCTATTTCCAATGCTTTTACTGGCTCCCCATTGTATAATTTAAATCTAAAACCGGCACTCAATTTATTATTGCCAGATGCAGAATCTTTTACCAAAGCTGCAGACATACTTAAGCTCTGTAAAAAAGTTTGCCCCATATTTGGTTGTAAATATTGCGCTCTTGTTAAATTTGGATGGCTGCTAAGCCAATATGGTGCTACTTCTAAGCCGAGGTTTAATTTTAGCTTTCCATCTTTGTCAAAGGAATTTAATACATCCGTAGCAAGGCTTTTGGCATTGGTAGGGCGCATGATAGCCGAGGGTTCAAAATTTAAAATGCTAAATGCAGGGCTGGTAGGTACAGTAAGTTTAGAAATATCTTGTGCATGCAAATCTTTTACAATAAAACATACAGATATAAGTATAACTATAAAACGTTTCATTGGTGCAATAGTTTAAGGGTGTAAATGACAGTGTCTAAATGATTTTCTGCTTCTGCTTTATATGGACCATATTTTTTTGCTTTGCCGGATCCTTCTGTAACAAATGCTGTTATGCTCGTCATATTTGTTTCTTGCAATTGATCTACTATCGTAACAGATATGATGGTTGTTTTTCCTATAATATGCTTCTTTTTTCCAAGGTTGGCAGGCGCATTTGCTTCAATAAATTCCGACCCTAAAAAAATGGAATACGAACCTTCTTGCCCATCTCCAATTTTAATATCTACAATAATATCTTTATCGTTTGTTTTTGGTAAATATGTTTCGTTTAGTTCTACAAGTTTTGTTGCCATGTTTTTTTATTTTATTGCCTACTCTATGTTACGTTTTTCGGCTTCCCGCTTTTTTATATTTTTCTACAGAGAATTTTTAAATACGATATCATTATTTCAAAAAATACATTCTGTATCCTTAAAGAGTGAAAATGAAAATACTCTTTCACAACTTTATTTAATGCTGTGCTTGGGGAAGATATTCGTGGGGGTTAATTTTTACTGCGTTTACACAATAAAATAACAGTTACAAAACATAAATTTATAGATAATATTTAATAGTTATATGTTTTTATCAATCTTTTTTAAAAAGTTCTAAAAAATCTTATAAATTAAGTTTAAAAAACTAAAAAAATTATTATATGCAAAAAATTATTTCAAACTTTCATTTTGCAAACCACAAAAAATCCATCACTTTTGCAGTATCATGTCAGAAAAAATTATCATCACTATAGACGGTTGGTCATCTTGCGGAAAAAGCACTCTTGCTAAACAATTGGCTAAAGAATTGGGCTACACTTATATTGATAGTGGTGCAATGTATAGAGCCATCACTTTATACTTTCTCCGTAACCATATAGATTGGACAGATGATATGGAAGTGAAAAATGCATTACAAGAAATTAATTTGCATTTTGAACCAAATAGTAAATCTGGCCAATCAGAAATTTTTTTGAACGACGAAAATGTAGAATACCTTATAAGAGATTTGATAATAGCTGATAAAGTAAGCGATATAGCCGCCATAGCCGCTGTGCGCACATTTGCAGTAGCCCAACAGCAGCAAATGGGTACCCAAAAAGGAATTGTAATGGATGGCAGAGATATCGGTACTACGGTGTTTCCAAATGCTGAATTAAAATTTTTTATGACAGCCGATATTGCTGTAAGAGTAGAGCGCAGGTTTAAAGAAATGTTTGAAAAAAATCCGAATGTAATTTTAGACGATGTGATGCATAATCTCGAAATGCGTGATTATATTGACTCTCACAGGGAAGTTAGTCCGTTAAAAAAGGCAGAAGATGCTATTATTTTAGATAATACGAATATTGGCATGGAAGAGCAACTTGCCATAGCGTTACAACATGTAAAACAACCAATGGTTTAAGCAGTATTCACCAATTCTTTTTTCAAACTACTCAATTTTTCACTGCCATTTTTCATAGCCACTATCTTTTCTATCACCGCTTCCACCATAGCATCGGGGCAGCTTGCACCACTGCTTATTAATATTTTTAATGATTTTTTTTCTGGTAAAAAAACGAGCGTTTCTTTTTCTGTGTGTGTGTGTAAATCAAAATGAAATATTTTATTATCTTCTGTTATTTTATCTGCACCATTTATAAAATAGGTCCTTAGTTTTTCTTCGCAGAGCTCTACCAAGTGAGATGTATTGCTGCTATTATAACCCCCAACTACAATGGCAAAATCTGCTTCTTGCTCTAGTAGGCCGTACAATGCAGATTGGTTATCTAATGTAGCATAACAAAGCGTATCTCTTGTATCTGCAAACCGCTCTGCAATATTATTTTCAGCAAGAGTGTATTTTTTTATCATCACCGATTTTAAAAAATCTGCAATGGCTTGTGTATCGCTTGCCAGCATGGTGGTTTGGTTTATAACACCAATGCGTTCCAAATCTTTTTCTACATTAAAATTTGTGGAAAATCTACCAGCAAATTCATTATAAAATTGTGCAGCGTCTTTTTCTCCAGTAATGTATTTGCTGAGCTCAATGGCTTCTTTCATATCATCTACAATTACGGTTGGCGTATTTTTAGCCGCATGCGAAAAAGTAGCACGGGTTTCTTCATGTGTAGGTTTGCCATGCACCACTACAGAATAATTTTTCTTGGCTATTTGATCACCACGATTCCATACTTTTTCTACAAATGGGCAAGTGGTATTGTATTTTTTGGTAGAAATACCAATCGCATTTATTTTTTCTTCTATCAATAAAGTCGTACCAAATGCAGGAATAATAACCACATCATCTGAAGTAAGCTCTTCAAAAGGAATGAGCATATTGCCCTTGGTATCTTGTAAAAAACGCACACCTCTTGCAAGCAAATCTGCATTTACTTGTGGGTTGTGTATCATCTCGCTTAGCAAAAAAATACGTTTGTCTGGGTTTTCATCTATTGTTTTAAATGCAATTTCAATAGCATTTTCTACACCATAACAAAAACCAAAATGACGAGCAAGATAAATTTGTACATCTCCCAAATCTAGCAATGTAGGAGTGAAGTCTTTCTTCATCTTATCTTCCTCTTTTCTTTTTTCTTTGATGGATGTTATTAACGAACTTCTGTATGTAAATGGAATACTAAACTGCTTCATAATAAAAATTGATTACAAAGGTACGTTTTAACGTAAATTGCTTCCATACAATTCATGCAATAAAATTATAAATATAACAGATGAACGTTTCTCCCGGTTTTTTGAAGAGCAGCAATATGTACGAGGTAAACATACGCCAATACACGCCTGAAGGTACTTTCAATGCATTTGCTGCGCACTTGCCAAGGTTAAAGGATATGGGCGTGGAAATATTGTGGCTGATGCCTATTCATCCAATTGGCATGGTAAATAGAAAAGGAACATTGGGCAGTTATTATTCCATACAAAATTTTGAAGCCGTAAATCGGGAGTTTGGAACGGTAGAAGATTTTAAAAACCTAGTAGAAAAAGTACATGCACTCGGTATGAAAATAATTATTGATTGGGTAGCCAACCATACGTCATGGGATAATGTTTGGACAAAAACAAATCCAGAATTTTTTAAACAAGACGAACATGGAAATTTTAAAAGCCCTTTTGATTGGGATGATGTGGTACAACTCAATCATGATAATATTGGTCAACAAAAAGCCATGATTACTGCTATGAAATATTGGATAACCAATGTTGATATAGATGGCTTTAGGGCAGATATGGCACACCTTATACCATTACCCTTTTGGATAAATGCCCGCATGCAAATAGCACCATGTAAAAAAGATTTAATATGGTTGGCAGAAACCGAAGATATACATTACCACCAAGCGTTTGATGTGTCTTATACATGGAAATGGATGCACATTACAGAGCAATTTATAAAAAAAGAAAAATCATTGGCTGATTGTGTAGGCACACTGCAAGAATACAAAAGAGATTTTCCTATAAATGCATTACGTTTATTTTTTACCAGCAACCACGATGAAAACTCGTGGAATGGAACTGAGTATGAAAAGTATGGTATGCTTGCAAAAGCCTTTGCAGTATTCGCTTGTACATATTTAGGTGTGCCGCTTGTGTATAGCGGGCAGGAGCTACCCAATACGAAACGACTACAATTTTTTGATAAAGATGAAATAGCTTGGCGGCAAAATGTTGAACTACACAATTTTTATAAAACCTTATTTGAATTACGAACAAGCAACAATGAATTATTTTCAGAAATAGATAGTTCCATTTATTTTTTTGAAGAATTATTTTCAAAAAACATTTTGGCATATCAACTAAAAAATAAAGATGCAGAAGTATTGGTATTTTTAAATTTAAATACTATAGGCGTTTTAGAATACCTTAATCTACCAAATATAAATGATATGTATAAAGATATTTTTACAGGAATGGATATTGATATGCCACAAAAATATTTGTTGGAATTGGAAGGGGGAGGGTATTGTGTTTTTGAAAAATAAAATGTTAATGAATAAAATGCCTCCGATTTCTCAGAGGCATTTTGAATACATATCAAATTATGTTATTCCCCTCCCAACGATATCGGATACTCATACAATCCATCATAACCTGGGTAAAAACCACTTACCGTAATTTCTTTTTCTGTGCCAATTGTCTTTTTCAATTCATCTAAAGAAGAAACCGTTTTGTCATTTATTTTTAAAATTACAAAACCATCTTTCATTCTACTTTGTTTGTCTATAGCGCCTTCAGCTTTTATTTTCTTTACAAGTACACCGCCACTTACACCATATTCTATTGCTTTTTTAGCATCTAATGTGGCAAGGTCTGCACCCAATTTATCTGCAGCTACTTCGGCTTTTACTACTTCATAGTTACCAGATTTATTTTTCATGGTTACACTCACGGTATTTTCTTTACCATCTCTCATGTAAGACACATTCATTTTCTCACCTGGCTTAAAACGACTCACTTGGTCTTGTATTTCTGCACCACTTGTAACAGCCACTTCGTTTACTTTTGTAATAATATCTCCTTTGCGAATACCCGCGGCAAATGCACCACCATCTTTTGGTACATCTGTTGTGTAAATGCCCGATGCATCCATTGGAATTTTAGCAAGCTTTTTTTCATCATCATTCATATCGCTTGCAGGCACATATTGTATGCCTATGTATGCACGCTGTACGGTGCCAAATTTTATAATATCATCTACTACTTTTTTTACAATGTTTACTGGTATAGCATAAGAATAACCAGAGTAATAACCAGTAGGGGAGGCTATGGCAGAATTGATACCAATTACTTTCCCTTCTGTATTTATTAATGCACCACCGCTGTTACCCATGTTTACTGCGGCATCTGTTTGTAAAAAAGATTCTACAGCACCACTTGCATTGCCAGATCTATCTTTGTTTAAACCTAAGCTTCTTGCTTTGGCACTTATAATACCTGCTGTTACAGTAGTTTCAAGGTTTAATGGATAACCAATAGCCAATACCCATTGGCCAATTTTTACATCGTCAGAATTGCCATAAATTAGATAAGGTAAACCAGCAGCTTCTACTTTTATTACAGCCAAATCATACGCAGGGTCTGTACCAATTACTTTTGCTTTGTATGTTTTTTTATTATGTAGTGTTACCATTATTTCATCGGCATTAGCTACCACATGGTTGTTGGTTACAATAAATCCATCATCGCTAATAAGTACACCCGAGCCAGATGCTCTTTGCTCTGGTATGCTATTGTTTCCTCTACCAAAAAATTGTTGAAACATATCATCATCCCCAAATAAATCGCCAAAAGGATTTTGCTGACGCTGATTTTTTGGCAGGTTGTTAGAAATTTGCTTTGCGTTTGTTTTGGTTTTTATATGCACTACAGCCGGGGTAGCTGCCTGTGCTGGCACCGTAAAATCAACTGCGCCTGGAGGCGTGGCCCCATCTAAAAAGCCTGTTTGTTTTGCATAGTTGGCGGGAATATTACCACTTAATTGGCCACCAACTGTGTTGTTGTTCTTTACATATTTACCATAACCCCAAATTACACCTAATGCGGTAATAGCGCTTATGGCTACAGTAAATGCGATTTGTTTAAATTTCATTTTTTTCTGGTTTTAAAATTTTATTAATCAATAAAAGCATTACATCAAATTGTATGCCTTTGCCAAACAAAGTAACGATACACTGACAAATTGTTATCTACCGCAAAACCCATTTAACAATAAATTAGGAAGGATTTCGTAGATGTATTTTTCGTATAATAAAATTACGGTTTTTTGAGCAATTACGATTTTTGTATTATAGTTTCTAAATAGTATTACAGCCCCAACAAAAAACCCATAGTATCTACCCCATCTGCATAAGTAAACAAACTAGGGTTTTGTGCTTCACCAAAAGCTATAAAATTGCTACCTACAATGCATTGTACGTCATTATTTTTTTTCAAACTGTTTGTCGTGCTTTCTAAATCAGTAAAATATTCATAAAACAATTGGCTTATCGGCGAAAACAAACCATTATTTTCAACCAATAATGTGGCCTCATTTGTCATATAATACACATTGTTAAGCAAAATAATAGACAAATTGTAATCGTAATTATTTTTATATTTGTGATGATCTGCAAACCACTTATAATTCTCAAAAGATTGCAACAACGTCACAAAGTCATATCCTTTGGGTACATATATTTTTGTAACGTTTCTACAGCCCAATCCAAAGTACAAATGCACATCATCTGATAGCTTTTTCAATTCTTGTGGTGTTTCATTACCTGTTAAAATGGCAACCGAAGTCCTGTTTTTACGAATAATATTGGGGTATTTACCAAAATACTCTTCGAAAGATTTTGCTGCACTATTGCCACCAGTGGCTATGTATGCATCACAACCTTTAAGCATGTCGGCAAACGAAATATGATTCTGTATTTCGTTGTCTAAAGTGTATAAATATTTCACCAAATGCTTCAATAAAATATCATCCTTGGTAGATAATTTTATGGTTTGGTAATGCCCACTTATAAATACACACAACATATCGTGAAAGCCCACCATTGGTATGTTTCCTGCCATTACGATGCCAATATTTTCAGGTTGAATATTATCATCAATATGGTAATGTGCCACCCACTTCTCTAGTACTTCTTTGGTAAGAAAATTATCGGCAATTTGTATGGCAGCATGTTGTATAAAATCGGGCGTAAACCATCCATTTTTATAGCTCGCTTGATCTTTTATGGCTTTCCATTCTTCGGTATCGGCTTTTAGGTATTCCCCAGCTTTTACCATTAATTCAATTCTTTCTTGTACGTTCATTAGGTTATTATTAAATTGCAACAAAATTACTAACATGGCAATTAAAATAACAGATGAATGTATAAACTGCGGGGCATGTGAACCCGAATGTCCTAATAACGCTATTTACGAAGGCGGTGTAGAGTGGGCAATATCTGATGGTACGAGCATAAAAGGTGCTTTTACGTTAATGGATGGAACTGTAATGGATGCAGATAAACGCAATCCTCCGGTAGAATCTGACATTTATTTTATTGTAACCAATAAATGTACCGAGTGTCAAGGTTTTCATGAGGAGCCACAATGTGCAGCCGTATGTCCTGTAGATTGCTGTGTGCCCGATGAAGATTATAAAGAAACGGTAGAGCAGTTAATGGATAAAAAAACTCGTTTACATATCTAATAAACAATTTTTATTGGCGAAAGTATCTTGCATACTTTCGCTTTTTCGTACCTGCATAATAAAGTTTTTATTTAACTTGTTGCTGATGAATAAACGTTTACAATATCTAATTTTATTTTTTTTAGTATTTTCTATTGCAGGATGTTTCTTTCCAAAAAAAAATAATGCAGTTGGTAATGAAAAAGATAAAATAGCATTGATGAATGCCGATAATGCATTCTCTAACATGAGTGCAGAAAAGGGAATGAAAAATGCATTTTTAGAATACATAGACAGTAATGGCGTATTGCTTAGACCAAATGTAATTCCAATAGCAGGAGCAGATGCAGTAGATTATATTATTGGTTTAAAAGATGAAGGCTATACCATGTCGTGGAAACCAACCGGTGCAACTGTAGCGGCTTCTGGCGAATTGGGTTATACCTATGGTAGTTATATATTACAACCTGCTGAAAAAGATACGGTGTTTTATGGCACCTATGTAAGCATTTGGAAAAAGCAAGATGATGGCAAATGGAAATTTATTTTGCAGAGTGCGAATGAGGGGTTGGGGGAGGAGGAGTAAATGTGCAAATTTGCAAATGGGAAAATGGGAAAATGCGAAAATGTGCAGATGTGCAAATGGGCAAATGAAAAATAATTTAATAAAATAATATAATGCGCAAAAAAATTGCTCTAGTTACTGGTGGTTATTCTGGCGAGTCTGTAATTTCTTACAAAAGTGCTGCCACAATCAAGAATAATATTGATACAGATAAATGGGATTGTTATTTAATAGATATTCACCCTGATGGATGGTTTTACGAAAGCGCAAATGGAGAAAAAATTAATGTTGATAAAAATGATTTTTCTATAACGGTTGATAAAAGTAAAGTAACATTTGATGCTGTGCTTGTTGGTTTACATGGTACACCTGGTGAAGATGGAAAACTACAGGGGTATTTTGATTGCTTGAATATCCCCTACACTTCATGCGATGCAGCTACCTCTGCGCTTACATTTAATAAAAGATACACCGTTGCGGTAGCAGCTTTTGCGGGCATTAATGTTGCAAAGTCTGTACATCTTTTTAGCAGCGATGGTACTTCTGCAGAAAATATTTTGCAACAAATTAGTTTGCCCGTTTTTGTGAAACCAAATAATGGCGGTAGCAGTATTGGTATGAGTAAAGTAGATACGGCTGAAGAATTAGCCCCTGCCTTGGAAAAAGCTTTTAAAGAAGATGAACAAATATTGGTAGAAGAGTTTATTGAAGGAAGAGAATTTACCATTGGGGTTTATAAAACCAAAGGTCAGATTACCACACTCCCTATGACGGAAGTAAGTACAAAAAATAAGTTTTTTGATTTTGAGGCAAAATATGAGGGTAAAAGTGAAGAAACTACTCCCGCAGATATACCTGAAGAAAAGGCAGAAAAAATAAGAGCAGCAGCAAAGAAAATTTACAAGGTTTTTAATTGTAAAGGAGTAGTTCGTATCGATTTTATATATAACGAAACTACAAATGCACCGTATATGCTGGAAATTAATACTGTGCCTGGGCAAAGTGCTGCAAGTATTGTTCCACAGCAAGTAGTGGCTATGGGTAGTAATTTAAAAGAATTTTATTCCTCATTAATAGAAGAATGTTTGTTGTGATGCTTATATTGCATCTTTTAGAAATCAAAAAAACTCAACAGTGTTCAAATTTATAACCCACAGACATTTTTTAGTAAACGTACTTGTAATCATTGCCTTAACGGCTTTACTTATTTGGGGATTTTTACAAATGCTAGGTGTAATTACAAAGCACGGTGAATATTTGACTGTACCATCGGTATTAAACAAACCAACGGCAACTTCTATAAAATTATTAGAAACCAAAGGGTTTACGGTTGTTGTACAAGATTCTGTTTATACCGATACGGCAAAGTTGGGGACTGTTTTGAAACAATTTCCCGAGGCTAATAGTACCGTAAAAGTAAACAGGGTTGTAATGCTTACGGTAAATCGTGTAACGCTCCCATTAGTTGACGTACCAAACCTTATTGGTAAATCTCAAGATTATGCAGTAGAAATTATTAAACGAAGTCACTTAATATTAGGGGATACTATTTTTGTACCAAGCTATATGATGGGAGCAGTAGTAAAACAAAGTTTTAAGGGTGGTGAAATTGCGGCAGCATCTAAAATACCATGGGGTAGTAAAATAGATTTAGAAATTGGTGCAGGTTTGTCTGATCAACAATTTATGGTACCATCTTTAACTGGGCTAGCATTTAAAGCAGCCAAAGCACTAATTGAAGAAAAAGGATTACAACTGGCATCTACTATTCCAGAAGGTGTGATAAAGGATACTGCTAATGCTTTTGTATTTAGACAAAATCCACCAAGGGTAAACGAAGATGGAAGCCCAATTTATATACGTGCAGGGCAAGTAATGGATGTATGGATTGCTGCTGTTATGAAAGTACCATTAGATTCTACTACCATTGAACAAGAGGCTGATAAAGATGAAGCTAAAACAATTAAAGAAAATAATCCAAAAGTTAAAAAATAATGAATACAATTTCTGTTGCCACTTTAAAAGAGCGAATAGCCAACAATGAAAAAGTAAACTTACTCGATGTGCGTGAGCCTGATGAACATGCTGAGTTTAATATTGGCGGTACATTTATTCCACTTGGGCAAGTAATGGCTATGCAAGTAGATGCGCTAGATGAGCTTAAAAACGAAGAAGTAATTTGTTATTGCCGCAGCGGCAAACGCAGTATGCAGGCTGCTATGATGTTAGAAACAATGGGTTTTGCCAATGTAGTAAATTTAGACGGTGGCATGTTGGCCTGGCAAGGAAACGGATAATAATAACAAAAAATATAAGCCACGAATGCAAGAATAGTTACAAATTTATTCGTGTATTCGTGGCATTTTTATTATCTGTAATTCGATATGATATTCTATTTTTTTTTCAGAAGATTTGGTGTTAAATTTATTCCTATTACAAAATTTAATGGTGCCATTGGAAAATAAAAATTCTCTGTAGTTTGAACTCCTCCACTTATATAACTAAATGTATAGCCATTGGGTTCATATATTTTAGAAAAAACATTATTTGCCTGCACATAAAAATTTATTTCACTAAACTGTTTTCCTTTTATGCTATAAGATGCCCTGATATCTTGTGTATAAAAATCTCTTAATTGTCTGTTTTTGTTAGACGTATTATCTAAAAATTGTTTGCCCACATATTTACCTGTAAGGCCTAATAATGCATTTTTGAAAGGAGTAATGTTGAGAGCTATACTACTAATAATTGTCGGCGAGTAAGAGATATCTGCCTCTTTATAAAAAGTAGGAATTTGTTTATCATTATCGTAGTCATACACATAATCTGTGTAATTCTTTACTTTGTTTTTGCTTAATGTAAGGTTACCTGTGAGCGATAAAATTTTATTAAATTGTATATTGCCAAAAAGCTCTACACCTACCCTGTAACTCTTTGCTACATTTATTCTTGTAGCAGCACCTACATCATTTATTTTACCATTAAGCACCAGCTGGTCCTTATAAAACATATAATACAAATTTGCTCCTGCTTGTACTTTGTTTTTCTTAAACTCAATACCTGTTTCTATATCATTTAGTTTCTCCGGTTTTGGTTGTTGCATTACTGTAGCTTCAAAATCTGCTCTGTTTGGTTCTTTTACGGCTCTGCCATAAGATGCATATAACCTGTAGTTATTTTTTGAAAAAGTAATACCGGCTTTTGGGTTAAAAAATAAAAAATTGTTTTTTACATTCAAGGCTGGGTTGTTTCTAAAACCATTGATGGTGTAGTTTACATTTCTTACCTGTAGATCAATAAATGTTTGAAGGTTTTTGTGCAAATTTTG
>JANOZW010000284.1:0-5849 GCA_031429575.1 Ferruginibacter sp.
TCTTAGTTCCAGTTCTGTTTTTTCTTACATTGGTAAAATTCAGTGTTTTTATTGAAGTAAAGTCAACCGCTGTTTTACGAATAGAATCTTTTTGATTGGCTGGTACAACTTTTAGTTTTTCTTTTAATTTTATATCTAAATCATATGGATCGTACTCCGGTGTGCTTACACTTTGTGAGTAGCTAGCAAATACAGGGATAGACATGCCTGCTTTTTTTGGCAACAACTTACCAAGCTCCAAGGTTGTAGATACATCAAACTGATAAAAATTTTCCCTTGCCCTTTCATTTACTCTTTGCTCCAAAGTTCCAAAACCTTTGGTGTGCATGTTTCCAGAAATAGATAATGTACCTAAATCTGCTAATTGAATATCTGCCCTTAACAATGCAGCATATCCCCCTTTTTCATCTATTTGAGAAAGCCTAAGCTCATTTACCCACACCTCTCCACAAGCTGCTACTGGTGCATTTGTATTCTCCACGCCCAACAGCATTCCTTTTATTTCTCCAAGATTAGGATTTCCCATTACAGAATAAATATGCCCATTAGATTGGGTAATACTGTACAACTGGTTTATAGGGTTCGTTGATAAATTTCTATCTTGTTTAATGGTAGTAAGTGCTGTTAAATCCAAGTCTAAAGAGTTTAAAGGATTCCATAAACTGTCATTATACTCATCTGTATCCGGATTTTTAGTTGTAGCGGCATCTAGCTTTGTATTATACAATGGTATTCTTACTTCGTAATAGTTATTGGTAAAGTCAGTACCCATACGCACTACAGCCGTAAGGTCTTTATCTCTTAATCTAGCACCTACTTTAATGGCTTGCTCTGCATGCACATACATGTTTAGTTTTTTAAACTGTCGCAAATCTTTATTGCCAAATGTTTGAAAAACACCTTTGGCATCGCCTGTTCTTAAATTACAAAACTGCATTGCCAAGGCTTGCTCATTTTGCAAAAGGTTCACCCCATTATTGCTTAAGGTTTGTTGTCTTTGTATATCTCTTGGAGTGCGATAAGGCAATGGAACCCTTGTATCGTTTTCTTCAATATTAACTGCACCAATATTAAAATCCGACGTGGTAGCAGGGCTAAAAATACCTGTACCATCAATTTTAAATTTATACCTTCTCCAAATATTTCTTGCGAGGTTTAGTGTGCCAAAACGAACTACTGCGGTATCTTCAAAATCAGTCATAAACATTCTAATAAATCGGATAGATTTAAAATCTGGAATATTACCTACTTTTTTATTATAGCCACTTATTGGAATACGCAATTGATACCAAGTTTCATTTCTTGTACCACCATTTGGCAGTGTTACAGTCACCACTTTTTTATCTACAATAAAATTTATACCAACCTGCATAATAGGGTCGGTTTTTTGCCTAAGTTCCACCGTATATTGATAATACTCTTCCGTTTCATTTAAGGTATTGTCTCTATTAAAATCTTCTGTATCTGGGTACAGAGTTGCAGCAGATGTAAACTGCCCGCCATTATCTATTGGAGAATTACCATCTGTGTTATTAAAGTTTTTATAACGTGCAAGAATACCATCCGTTGGTCCAAAGCTTGCATTTCTATAATTTTTATAATCATCACTTGAAGGATCTTGCAGTGCTTTTTGATAAACAGCAGAACCAGTACCAAAGTTAGTAGCAAGCGTGGCAAGATATGCTTGCCTTACCCTCACCTCTGCAGTATCGCTCAATCCATCAAAACCCACATCTTGAAAAACCCTATCATCAGGATTGTTTGTAAATGCATTGGTAACCTGTATTGGATTTCTTGGCACTTTACCCCACACTGTATTATCTATCGGCGCAGGTGCATTGGGTGCAGGTAATCCATTTTCATAAAAACGTCTTCCATCTTTTAATACATCTTCTGCAATATTTCCTAAGTTAAAATATAATTTACCGCCAGTAGAAGATGGGTTTTGAATAAATGGATCTTGAATCCATGTTTCAATAAATTCTATATTGGCAGTTTCAAAATCTGTTTGATCAATGTTTCTTTGCAAGCCTCCCCACCGTTTTTGAGGCAAAAGCAAATTACCCTGTGCATCTACACTACCTACTGCATCGTCAAAATTGTACGGCCCTCTTTCCTTTGGATAATATGCAAGGTCAAAAGTTTGCAATTGGCTTTCTCCAAAACCTGTTGTTCTTTGCGGAAAAATTTCTTTTTGATATACAGGTCTTACTCTTGGATCACTCAATAAATTAGCATCTGTAATAGGATTTGTACTTGCTCTATTTTGTTGTAATACTTGTTCTATTTGATACCAAGCAATTTTCGCTCGGTTTTTTCCATAATTCAAATTGTTACTCAACCCTGCCTCAGGAAACAATGGAAGATTGGTAGTAGGATCAACTGCACCAAATGGCGTAGAAGCAAGCCCCCAAGCGGTGGCAGGAAAACGTAAATCGATTCCTGACTTAGTACCTTCAAAATCATCAATATAAATTACACCTGCTGCACCTTTTCCAATTTGCGAGGCATGCCCAGGTTTTAGCATAGCCGCTTCTGCATATGCATTTATGGTAGATGGTGCTGTGGTACTATAAAATGGAAGTTTATCTAACCATTTTGTGAGACGAGGTATATCTTTTCTAATATTTACATCAACCCCATACATAGAGTTTTTTATAGGATCATCTCCAAGATTTACTTTAGAAAAGAAAGGTCTTTCACTTAATCTTACAGCAGTAGCGCCAAGTGCTATCTGAGATTTTACTGTATTTTTCAACATATAATCTAGCCTAACACCCATAAAAGATCGTTGCTGCAAGCCAAACGATGCATTGTTTTCAAAATTTACTTGCACCGGCAATCCTGCATTTAAAATAGCGGGATTAATAACTTTAATTGTTCCTAAATCATAATTTATATCATAATCTAAGCCCTCTTGTAAGGCACGCCCACCCGCAGTTACAGACACAGATCCTTTTGGAATATTATAGCCAATACTGATATCGCCAGAGCCAGATGTTTTTGCAGAACCTTTTAGCAAAAACCTATTCTGGTTAGGATATTGTTGTGCCACTGCCTTTATAGAATCGTATAAAGCATAAAAAAGTGTATCTCCAATGGTAGCAGGCACAACATTATACAATTGCGGTGCAAGATCTCTTCCAAATGGTTCAAGTACGGGAAAAATAACTCGACTATATTGTGATATTACGGTAAAGCTATCAATATAATCAAATACACCGTCTGGCTGTGGATCATTCTGACTGTTTAATCTATCTAAATTTATTAACGAAATTAAAGGTGTTCCTTGATTCTTATCTCCAAATGGCAAATAGCGCTTTGCTCCAAGGCCCGGTTGCTCATACAATACATCCAATTTAAAATCTTCTCTAGTTAAAGAACCATACCCTACAGAATATACATTCTTCATCATCAATTTCCATATAGGAAGATTTACACGTTGTGATGTAGCTTTTAATAATTTTAAAAACAATACTTTTTGCGAAGCTGTACTCGTATCTGGTGTTACATCTTCAGAAAATTCTCCTACTTGGTAAATTTTTCCGTTGTAAGAATATTGATATGCCACACCTAGTACTTCATCTGTTTGCAAAGGTGAACTAAGTGATAGTGTACCTAACTGTGGGTTATAGGTATATGAATTTGCATCTAATTTTCTGGCAAATGTTTTTTCAAAATCCTGTACAGGGCTAAGTCCAATTGTATTTACTAATTTATCATAAATTGATGCAGGGTTACGAGCATCTGGCAGGTTTCTTATATTAGTTAATAAATCATTAGTAGTGTTTGTAGGAATAGGTAACGGATTTGTAGGAGTAATTATTGGGGGTTGGCGGAATGGGGTTTTTTCTGCCAAATCCATCAAACCCACTACATCCCTCGTTTCTGTGGTTACACCATTTCTGTTGGTAACCCATACTTGCAATTTTAAAATTTGTACAGGTGTAGTTATAGCTGGTGCATTTTTCATTGATTTGTTGTAATTGTCAACAAAATATTGTGCTAATAAAAAGTGCCTGTTTTCCTCATATTCATCTCCTTTTATTTCAAAAGTTTGCGCTGCAGAACCGCCCTGTAGGTTTACACTTTGCCGTTGCGATTTTTGGTTGGCAAGAATACCTGTTATAAATAATTTACCAAATTGAAACTGTGTTTTTAAACCAAACAATTGTTGTGCGCCAGGTATTAACGTTCCTTTGGATGCGAAACTTACCGTACCCGCTTCAAATCTTTTTACAATATCATCATCTTTCCCTGTGTAGTCCAATTTAATTTGGTTGTCTAAATTAAAATTGGCAAGTGTATTATAGTTTATTGGAAATTTAAGTTTATCACCAATACTTGCATTTACATTTAATTGTGCATTAACGGCAAAATCTAACCCGCCATTTTTTCTTGCTCGTTCTGGTAATGTAGGATTATCTATTCTTTGCCCTTGGTAGCCAGCTATAATATCTACACTTCCTTGTGGTGTGATATCTATTTTTCCTGTCCCAAAAAGTCTGTTAAATAAATTGTCAGACAAAGAAAGTTTTGGTTTTAATAATTTTCCTCTATTTAATAAACTTGTTGTATTTGCTCTCTTTTTAAAATAAGCTACTTCTGCTTGCTTATTTCGCATAGCCCAAAACTCATCAAACGTATATGTAGTAGGTGTGCGGTAATATTTATTACCAATTTTTTGATATACAGTATATGTACGAGTAGCTGCATTGTACACCACAGAGTCGTTTACATTGGCAGGATTATTTAAAAAGAATGTGCCTCTATTGTTGGAAGATAGAGCATCACCTCTACTATCACTAATAGGATAACGGACCACAGGTGGTGGTGTATCAATAATATTTTTGGTGGCATCAAATGTTGGTGTTGAATTTGGCTCAGTTATTGTCATAGACAATATAACTGGCACTGCACAACAGGCAAGCAACATGAACGTAATTTTTCTGATAAGCAGCATTAAGATAATAAGTTAACGTAAATCTAGTCTCAAATGGCTTTAAGGGCTTTTTTTATCAGTTCTTCTAGTTTAGAAATGTCTGGTTCTGTTGTTAGTATTTTCTTTACTGATTGCTCAGCTTGTTTTTGTGCTATTCCTAGTGCAAATAATGCATTAATTGCATCCCGTTCCATTGTAAAGACTCCCTTGTCCCAATTTTGGCTGCCTGTATCTGATTTTGTGCCTATTTTATCTTTCAACTCGAGTACCAAACGCTCAGCAGTTTTTTTCCCTATTCCCTTTATACTTTCTATTAAACGTACATTATTCGTTGCTATTGCGTTGGTCACTTCATCAGGTCGCAAAGAAGACAACATCATACGAGCAGTAGCTGCACCCACACCCGAAACACTTATCAACAGCACAAACATATCCTTTTCTTCTTTGTCAAAAAAGCCGTATAAAGTATGTGCATCTTCCTTTATTTGAAGGTAGGTAAACAATTTCCCTTCTTCTAAAGTTTGAATAGCTGTATATGTATTGAGTGTAATGTTAACTTCATAGCCTACTCCATTTACATCCACATAAACCTGTGCGGCACTTTTATACGTAAATTTTCCTCTTAGGTATGCATACATAAACACTCAAAAATATCAATAGCGAAAATAAGGTTTTTTCCGAAGATGCATGGTTTTTTATTGTTTTAAATAATTATGACCTTTTTAAGCCCAATATTTGCAAAAGAATGATTTAAATGTGCAAAAAAATACAATTATGGTAAATTTCATTTTGTTCTTAAATTTTCATCACAATCATTTGATTTATATTTACAGCAAATTAACCCAATTAGCATTCACAAATAAACCGCAGAATGGATAAAATAACCGCAGCAATTACAGGCGTAGGT
>JANOZW010000285.1:0-1683 GCA_031429575.1 Ferruginibacter sp.
ATCTTTTGTTACGCTCAGCAAAATATGTAATGCCCTTATACTAGCCAATATATTCTTCATTAGTGCTGCACTACCAATATACTTTGTACTCGGATAGGTAACAATAGCGCCATGGTAAAGTTTCTCTGGTAACTCCTCAATTTTTTCTAGCATTCTAAAAACCAGTGTAGCCCTTGTTTTAATGTCCATTTCTCCATTGTCATATGTTTTTGATATCTCTATTATGTCTACCAAAGTACCAAATTCCATTACTTGGTTATTTAAAACCGCAGGTATGCCAAATGGTTTTTTATTGTTAAAACAATCCTGTACCAGTTGCTTATACCGAGGTTCAAAAATATGTAGGTTTAATTCCTCACCAGGAAAAACCACAATAGATAAAGGGAACAAGGGAATAAAATTTGTCATAAAGTATATTCTTCTATTTGCAATTTAACCAAAAAAGGTTTTCATTTTAAGCCCCCAAAGCAGTTTTAGCGACTCAAAAAAACGACTTATACTGCTTTTCTTTTTTATAAAGTATAAAGTTTTAGCATTTTTTCTTGCCAATAAAAATAGTGAAAAACTAAACCATTGGTTTTTTCTTTGTTTATAATATTTTGCCCAAAGTTCGTAAAATGATTTATTTAAGCTTGCTACTTTAGCACAACTATTATACCACTCTAGCTCTTCTTCGTATATTAGAAATTCCTTTTTGTGCTTTGTTGTTTTTTTTAATGCAAGCATATCCGTTTTGCTTTTTTCATGTTGACGATAATGCACCAATACTTCGTCTATATATTTTAAGCATCCATTTTCTGCTGCTACAAATGCTAACCACCAATCAAAATATTTTGCTGATGGTATTGGCAGAGCAATATTGACAAGCCTTTTGGCAAACATGCATTCGTGTCCAGACACACAATTTAAAAGTAGAAATGTTTTGGAATCTTGACCACTATAGCAGTTTAACTTATCTGCAATCGTTCTACCCATTGAATTTTCATCTGCATCAATAAATAAAGAATTATGGTAAACAAGTGCTGCTGAGCCAATGTTATTTACAAGGATTTCTATTTTTTGAGGCAGCCAAATATCGTCCTGATCACATAGTGCAATAAAATCTCCATTACAATGTTTAATGGCATTTTCAAAATTTTTATTTATGCCATTCTTTAGAGGGTTCTTAAAAAGAGAAATAGAAGCAAACGCCTTCATATATCTCTCAACAATAGCAACAGTGCTGTCTGTTGAGCCATCATCAGAAATAATTATTTCCAAATTGCTGTATGTTTGTGCTAAAAGGCTATCCAGTTGTTTTTCTATAAATTGCTCGCCATTGTAAGTTGCCATAGCAATAGATACTAACTCGATTTTATTTTTACTATTTTCCATTATACTTTTATACTAGTTCTCCCCTTTTTTTAAATTTCTAACAAATCTTTTTATCCCTTGCCCCCAGCTACTAGTAAGCACAAGAAAAAATTTACTCTTAATACTTTTTTTACGCATAAAATATAAGGTATCAAGCGCACCTAGTGCCATGAAAAACATTTTCCAACTAAATATATGTTTGTCTTTATTTTTATAAACACTTGCCCATTTTTTTAAAAATGCCTGATGTAAATATTACCTTTATTCTGCAATTAAAAAAACGTTTTGCCTTTGTGGCCTTTACCTCTTAAAAACCTTTTTTCAAAGCTA
>JANOZW010000286.1:0-3138 GCA_031429575.1 Ferruginibacter sp.
ACCAAAATTTACATTATTTATTACACTTGTAGCTGAAATTGTAATGCTTGTAGATATACCGTTTACATTTCCATCATTACCTGCTCCGTTACCAATAAACTCTCCAGTATTTACCCAACCGCTTGCTAGTGCTGTATTAGGAGATGCAACAGGTGTTGCATAAGTTCCATTGCTTGAATTTATAGTAAGTTGTGCTACATAATCTCCGTTAGGAATATTATTAAATAAAAAATCACAAGTAGAAGTTACAGTTGTACTAGCAACTGCTTGACCAGAAATATTCAATAAGTTAACAAATAACAATGATCCACTAAATGTTGGATTGGTAACGCCCGCAGAAGTAGAAATATTATTATTGCTCAATCCATCTCTATCAATAAAAACATTACCAGAAATTTGCTGTGCCGGTAGCATACTTGCAAATTGTAGAAGAAACACAATAAGAAAGAATATTTTTTTTGTAGTATTTGGCATAATGTATAAAATAAAAATGATAGAAATTGGCAATTGCTATTCTCGAGGATATTTAATTTTTATAAATACCGTATAAAAGTAACTTATTATCATAACATTGCAAAATTGTTGATGGAATTATTAAAGCAAAATGCCTCCTAAAATTAGGAGGCATTTTTGTGTTGTGTGTATAAAGGTAGACTCAATTTATATAAAAGAAAACCAATGGTTAGATGCCATTGGTTTTCATATTGCTTAATAATTAACCAATCTTTCTACAGATGCAGTACCATTTTCGTTTAGGATTCTTATAACGTAAGTACCCGCAGCTAAATTACTGATATTAACATCTTTGTTGTTAATTACATTTTCTGTTCTAATCAATTTACCATCGTTGCTATATATAGAAACAGTGTTTTTACCTTTCGCCATTCCTGTAATACGGAAAAAACCAGTATTGCTTGGGTTAGGTATTATTGCTATTGGAGCTTTAGTATCTACACAACCAAGTGCAATAATTTGGCTATAAGTAAACGTACCATCTTTTTTATACATTTTAAGGCGGAAGTAATAATTAACACCTGATTCCATAAAGTAATTAAATTGGTAGTTCTTTGTTATAGTACTATTTCCCGAAGCTCCAATGGTTCCGATTGCTTTAAAAGTAGTATTTGTAGTGGTACTAAACTCTACTTCAAACTTATCAGAATCTAATTCCGATGATGTTTTCCAGTTTAGGTCAGCATTACAATTATTTTTAACTCCCGTGAAATCAGATAAAACAATTGGCAATATTCCAATATCAGGCCATCTAATAGTATAAGTTGCGGGAGTTGGATCAGCTAATCCTGCAGCATCAATATATGAATAGTTGAAAAGAACAATACCCGTTAAACCTGCACCAGGATTAGTAAATTTAACTTGTAAAAGTGCAGGGTCATAATTTGGAATTACTTGACCTTGAAAAACTGTAGCACCTGCGTATAATAATGTTGCATTGTTTGGTAAAGTATCTATTCTTAAAGATTTACCTGATAATGAACCAGGTACTGGTTGATCTTCAGGATCGCTACCACTCAAAACAGGCATTGTGCCATTTAAAGTAATTACCGAATTTAGTTGTGGCCTAGTAATAAATGTTACATAGCTATTTGATTCTGGTAAACGCTCAATACCAAAGTTTACTTCTACTTTAATATCTTCAGAACCTACAACTACATTAGAAGATGTGCCATTAACTGTACCGTCATTTCCGGCTACATTTCCTACAAACTCACCTGTATTAGCCCAACCTGTAGGCAATACTGTAGCAGGTGCTACAGCTGGCGAAGCATAAGTACCAGAACTAGCATTGGTAGTTAATTGTACTGAGTAGGTTCCTACAGGTACATTATCAAATAAGAAAACGCCATCATTGCTAACAGGAATACTTGCTACAACTTGACCAGCAGTATTTAATAAATTAGCAAATAAAGAGCCCCCTAAATTTGTTTTTAGGTTATTAACACCTGCAGATTTGTTAATATTATTATCTGTTAAACCATCTCTATCAACGAATATGTTTCCAGAAATTTGTTGAGTAGGTTTGTCTAAACTTATGCTTAAATAATATAAATCACCGTTAAATGGATCTCTACTAGCAGAAGTTATGTCAGCTTGAACTTTAGAGAAATTAAAGTTAGAAGCAGCAGCACCTCTAACAAAGACTTTATAAACCAATTCCGTAACTGTTCCATTGATTCTAACACTACCAGAAGCTGCACCATAGTTAGAGAAACCATTGGTAGTACTCCCATCTTCGTAACAACCTGCATTTGGAGTTGTAGAACTGTTCAAGATATTGTTTCCTGATAAATTAATATTTGAGTTTCCTGCACGTAATGTAGAAGTTAAACCTAAGGTTTGTAGTTCTAATTCTGTAGTAAAGTAAGAAATCTGTCTTGGAGCATTTACGGGTAGTATTGGCTGAAAGCTATAACTTCCGCCCATTCCTGCAAGGTGAATCACAGGATTTACAACAGGTCTGTTGAATCTTATAACCAATTCCCCAAATTCATAACGACCATCTTTAGCAAGATTAGCATCGTACAAAGGTTCAACAGTATTGAACAAAGCAAAACCATAGTTTCCGTCATTACCAAGTGGTCCTGTAGCTAAAGAATTATTTTCAGCATCAATAGAACGATCTAGCCCATTTGGAGAACCAGAAGGACCAACGATAGGTGAATTGGCAGCGGGAAAAGTAGGACTAGATAAGAACATTGCATTTGTGGGTCTTCCTGCAGGTATAGCAGCACCAAAAAAGTTGTATAATTTGGTAGAACCAACAACTTGAGGACCAGTTGCAGATATTTCATCAGATAATCTAGCGCCAAACAGCATTCCATTAACAACAGTAGAAGTACCCGTAAGTGTAGTGCTTCTTAGTTGATTTCTATAGCTAACTGTAGCCGTTAACGAAGGAGCATAAGAACTATAAACCGTGTTTATATCTGCATTCAATGCATCATTCAAAAACGTCCCCACAACTGGAGTAGTACTTGGACCTGTGGTTATACCTCCACCACTTCTAGTTAGTTCGAGCGTAGAAGGAGATTGCGCAAAGGTACTTTTCATGATACATACACTACTAATCAATAGTATTGTATATTTTAGGTTTATAAGGTTTTTTTTCATTTTATTTTT